>NZ_LUUK01000128.1 GCF_001644025.1 Methylomonas koyamae
GCCGCGCCGGTATTGACCATATCGCCCAGCGAACTGGAAATTGGAGTCGGCGACACCGCGACGATCAACGTCGCCAATCCGAACGGGAAGGTGAGCGTCAAGTCGTCCAAGGCCGCTGTCGCCAGCGCGGTTTACGGCAACGCTGTCGTCACGGTCAAAGGCTTGAAGACCGGCGACACTACGGTAACCGTCAAGGATGCCAAATCCAATAAAAAGGCCAAGATTAAGGTGGTGTCGCGGTCTAGCAGTTCGTTAAGCGTCAGTCCCGGCAATATATCGCTGAATGTCGGTGCCACCGCCAATATCACGGTCGGCAATGCCAGCGGTAACGTCAGCGCTGTAACCGGGGATGCTTCGGTCGCCGGCGTTAGTTACAGCAACGGTATTGCGGTGGTGACCGGGGTGAAGGCCGGCGCCACCACGATCACGATTCGGGATAGCAAGACCGAGAAATCGGTCGCGGTGACCGTATTGAATGCCACGGTCTCGGGCGAGTATTCGCTGATGGCCTGGAACGATTTGGGCATGCACTGCATGGACGGCACCGACTTCTCGGTGTTTTCCATCCTGCCGCCTTACAATACGCTCCATGCGCAACTCAAGAATAAAAGCGGTAAGTTGGTGAGCACCAATGTCACGCTGACCTACCAAGCGGTTGCCGATACCAGCGGTTCGATCAATACCAGCAGTGCCGACAAAACCAACTTTTGGTCATGGGTGGACGACTTGTTCGGCCTAAATCCGGCGGAGAATGTGGGTGTGAACCTGGACGGCCTGGCTAGCGGCACGCCGATGGCGGGTAATAAAACGCCTTCGTTGACGCCAGCGCCGATGACCTACAACGCCGCCTACGCTTGGTTCGAGGCCGAAGGTATTCCGGTGACGCCGTTCGACGATGCCGGAAATAAAAACTTTTATCCGACCGTCAAGGTGGTTGCCAAGGATACCGCAAGCGGCACGATTCTGGCCACGACGACGACGACGTTGCCGGTCAGCGACGAAATGACTTGCAAGGGATGCCATGCATCCACCGATGCCAACGATCCGGCGCGTAGTAATGCCAAACCGGCCGGCGGCTGGGTTTTCGACAACGATGTCGAGAAAGACTGGAAACGCAATATCCTGAAGTTACACGACGATCGGCATAAAGCCGGCGCGGCGTTTCAAGCCGCCGCCGCCAGTGTCGGTTACTCCGCTAACGGCTTGTTGCCTCAAGTGGACGATAATCACAAACCGGTGTTGTGCGTCGCTTGTCATGCCAGCAACGCCTATTTCGACAAGGAAAACAAAGTCAGCGTGATGGGCGGAATTGCAGGTATCGCGCCGTTTACCCAAGCCCTGCATCTCAAGCATGCCGGCGATTCGGTACTCGATCCTATCAGTCAAACGCCGCTGAACAGCATCGCGAACCGCGAATCTTGCTATCAATGCCACCCCGGTTCGAAAACCCAATGTCTACGTGGCGCGATGGGTAAAGCCGTCGACAGCAGCGGCAATTCGCTGATGAGCTGCCAAAGTTGCCACGGCGATTTGAAAGCGGTGGGTAGCAGCGCTCGACAAGGTTGGTTCGAGGAGCCTACCTGCGAGTCTTGCCATAACAGTGCCGCAACCGGCAGACGGGCCACGACCGGCGTTGACGCCAACGGCAAGGTCATCGTGCCGGCCGACCACACGTTTGCGACGAATGCCAATACGCCGGTGCCGGGTCTGAATCTGTATCGGTTCAGCAAGGGCCACGGCGGCTTGCAGTGCGAGGCATGCCACGGTGCCACGCATGCCGAGTACCCGTCCAGTCACGCCGACGAAAATCTGCAAAGCATCGCCTTGCAAGGCCATGCCGGTCCGATTGCCGAGTGCAGCGCATGTCATACCACGGTGCCGAATACGGTGAACGGCGGTCCACACGGTATGCACACCACGGGCAATGCCTGGGTCCATCAGCACGAAGATGCCGGCAAAAGCGGTTGCAGCTATTGTCACGGCACGACGAGTGCCGGGACGCCGCTGAGCGAAGTCAAGGTGGCGAAAACCATTAACGCGGGCGAGTTCGGCACTAAAAATTGGCCGGCCGGGTATCGGGTTAGTTGCTACAGCTGTCACAACGGTCCTAATCCCTAGGGCGCTGCTGGCGTCGCGGAGCCGGCCGACTTGGTCGGCTCCCGATACTATCGGCTACCGTATCCGGTAGCACCAATGCCAAGGTTCGTAGATATATCCGTAGCGATTGCCGCGCGGGAACGACAGCGTGAATCCAAATCGGCCGGCGTGCTCGGACAGCCAGGCGAAGGCGGCGGTGTTTTCGAAATCTTCGTCCAGGCCGGGGCAGCCGGGCGTGCCAACGTCTACCGCGCAGCCGCTATGGTGCTCGCTGTAACCGGGTGGGGCCAATATTTTAAGAACGACTTCCAGCGTCCGACTTTGCGCTAACTGGCGGCGGATCAGTTGCGCTTGAAAATCCAGCCCTCGAAAGCCGGATAGCAATCTTAGTTCCACGCCATCATCGGTCGCGGCCGTTTGCAGGATCGTCCAGGCCGCGGCGGCCTCCGGGCCTAATTGAAACGGCTTGGCGGCGCCAGGCGACATCACATCCACCAAGCGCTCCGGTTCTCGCCACAGCTGCAGCCCGCGCGTGTCGGGCAAGTCAGCGGGAATGCCCAGCTCTAGAAAAATCGCCCTAACACGGCTGATGTAGGAGTCGGTCGAGTCGTCTTCCATGTTCGATAGTTGCCGGGATTTAGCCTAAATGTTGAGTCGTTGTAGTGCTTGGGCTGGGGTGCGGCCTTGATGGCTAGTCGAGGTAACCGTAGCCGATAATTCCTCGAACGGATACCCCCCAAAATCCCCCCTCCGATTTGCGATCGAGCTTGCCCAACCCGAACAGCAATGGGCCGAAAATACTCATCGGACTGCCATGTTTATTGGTATGGTAGCGTGCGCTACCGACGCATGTCTGGCCGGTAGCTGTGCCGTTAAAATCAAACCTCCGCGCCGTTCAACCAGGTGTCGTGCTTGTTGCATACGCTGAGTGCGTAGAGCGCGCCGCTGTAGCCTTCCAGCGGAAAGGTCGAAACCGGTACTGTGTCCTTGGCCGGGTCCAGCATGTGTTCAGCGAGGAATTTAAAATTTTTATCGAGCAGTATGTGTTTGACGATGTAGTGCTCGTAACCCTTCATTTCGTGCGGCGTGGTGACTTTAACCAGCGTTTTGCCGCCTTCCTTGCTGATTTCGATGACGGGCAGGTGGGTAGCGGCTTTGCCGGCCCAACGACCTTGCGACTCTTGGGTGTAGAACAGCTCGCCCTGCGGCGTGGGTAGTTTGGTTTCGGCGTGACCTAGCGCGGGGACGGCGAGGCCGGCGACCGAAGCGGCGGTACTCAGTTTTAGAAAATCGCGACGTTCCATAGTGGGCTTCCTGTGTGAGTGGCTGAGTGAAATGTCGGTGAGAACCGACGGAGATACAACGATAATCGATAAACTCGAAGCGGTAAAACGGATTTAGCCTGCCTCCATCGATGCGCCGCGCAAGCGACCGTACGACCAGTAGGCCGCGCATGCGCCTTCCGACGACACCATGCACGACCCCATCGGGTTCTCGGGCGTGCAGACGGTGCCGAGCAGTTTACAATTTTGCGGTTTTTTGGCGCCCCGCAGGATCGCCGGGCATTCGCAGCCCTTGACGTCGCTGGCGCGAATTTCCGGAATCGGGTAGCGGCGCTCGGCGTCGAAATCGGCATATTCGGCGCGGATTTGCAAGGCGCTGTCGGCGATCAATCCCAGGCCGCGCCATTCGAAGGTCGCGCGCGGCTCGAACACTTCGGCGCTCAAGGTTTGCGCCTTGAGGTTCCCGTCGCGGCTGACGGCTCGGCTATATTCGTTTTCGACGGCGTGCCGGCCGGCGTTGAGTTGGCGGACCAGCATCAGCGCCGATTGCATCACGTCCAGCGGTTCGAAGCCGGCGATCACAATCGGTTTATCGTATTGCTCGGCAAAGACCTCGTAAGGCCGGCTACCGATCACGCTGCTGACGTGCGACGGGCCGAGAAAGGCGTCGATCGCCACCGGCTGCGGCGCGTCCAAAATCGCCCGCATCGCCGCCGGCGTCAGCACGTGGTTACAGAACACCGAGAAATTGGCTAGGCCCTCGGCCCGCGCTTGTTGGATCGCGACTGCGGTCGGCGGCGTGGTGGTCTCGAAGCCGATCGCAAAAAACACCACCGGCCGGCGCGGATTCTCCCGAGCGATTCGCAACGCATCTTGCGTCGAATACACCATCCGGATATCGCCGCCGGCGGCTTTGGCTTTCAGCAGGCTGTTATGGCCGCTGGCCGGCACGCGCATTAAGTCGGCGTAGGTGCAAAGGATGACATCGTGTTGTTCGACCAACTGAATGGCGTTATCGATACGGCCGGTTGGCAGTACGCAAACCGGGCAACCCGGACCGTGCACGAACTCGACGTTGGCGGGCATCAAATCTTGAACGCCGTAACGAAAAATGGCGTGGGTATGGCCTCCGCAAAATTCCATCAATCGGTAATGCCGCCCTGGATCGACGGTTGCGGCAATCGCACCGGCCAATTGCTTGGCCAAGTCTTGTTGGCGGAATTCGTCGATGTATTTCATGACGCGGTCAGACCAGCCTCGGCAAATAATGCCAATGTTTTCAGAGCCTCCGCTTCGTCTATCTTATTAAGCGCATAGCCGACATGTACCAACACGTAATCGCCGACTACAACGTCGTCTACCAAGGCCAGCGACACTTCCACTTTGACGCCGTCCACGGATGCCGTTGCCATCTGTTGATCGGATTGGATTTCTATGATCTGGGCGGGTAGAGCTAGGCACATGGTGAGTTTGAACGACAGACTAGTTAAAAAAATATAGCCGGCTAGAGCGGCTATTTGCAACGGGTATTTTGCCGACAATCGCCGGAATTAGCGAGTAACGCGATATAAGAATTCATCGAGTTTTCGGCCGCAAGGGTTTGTGTTGGCGCGAGCTACTGGCAAAAAGTTCCGTACTTTCATCTGATTTTAATCTTGAAAGTGAATTAATACCTTGATATTGCGACTCATATCACACTATGATCGGTCAACAACAATAATTCACCAAATCCGGATCCACTATGCGTGCTTTGATTTTGCTAATCATGGCCTTATTCGCGGGAGAAAGTTATTCCGAGACTGAAATTGCCGGCGCCGAATGCGAAGAGGCACGGGCGGCTCGCTTAGTTTCGTTGCAAGGGTCGGTTTCGGTCGAGTTCAATCACCGATGGCGCGCCGCCGTATTGGACGAGCGCCTGTGCGAGGGTAGTCGGGTCAAGGTCGAGGCGAATAGCCGTGTTTCTCTACAACTCCCCAATGACGAAATCTTACGCCTGGATAAAGAGACGGTTCTGTCCTTAAACGGTATCAGTCAGGATCAACCGACGGTATTGGATTTGGTGAAAGGCTTTGTCCATTTTCTGAGTCGTACGCCCAAACGACTGACCGTGACCACGCCGATCGCCAATGCCGGTCCGGAAGGCACCGAGTTCGCGTTGCGTGTCGACGACACCCAAGCCGCGCTCTGGGTTTACGAAGGCGGCGTCCGCTTTTTTAACGCTCAAGGCAGCGTCAGTTTACAGCCGGGTCAAAGCGCCGAAGCCGGCCTGGGCCAGGCACCTCGCGCGGTCATCGACTTGCGGCCCGCCGACGCTGTCAGCTGGGCGCTCTATTACCCGCCGCTGGTCTCGGCCAATGCGTCGTCGCTGTCTCCGTCATTGCAGTCGGCGTTGCTGGATTATCGGCAAGGCCGCATCGACGCCGCCTTAAAAAACCTGGACGCGTTGCCGGAGAGTCGGGACAGCTTGAAAATTAGGGCAGCGTTGCGCCTGATCGTCGGCCGGGTTGAGGCGGCCAAGCAGGATGTCGCGGCCTTGTTGGCGGCCGATCCGAACGATGCCGATGCGCTGGCCTTGCAATCGGTGGCTGCGTTGACCCTGAATGCCAAGGACGACGCATTGGCACTGGCGCGGCGCGCGGTGGCTGCAAGTCCGCAATCCGTACCGGCCCAGAGCGCGCTGTCTTATGCCGAACAGAGCCGCTTCGAACTGAGCAACGCCTTGCAAGCCGCCGTGCGCGCCACCGAATTGGCGCCGGAAGATGCGTTGGCGTGGGCGCGCCGCGCCGAACTGGAAATGGCCAATGGCTTGACCGACGCAAGTCTGGCTTCGGCGCAAAAGGCGTCCGCACTGGACCCGAACCTGGAGCGCACTCAAAGCGTGATCGGTTTTGCCGAACTGGCGCGCGTCAACATCGATGCCGCTAGGCAGCACTTCGAGAATGCGGTGAAGTTGGATTCGACGGCGCCATTGGCTCGTCTGGGGCTGGGCTTGGCGAAGATTCGAGCCGGCGAACTGGAAGAAGGCCGCGCGGACCTGGAGATCGCCGCGACGCTGGACCCCGGCAATTCGCTGATCCGCAGCTATCTCGGCAAAGCCTATTACGAAGAACGCCGCGATCCGCTGGCCCGCGATCAGTTCGATTTGGCCAAACAGCGCGATCCCAAAGACCCGACGCCTTACTTCTACGACGCAATTCGCAAGCAAACCACCAATCGTCCGGTAGAAGCCTTGCACGACATGCAGCAAGCGATTGAGCTGAATGACAATCGGGCGGTGTATCGTTCTAAATTTGATTTAGATGAAGATTTAGCGGCTAGAAGTGCAAGTTTAGGCAGAATATTCAGTGATTTGAATTTTCAATGGCTGGGATTGCTGCAAGGGTGGCGGTCTATTGGTCAGGATCCTGCCAATTATTCCGCCCATCGACTGCTATCTGACAGTTACTCTGCGTATTCAAGAAATGAAATCTCGCGTGTGAGTGAGTTGCTCCAGTCGCAATTATACCAACCTGCCAATATGACTCCCCTACAACCGCGTTTGGCGGAAAGTAACTCATTGCTAATGGACGGTTTAGGGCCTACAAGGCAAACATTTACTGAATTCAATCCATTATATGTTAGGGATCGTTTTGCTTTGCAGCTATCTGGGCTTATTGGAAGTAATAACACGTGGGGTAATGAGACGGTTCATTCAGCTGTGCTCGACCGTCTCTCATATAGCCTTGGGCAGTTCCATTATTCAACTGATGGCGTTGGGGTTAATAATAAAGTAGATTCTAATATTTACAATGCTTTTCTACAATACGCTATTAATCCTGATCTAAATATCCAGTTTGAATTTAGGGATAATCAAACCGAAACAGGCGACTTGTCATCAACGTTCTTTCGTGATGATGTCGATGATGCCTTTCGCAGACATGTCCACACAACAACATTGAGAGGGGCGGGGCGCTATAAGATTGATAAGGATAGCGACTTCATTACTTCGTTTTCTCATCTTACGCGTAGTATCGTTGACGGTACTCAACATGTTTTTTGGGACGACGCTGAGTTTTTTTTAAACAACGTAAATAATCAGCAAAGTTTGTATACGGAGGCATATCATCTCGAATCACAATATTTAAGAAAATTTGTGTTAGGGAATATTATTTCTGGATTTGGATATTTAAATCAGAATGAAAATCTCTTGGTAGACAGGCGCGTTGGCTTTACGATTCCGAGTGATCCGGATTTTGATGGGTTTAATTTTCGTTCAAGTTCTAATATAGATAGAGGCAGTGTCTTTTATAATGGATACGTTTATTCAAACATTAAGCCGTTTGATAGTCTATTAATTACCACGGGAATAAGCATTGATTCGATGAATAGTGTTAGCTTGGGTGAAACAACCAAAATTAATCCTAAGGTTGGAGTAAAGTGGGATTATTCTTCGTTCGGCGCGTTAAGAGCTGCTTATATATCGACAATGAAGCGACCACTAATTTCAGATCAAACAATTGAACCAACCCAAATCGCTGGGTTTACTCAATTCTATGATGATTTAACCGGTTCGTCCGTTGAAAGATATGGTATAGGGATTGATCATCGTTTTGGTAATAGAGGGTCGGCCGGGATTCA
>NZ_LUUK01000129.1 GCF_001644025.1 Methylomonas koyamae
TTAAGCATTCAGATCGTGGCCAGAGCCAGAGAGGCGGGTCTTGAGTTGCGCGTCGAGGATTTATTTCTCGGCCAGACGATTGCCGAATTGGCAGGCTTGGCTAAACAAACCGAACAATCGATGGTCGCCGCCGCCGAAGGCGATAACCAATGCCTGCCCTTGTCGCCGACTCAGGAAGGCATGCTGTTTCATGCCTTGTACGATGACGACAAAGGCGTTTACTGCCAACAGATGGTTTTGACGTTCGAGGGCGATCTGCAAGCCGATTTGTTTAAACAAGCTTGGTGGGCGGTTTTTCTGCGCCACGATGCTTTAAGAAGGGTGTTTATTTGGCAACAAAGCGGCGGCAAGCCTTATCAGCAATTGATCGAAACCGGGTTTTGCTCGTGGCAGGTACTGGACTGGAGCTACATGGCGGCCGACGAACAGCGGCAACGGCAGGCGTTATTGCAGCAGCAACAAGCCGGGCAAGGCTTCGACGTCAGCCGTGGCCCGTTGTCGCATTTGAGCTTAATTAAACTGGGCGAGCAGCGATATTGTTTACTCTGGAGTTACCATCATTTATTGATGGATGGCTGGTCCTTGCCTTTGGTTTTGCAGGACGTTGCCAAGCAGTATCAAACGTTGGTGCAGGGACAGGCCTACCAGGCAAAACCGCTCAGGCCGTTTGCCGATTATCTGCATTGGCTGGCACAGCAAGACCCGCAGCCGGCCATGCAATATTGGCAACAACAGTTGGCGGCGATTCAGGCCGCGACCGTGCTGCCTTGCGTCGAACCGAAAACCTCTGCCGGTTATGCCGACGCGGCGACGGTTTGGGAGGCGGAATTAAGCGGCCGCATCGGCGCTTTCGTTAAACAGGAGCGCACCACGCTGGCGGTGTTGTTGCAGGCGGCCTGGGCCTTGATCCTGAGCCGGTACAGTTCGGAGCAAAACGTCGTGTTCGGCATGACGGTTTCCGGCCGGCCGCCGCAATTGCCGGGGATTGAGTCTGTCGTAGGCTTGTTCATCAATACGATTCCGGTCGCGGCCCATATCGATAACCGGCAATCGGCCTGTGATTGGCTGCAAGCGCTGACCGCCGAACAGTTCAAGCGCGATGCCCACGCTTATTTGCCGTTGAGCAAGATCATGGAATGCAGCGGCCGCCATGCGGCCGGCCAGTCTTTGTTTCAAAGTTTGTTGGTGTTGGAAAATTATCCGTTGGACGCCGGCTTGCTGAATGACGAACAGGCGGGTTTGAAAATCGTTGCCGCGCAGTTCAAGGAACAAACCAATTATCCGCTGACGCTGGTCGTCGTGCCGGGCGAGCAATTGCAAATCAAGGCCATGTACCAAGCCGAGGTTTTTGCCGCCGCTACCGTCAACAGGCTGTTGGCGCATTTTAAATCGGCGTTGAATTTCCTGTTGTCGGCCGGCGCTAAACCGTTGGCCGAGTTTGCCTTGCTTGAGGCCCAAGAACGAAAGCGTTGTCTCGAAGACTGGAACGCCACCGACT
>NZ_LUUK01000130.1 GCF_001644025.1 Methylomonas koyamae
AAGTCCGACAGGCTCCTAGACGCTTATAAACATATTCAATTTCCTTGAGCTCTCGTATACCTATAAACAGAATATGTCGGCAAAAGTCATTTCATTTTTTTTCATACTGCTTTTTTGCACCGCTATTTCGGCAGAAGAGCTTGTAACCATCGGGATGTTATCCCCTCGGCCCATCCCACAGGAACAGGCGAGATGGAATAACTTGGCCGAATATTTGACAAAATCGCTTCCACGTTATCATTTTGAGGTAAAAGTACTCGATTATCCGGGACTTGTACGGGCGATAGAAGAAAACCGTTTTGAGTTTGTGTTGACCAACCCTTCGCATTATGTACTGCTTTCGCATAAATTCAACTTAACTCAGCCGCTGGCAACTTTAATTAATCGCGAAGCTAATTACAGTTTAAGTAGTTTTGGCGGCATCATATTCACGACTCAGGATCATACGGATATTAACTCTTTAGCCGACATTAAAAACCGCAAAATAGCAGCCGTTTTTGAAGATTCGCTGGGGGGTTACCAGGCGCAGCTATACTTGTTTAAGGCGGAGGGCTTAGATTTACCTAATCTGAAAGATATCGTTTTTACCGGCATGCCGCAGGATAAAGTCGTTGAAGAAGTGCTCGCCGGCAGAGCGGAGGTTGGGTTTATCCGCTCCGGTATTTTGGAGCATATGGCCGAGGAGGATAAAGTCGATCTCAATCGCGTTAAAATCATTCATGCCATGAATTCTCCCGGCTACCCTTATCGACATTCGACGATATTGTACCCGGAGTGGCCGCTAGTGTCCGTCAGCAATATCGACCCACAGTTAAAACGCGATTTGGTGAGCACGCTGCTCTCCATGAACAACAACCGGGAGTTAATCGATAAGCTAACTATTGGCGGCTTTGATCTGCCTGCCAATTATTCCCCGGTGTACGAACTTTTACATGCAATACACGCCCCTCCGTACGATCGCATCGATCGAATCACCCTGCTGGATTTTTTGAAGCAATATTCTTGGCAAATTATTGTATTCGGCGTCATTGTACTGGCATTGCTGGTAACGACTGTTAGAATAAAAATACTGAACATTAAGTTAAAAAATGAGAAAGTTTCGACTTTTCACCTTTTGCAAATCGTTAAATCCAACGAAGAGCAACTGCGTTCCATTGGTAACAACTTACCCAATGGCTATATTTTTCAATATACAATCTCCACGGATGGCGAGCGTGAATTTAAATTTATCAGCGCCGGCGTTGAAAAGGCGCATGGACTAAAAGCGGAACAAGTTCTGAAGCATTCCGCATTGCTATTAACTCAATTAGACCCGCAATATAAGGTTTTGCTTGAGGAAGCGGAAGCAGACAGCGCCAGGAGATTAAGCGATTTCTCAATCGAACTGCCGTTTTTGCATGCTAATGGAACAAACCGTTGGTTTCAGATAAATTCCCGACCCAGATTGGTCAACGATCTAACGGTGTGGGATGGCGTGGCGATAGACATCACCGAGCGTAAGCTGGCCGACGAAGCTTTGAGTCTTTCGTCGGAGCGCTTGCAACTGGCCACACGCGTCGCCAAGATCGGCATATGGGACTGGGATATCGTCAAGAACGAGTTGGTGTGGGATGACTCGATGTACCAACTCTACGGTATTCAACGAGGCGGCTTCAGTGGCGATTACGACGCTTGGATACGGACCATTCATCCGGAGGACAAGGCGTATATAGACGGAGAAATTCAGGCCGCCCTGCGGGGCGAGCGCGAGTACTCGCCTGAATTCCGCATCATTCATCCGGATGGCTCCTGCCGCTATATCAAGGCGGACTCGCAGACGATACAGAATAGCGAAGGCAAGCCTCTGCGCATGATTGGCACCAACATGGACATTACCGAGCGCAAGCGGATCCAGGAAGCGATGCAACGTAGTCAGTCGGCGCTGGAAGAGGCGCAACGTATTGGCCACATTGGTAGCTGGGATGTGGATATGATCAACGATGTGTTGATTTGGAGCGACGAAATATTCCGTATTTGGGAGATCGACAAGACGCAATTTGAAGCGACGTTTGCCGCATTCTTAGCGACGGTGCACCCCGAAGACCGAGACAAGGTGACATTAGCCTATAACCAGGCGATCATCGATAAAAGCTTGTATCAGGTCGAGCACAGACTGCTATTCCCGGATGGCCGCGTGAAACACATCCATGAACGCGGCGAGCCTTATTTCGACGAGGATGGGCGACCGGTGCGCTTTATCGGTACCTCATTGGATATTACCGAGCGCAAACAGGCAGAGGCCGAGTTGTTGAGCTACAAGGACCGGTTGGAGGATACCGTTCGGCAACGGACCTCGGAACTGTTGTTAGCACGAGATGCCGCCGAAGCCGCTAACAAGGCCAAAAGCATATTCCTGGCCAATATGAGCCATGAACTACGCACACCGATGAATGCCATACTCGGATTCTCCAATATCATGCGCCGCGATCCGCATCTAACCGAACACCAGCGCGAAAACCTCGATATCGTCAACCGCAGCGGCGAACATCTCTTGACCCTGATCAACGACGTACTGGAAGTCGCCAAGATCGAAGCCGGACGGCTGCAACTGGAAACCACCGCCTTCGATTTAGGCGGGCTAGTGCGGGAAGTCACTGAAATGATGCAACTCCGCGCTCGGGAAAAAGGCTTGTCGCTGACCCTGGATCAGTCATCCGAGTTCCCGCGCTATATCAAGGCCGATGAAGCCCGCATTCGTCAAATCATCATTAATTTGATCAATAACGCCGTGAAATTCACCGAGCAGGGCGGCGTGACGCTGCGTTTGGGCGTCAAGAACAACGCCCGCCAGCACATATTGATCGAAGTCGAGGACACTGGACCCGGCATCGCGCCTGAAGATCATCAGCGCCTATTCGAGCCTTTCGTACAGCTGACGGAAGGAGGCGGACAACGCGGCACCGGCTTGGGGCTGACCATCACCCGCCAGTTTGTGCGGATGATGGGCGGTAGCATCGCCGTCGAGAGTACGCCGGGTAAGGGATCGCTGTTCCGGGTGGATTTGCCGCTGGAACTGGCAAGCCCTGCCGATATTCATGGACCGGAAATTCGAACACCCGGCGAAGTGGTGAGTCCGATACCAGGAACGCCTCGGTATCGAATCATGATTGTCGAGGATCAACGGGAGAATCAATTGCTGCTCAGCCGCCTGATGACAGACTTAGGCTTCGTCGTGAAAATAGTGGAGAACGGCCGGCAATGTTTGGACGTGTTCCAAGAATGGCGCCCCGACTTGATCTGGATGGATAGGCGCATGCCGATCATGGACGGCATAGAAGCCACCAAACGCCTGCGTCAATTGCAAGATGGTCAAACGGTAAAGATCGTCGCCGTCACCGCCTCGGCCTTCAAGGAACAGCAGCAAGAAATGCAGGATGCGGGGATGGACGACTTCGTGCGCAAACCCTACCGCTTTAACGAAATCTACGAATGTCTGACCAGACAATTAGGCGTGCAATATATTTATACCGACTCGCAGCCGACCGAACCGGATACCCTGCAATTGACGACTGAAAGACTATCCGTATTGCCCCAAGAATTACGCAACGAACTCATCCAGGCGTTAAAAAGCCTGGAACAAGAACATATCAACACGGTGATCGAGCAAGTTCTCCCTTACGATTTAGTCCTCTACAAAAACCTGTCGAAGTTGGCGGAAAATTTCGACTACCCAAGCATTCTCAACGCATTGCAGGCAACCACACTCCAACTGCCGTGAATACCTCCGTTTACACAAAATTTGGGACACACCCCAATTTCGGACTGGATTAATCGTTTTATACCCTGCCGGCGATTCTAGTTCGCTTGCTCGAAAGACTTTTAGCCTAGCGATTGGGATTCCGAGACTTGCGCGAATGGCTTTTTGCCTTGCGCGCAA
>NZ_LUUK01000131.1 GCF_001644025.1 Methylomonas koyamae
CCGGTAATTACCGGCCCGATCGCTACTGCTCCTATCGATACCCGAATCTAAGCGTAAGTATCGATGTTTCTACCTTTACTACCGTCGTTATCCCCATCGGCATCTTTCGCGACCGGTTGCACCGGTTGCGGCGCGGGCTGCCGGTTCTCTACGGGCGGCTTCGCTTGATTGACGAGAGGAACGTACGGCGTGGAGCCCACTCCCGATATGGATGACATGTCGATCTCCCATGGATTGAACACTGTCCGCCCGACTGGACGGACCACCGGGTTATCGGCCGAGCCGGCGAAAGCTTGAGCGTAAAATCAGCGCTCAGCGCGGCGAACCCGCGCCCTGCGCCGCTGGCTCGTCCGGACCGAACAACGACCCTCCGCCTCGACCGGCCACATCAACCCATAAATGCGGCAGATTCAGTTGCTCCAACCACTCGACGCCGTCGCCTTCCTTCAGCATCGCGATCGTCGAAGCGCTACCGGCCACCACGCAAAAATCGCCGACCACCGTCACCGCCGCCAAATGCCGTACCGGCCAGCCGGTCTTCGGGTTCAAAATATGCCCGTACCGCACCTGGTCGATGACCATGCAACGCTCGTAATCGCCGCTGCTGGCCACCGCGCCCTCGTACAAGTTCAAGGTATCCAGCAAGCCGCCCTGCCGGCGCGGATCTCGAATACCCACCCGCCAGGGACTGCCGTCGCCGCGCGGACCGATCACCCGAATATCGCCGCCCAAATTCACGACCCCGCGCTGAACCCCGTGCTTGCGGCAGATCGTCGCCGCGCAATCGGCGGCGTATTCCTTGACGACGCCGCCGAAATCGATTTCCATGCCGGCGACCGAAAACGTCAATTCCGGCCGGCGCCAGCACAGCCGGTGCCAGCCCACCTTCTCCAGCAACGCCGCCAGCATGGCCGGCTCGGGCAAACGGCCGGCATCGAATTTCCAGGCCCGGCGCAAAATCCCGGAAGTTACGTCGAACAAGCCCTCGCTTTGCTCGTAGCAGGTCAGCGCATAATCCAGCAAGCTGGCGGTTTCGTCGTCCACCGCGATCGAACCGCCAAGCGCCGCGCTCCGGTTGATCTCCGATAAAAAACTATCGTCTCGGTAACGGGAATAGCGTGCCTCCAGGCGCCGCACATCCGCGATCGCCGCATCCGCCGCCGCGCCGGCCGCCGCCGCGCTGATCGCGAACAATTGGATTTCGCACGGCGTCCCCATGGCTTGGAATTCGCGGCGGTAAAACGTTAACGGACGGCGTTTGCTGGGTTTTTTCGGTTTCATGGCGGGTTAATGCGAAACGAATGGCGATGGTCGACGGCCGGTCGGGTGTTTCCTAGGGCATAAAAGCCTAGTGTAACCCGACTATCGCCGATCCCCACCCTCGCCTACAAGCTGGCCGGCTCGGCCAGCAACTGCTTGAGGACGCCTTGTAATTCGTCCACCTCGCCGGACCGGAAACCCTTATGGATGTAGCGCAGCTTGCCCTGGCGGTCGATCAAAAACGACGACGGCATGGCTTCCACCGCGAAGTCCTTGGCGCACTGCCGGCTCGGATCGGCGGCCACCGCGAAACCGGGGCGGGCCTTGGTCAAAAACGCCTGAGCATCGGCGGCGTCCTCGTCCAGATTGACCGCGACCACTTGCAAGCCCTGGGCGCCGTGTTGGCGCTGCAACTCGTTCATAAACGGAAACGATTGCATGCATGGCCCGCACCAGGACGCCCAAAAATCCACATACACGACTTGATTCTTGAACTGTTGTAAGTGCAAGGCCTTGCCGTCCGCCATGCCCTGTAACGCGCAAGCCGGCGCGGCCCGATCGACCGCCGCCGCGTCGGCTTGCGCGGCCGCCATCCCCAAACCGAACGCCAGCGCCCAAGCCGCCGGCCGGCGCTTAAACCACATCAAATCCTTTAGCAAAGTATCGCTCATCGTCAAACTCTCCCAACATTAAAATTCGCCGGCCCACGGCCGACCGTTAAAAAATCCGCCCGCGCCCGGCGCCCGGTGCCCATCCGGTCCGGAACATCGGACGGAGGAATTTAAGCCCCCGCCCTAGCCCCGTCTAAGGCACGCCGGCCTGGACTTAGCCAAACTCAACCCGAACGGAATACCGGTGATCGATAGGACCGGATTTAAACAGAAGCCCGGTATGACGGCGCCAAACCGGCCGACCGCGAAACGGCCGGTTGGTCCGATGCCGCGATCGCGTACCAGCGTTCCGTCAGTTTTTACCCCGGCGATACTCGGCGTCGAGTCTTTTTGTCCGGCGCCGAACCAACGATACCCGGCGCCGAGCCGGCGATACCCGGTTTTGCCCGGCGTCAGCCTGACCGACCTCAACTGGCCGGCGCCGGCTCGGCGCTGGAACCGCCGGGAAAACGGGTCCGCAAATCGTCGAACAAGGTTTGGGCATTCGGCCGGTCGCGCTTGGCCGCTTCGCGCTCGCTATGCTAGTAGGCCAAGATGAACCCGGCCCGATTGATCGCGGGCATTCGGTTCGGGCCGGGCGAAGACTATTTTTTCAAACGCCGCCCCTCCTTCATCGTCGCGTCATAAACACGCTTTAGGCTGCCGCATGCCATCCCTTCATCGTGATGGCGCAACCCTCCCTTGATGCATTCGAATTTGGAGTGATCGTCCATGCGAACCACGAAATTCCGCTCTATCTATCCGCTGACGACGGCTGTCGCATCGGCGTTAATGCTTAGCGCCCCGGCGCAAGCGCAAGACGAACATAAAACCGCCACGCCGATTAAGCACGTGATCGTCATCGTTGGCGAAAACCACACCTTCGACAACCTGTTCGGCGCCTACCAACCCAAACGTGGCCAACACATCGACAACTTGCTCAGCAAAGGCATCATCACCGCCGACGGCGAACCCGGCCCCCGCTTCGATCTGTCCAAGCAACGGGTCGGCAGCGCCACCGACCGCTACCGGGTCGTCACCGAATCCATCGGCGATTACGACCTCGGCCTACCGCAACCCTATACTACCTACGCCATCGGCCAAACCGCCGGCATCTTGGATAACCGCTTTCCCAGCAACCTGCCCAACGGCCCCTATCAAATCAGCAAATACGCGCCTTACAACGAATACACCGGCGACCCGGTGCATCGGTTCTTTCAAATGTGGCAAGACCTCGACGGCGGCAAACACGACAAATTCGTGTGGGTCGAAGAAAGCATAGGCACCGGCTCCGACGGCAAACCCTACCCGGCGGGCGGCTTCAATCCGATGGAAGGCGCCATCTCGATGGGCTTTTACAATATGAATACCGGCGACGCGCCGATTTTCAAAGCCCTCGCCGACACCTACGCCATCAGCGACAACTACCATCAATCGGTCCAGGGCGGTACCGGCGCCAATTTCCTGGCCCTGGTCACCGGCCACGCGGCCTATTTCACCCACCCGACCAAACTCGACGGCAGCGCCGCAAAACCTTGGGCCAACCAAATCGAAAACCCCAATCCGGTGGCCGGCAGCAACAACTACTACACCCAAGACGGTTACGGCGGCGGCTCCTACGTCAATTGCGCCGATTCGGCCCAACCGGGCGTCGCGGCCGTCAACGCCGAGCTGATCCGCCAAGGCCTGCGCAAAAACAATTGCGAAAAAGACCATTACTATCTGGTCAACAACTACAACTTGTATTGGAACCAAACCAGCGCCAGCCCCCGCTCGCTCGGCGCCGACCAATTCACGCTGCCGCCGCAAAGCCTGCGTACCATTGCCGACGTACTGACCGCTCACAACGTCTCCTGGAAATATTACAGTGCCGACCGGGGCGACGACGCCACCACCTTTGCCGGCGGCGTCAACGGCATACCGTTGCTGTTCCACGCCTACTGCGGCATCTGCGACCCGCTGACCGGGTTCAGCAGCATCATGAAAAACCCGGCGGAAGAAGCCAAGCTGCAAAACTACTCCGCCTTCCTGACCGACGTTGCCAACGGCACCTTGCCGGCGGTGTCTTACGTGCGCCCCTTCGAAGCCCTGGCCGGCCATCCCGCCGACTCGACCGCCGATCAATACGAAATGTTCTTGCAAGACCTGATCGCTCAAGTCAAGAGCAATCTGGCGCTGTGGGCATCCACCGCCATCGTCGTCACCACCGACGAAGGCGGCGGCTATTACGACTCCGGCTATGTGCAAGCCGTCGATTTCTTCGGCGACGGGACCCGGATTCCGCTACTGGTAGTATCGCCCTACGCCAAGAAAGGCCACGTCGACCATACCTACAACGATCATGCGTCGATCTTGAAATTCATTGAACGCAACTGGCACTTGCCGACGATTTCGCCGCGTAGCCGCGACAATCTGCCCAATCCGCTGGCGCGCGCCGAAAACCCTTACCGGCCCGTGAACGGCCCGGCGGTCGGCGACTTGATGACACTGTTCGACTTCGACCGGGACGACCGCCACCACGACCGCGACTAGTGTAGAAACCGCAGGCCCGCACGCCCCTTCGACTCCGCTCAGGGAGCGTGCGGACCTAACCGTTCCCTGAGCGGAGCCGAAGGGAGCCAAGCGTCTTGAACGCGAACTCAACCGTAAGGATAAAGCCTTGGCTGAAGCCGCTGCTTTGCTGATCTTGCAAAAAAAGGTCCGGGCGTTGTTGGGGGGCGAGGTCGAATGACATCCCTTCAGCAACGCCAAAATCTGATTGATGCCATCACCGAGGCGACAACCGCCGGTGCCCGCCAAGACCAAGCCTGTGCCATGCTGGGCCTGAGTCCGCGCACCTTGCAGCGCTGGCAAGCCCGTGAAACCCTGGCTGAAGACCTTCGGCCGCAACGTCAATACACGCCCGGGCATGCGCTAACCGAATCCGAG
>NZ_LUUK01000132.1 GCF_001644025.1 Methylomonas koyamae
GCAAGGCATGAAACAAGATCCCCTGCTGCATGGGCGACAGCGGGTAGAGGTCTTCGATTTGGCGGTGTGCGATCGGCAGGGCGTCGAGCTGGGCTTGATTGAGCTGGGCCAGCGGCATGTCGCTGGGGGTCAAGCTCGGTTCGGCTCGCAGGCAGTGGTCGAGCAGTCGGTTCAGGTGCTGTTGGTAACGTTCGAGCAGGTTTTCGATGGTTCGTGCTTGGTAACGCTCGCGGCTGTAGCTCCATTGCAGCCGCAGTTGGCCCTGGTAGATTTCGCCGTTGATTTCCAGTTCGTAGGCCAAGGGCGCGTGCGGGTCGCGTTCGTCGCCGCTGTCTTCGGCGGCCGGTTGCAGCAAGGCGTCGTCGTTGAAACTGCTGTCGAGTTGACCCAGGTAGTTGAACAGGACTTGAGGTTTGGCCGGCTTTATGTGGGCCGCTGGCAGGTTGGGTTCGGCGGATGCGTGTGAGCTATTGCGACTCAGGTAGTGCAACACGCCGTAACCCAAACCGCTGTCCGGCACGTTGCGCAGTT
Organism: Methylomonas koyamae; assembly: GCF_001644025.1. GTDB lineage: Bacteria > Pseudomonadota > Gammaproteobacteria > Methylococcales > Methylomonadaceae > Methylomonas > Methylomonas koyamae_A. The sequence continues at coordinate 532 of NZ_LUUK01000132.1, forward strand.
GTTCCTTGACGGTTTTGATCGTGTCGGCCGCGGTCGTTTGCGGGCTGAGTTTGACCGGATACAAACTGGTGAACCAGCCGACGGTGCGGCTGAGGTCGAGGCCGATTGGCGGGTGTTCGGTTGGGATCAACTCGGCTTCACGGCCGTGGCCTTCCAAAGCAACGGCAATGTCGGTTTGACCGCTCCAGTCGCACAGGGTTTGCGCCAGGGCCGCCAGCAGCAGTTCCTGGATGCGGGTGCGGTAGGCGCCGTTGGCGTCGTGCAGCAACTGGCGGGTGCGTTCGATATTCAAGGTCAGGCTTTCGCTGACGCGGTCGCGGCTTTGCGCTCGGCCTTGCGGCTGGTCGCAGGGCCAAATGGGAGGCGCGCTGCTTGCTGGCGCTTTTTCTTGATTTGAAGCGGGGTTATCGCATTGCGCCTCCCAGTAGCCGCGTTGGGCTTGTAGGTGTCGGCTTTCGGCATAACCTTGCAGCGCCCTGCCCCAGGCTTGATAGCTGGCGGTTTTGCCCGGCAGTTGTGGGGTTTGGCCTTGCTGGATTTGCTGGTAGAGGCTTTGCAGGTCTTCGAGCAGGATGCGCCAGGACACGGCATCGACGAT
>NZ_LUUK01000133.1 GCF_001644025.1 Methylomonas koyamae
GCCTTGCGCGCAAGGCGAGATGCCTTTCGATTGGGTCCGGGCATCCGGCGGCAATCGTCTACTAGCGAGCAACACGGCCCGCCAAGCTCGCGAACCGAGCGCTAAGCCCGATAAACCTGGCGCCGGGCACCGTGCCGATAGCCGAAACACACTTAAGATAAAATCGGCGCCGATCGCGGCGAGCCGGGCCGGCCGGCGCACCGCAGGGCAAGGGAATGGGGACGGTTGGCGGGGCTTAGCTGGCCGCTTTGGCTTTAGCGCCGCGATTAAAACGCACCGACATGGCTTCGCGCAAGGTTTCCAGCGCGGCGCCCTTGCCGGCGATCTTTAACGAGGCATAGGCGTCCAAGCAGAAACTGTAAATATCGCTACCCAGCGCCATGTCGGTATCGTCGCCGCGAGTCATTAACTCTCGCAAACGGTGCAGGCGCGGACGCAATTGATCCAGCGCGGTCAAGTCGGCCACGGCTTCCCCCATATCCAGACTCGGCGGCAAGGCTTGCCGATTTTGACCGGAGACGATCAACGTCTGCCGGCAAAAAGCTTCGGTCTTATCGCCCATCTTGGCCAGATTGCGCCGCTCGTCGGGCGACAGGCTAAGAAAACCGGCGAAGTGGTTTTCCAAAACACTCAGCGCCGCATCGATTTCAGCGAGCGCGCTGTCGGTAAAATTGATCGAAATTAAATTTTGATTCATCGAAATCTCCTTAAAACGAATTGCCGGACACTCGGAACGACAGCTCATTCCGAGTGTTAAAGCGCAGACAGTTTTTAGAGAAAATGAATGATTTTTTTTGCTAGTCTAAATTTATACCGAATCGCTTTAAAAACTGACGATTCGGAAAATAGCGAACTACGGATAAGCCAAGCCGCCTACACCTATCGATCTTCTGGCAATCCGGCAGGAACGGCACGCGGCGCAATCAAAGTGGCGCCGGATGACAACAATGGTCTAAATTTTCGAGAATATGTAGGGCACGCATCGCGTACCATTGAGAGGGCATCTTGACAACGAACGCCAAAAGCTACGCGGTGCGTACTACCGGACTTTGGCCAGATTAATCAAGGTAGGACGGGTAGAGCGACAGCGAAACCCATCAAATGATTTAAGGCCTTCGTGATGGGTTTCGGCTTTGCCTCTACCCATCCGAGCTCAATCCACTATAACCGGCGCAAAGTGTATATCCGCAACGTGCTAACCCATACCGAGTATGATCGTAACAACTGGAAACGGAAGAATTGAGTATGCGAACTGTTCCTGAACCCAAAGCAATATGGTAAGCGGTCCTTTAACAG
>NZ_LUUK01000134.1 GCF_001644025.1 Methylomonas koyamae
GCTTTGTCTTGGTTTTTGGTTGAGGTCGGCGCGGCAATCAGGCTGGCATCGACGAGGGTGCCGGCTTTTAGAAACAGCCCTCGCTCTCCCAAGGTTTGGTTGATCGCCTGAAAGATCTGCTCGGTGAGCCCGTGTGCTTCCAATAGGTGCCGGAACTGCAAAATCGTACTTTCATCTGGCACGCCTTCCAGGCGGACACCGCAAAAACGTCGCAGCGATTCAATCTCGTAGAGCGCATCTTCCATTCCAGGATCGGAATAGTTGTAGACAATCTGCGCCACATGCACGTGCAGCATCGCATTCAAGGGAAACGGCTTGCGCCCGCGTCCTTGACCAGACGCATAATGCGGTTCGATCACCGCCACCATCAGCGACCACGGCAATAAGCCTTCGAGCTGGTCGAGAAACTTCTCGCGCCGGGTGACTTTGCCTTTGTTAGCGTATTCGGCATCGGCAAAGCTGAGTTGTTGGGGCTGGTCCATGGGTGTCGTCTCTACCGCGATTTCGTTGAAATATTATACCGCTTGCTGTTTTGGGGAATTAATCAGAGGTTCCTTAAAGAGTTGCTATATGTCGCTCGGTATTGCTTTTTGTAGTCCTTAGGTTACTGGCATGAATACCTTGAAATATTTCCACATGATGCAAAACGGAAATACTCTCACCTTACAGGCCACACCCAATGAATATTCGAAAAGCCGTTGATCTACGGCGGAATCTGGTTTTCAAGCGATTGCCGATCAAATTATCGCTCGCCCCCGAAAAGGTCTCGAGGGTACGCTGCCCGCGAGCTGTCTACAGGGAATTATGCTATATCGGTCAACTTGTTTCGGACACCGAGATAGGTTTGCTTAGCAAAGTATAAAACCAGATTCCATCTAATCACTTGTTATTATTATAAAATAACGCAGGCAATTTCCACTATTTAACATAATCTATGTTATGCGAAGTCACACACATGTTGGTGCAATATAGTTATGTCCTATCCGGAGTCACTTAAACCACTGACAATTGGTTTTCCGCGCATGATCATGGTATTGCCCAAAATCACACGAATCCTTACGGTTACCCAATGTGTCCCATCTCAAAGCCTGTCCTTGAGCCTCGCCAACAGGTTCATGCGTTCATGCAGTACGCCCAAGATGACAGGCTTCCGGCTTTCTGGTGGGGACATGAAGAAAATATAGTGATGTTCACAGCGACAAACCCGGACATGGGGATACTTGGGGAAAAGCACCTTTGAGAATAGTCTCCCTTCCGCAATATCCACGAAGCGTTTGTTTAACAATTCCGCATAACGAAACGCTTGCTCACGCCCCCATGTGTCATCGGTATAGCGGGCGATAGCGGACAAATCCCGGATAGCCTCCGTCGTAAAATCAACGGTCACGCTCATGAATCTGTCTTGGCAAGGGTTTCCTCAAAGATTGAATGAACGGACGCACTGACAACTTCGCCACGTTCAGCGGCTTCAATGCGGGGCTTTAAGAACGCTTCCAGTTCCTGCATGGCTTTTTCTTCATCGGCGGTCAGCGGTAACAAACGCTGCATGGCATATTCCTTGATGCTTTTACCCTGCATGGCGGCCATTGCCTTAATGGTTTGATGCTGTTGATCGGTGATCTCTATCGTCAGGCGGCTCATGGTTTCATCCTTTTGGTGGCTTAAAATCACACTATTGCACAAAAATGTAAAAATGTTAATTTGTGTTTTTAGGCCCTGGTCGCTGCAAAGCCTGGTTCGAAAGTACCCGTTTGCCTAACTAACAAAGGCTTTCTAGACAACATGCAAACTCATATAATCAAAGGCTCCCCCTGCGTCAGAATAGTTGTCGCCTCAAATTTTTAGCCCCCTTTAAATTTGAGATAAAAAATGAATCCTTCCAAGAAGCAGTATTCTGCTGAGTTCAAAGAACAAGCCCTGGCGAAAGTCTACAGTCGTGGCAAGCGGACGATTCAAACCATTGCCGACGAATCAAACCTCAACATACATACCTTAAAGAACTGGATGAAAAGCACAGCAACCACCGATACGCCTAACGCCAACCCGGCCAAGCGTCCCCAAGATTGGCGCCCTGAAGAGCGCTTGTTGGCACTGCAAGAAAGTCATGGCTTGAGCGGTGACGCGCTGAATGCCTGGTGCCGGGAGCGCGGCCTATTTGCCCATCAACTCGCCCAGTGGCAAAGCGATTTTTGTTTGTAGCGCCGGGCGGGTTTTCGCAGCGAAGCGGAGAAAACCTGGTGCAACTGCTGCCGGCTTGTTCTTTCAAGCCGGATTATTGACAGGGCTATGGAAATATCTTTGCATGCGCCAAAGTCCGGAAGCGGAAGCGCCGCATTACGTGAATGTCGCCTATCGCGCCGCATTGATGTATGCCTTTTCCGCGCAGCTTCTGACTGTGTTTGCCGCGCTCAGCGCCTTTCCAGATTGGGTTAATACCGTCGCGGTGATACCGCCGCTGCTGTTTTTCGCCATTGCCATTATCCATTATCCATTATGTACAATTGGGGCTAACCACCCGCAGCAATAACGCCATGCGCGATTCGGCGGATAGAAACCAAGATTACCGGATATTGAATACTCTGGCCGTCGCTGAAATTGGCGGCTTTTCAGTGTAGCTGGCCGGATTTTTTAGCCGGCTATGGATGGGTTGAACACTAAACCTCAGACGTTCGGTACCAAGCAGACCAATTTACAATCCGGCTGCATGGCCACCACCAAGGTAGTCTGGCGATAGCTCAGGAGACCGCGTAGCGAATGACTAAAACGACGCTCGCCGCCTTCACGATGAAGCACGGTTTGTTGCTGCCAATAGTGCGCGAACGCTGGACTTCTCGTTAACAGCTGATCGACCAATCGTTGCAACTCGCCGTCGAGCGGCCGACGGTGATAATCGGCGCGAAACTCTGCCGCCAACCGCCGCGCACGGTCGGGCCAATCGACAATAAATTGTTGGGCTTTGGCATTGAGAAACACATAGTTCAACAAATTGCGCTCACTGGAATCAACGCCCAGCCAATCGACGAACAGTTCTGCGGCTTGACGATTCCAGGCGCGTGCCGTCCATACACGGTCAATTAAGTAGGCCGGTCCGTTAAAATGGTCAGGCAACGTCAATAGTTGCGGCAACCAATCCATCGGTACTTCCGCTGTTGTGTCCGGATCGTGCCGACCGGCCAAGTCAAATAGCGATGCACGTTCGGCAGGCGATAGACTCAGCGCTTGCGCCAAGCGATTTAAAGTTGTGACCGAGGCTTGTACCTCGCGCCCTTGTTCCAACCAAGTCAACCAGGTCACACTCACTCCGGCGGCATCCGCCAACTCTTCGCGGCGCCAACCCGGCGTACGCCGCCGCCCGATCGATTTAGCCGGTGTCGGTAAATGTTCCCGATGGCTGCGGATAAACGCGCCTAACAAACGGCGCGGATTGGAATCGGACATGGTGGCATTTATACCAGTATAAATGCTTATCTTGTACCAGTTAAAAAGCCGCCTGACAATAGCGCTGTCATTAAACAATCAGGAGTTGACGATGCACCGCTATCATTGGAACGCCGAGGACTATCTACAAAATTCCGCTGCCCAACAGCGGTGGGCTCGGGAATTAATTGCCAAGTTAAATTTGACCGGTACCGAAGCCGTACTGGATGTGGGCTGCGGCGATGGCAAAGTGACGGCCGAAATCGCCGCTCATTTACCGCATGGCCATGTCGTTGGCGTCGATAATTCGGAGGCAATGATCGCTTTGGCTAACCGCGAGTACCCAGCCAACCGTTATGCCAATCTGTTATTTCAGCAAATGGACGCACGGGAATTGAGGTTTAGCGACCAATTCGATGCGGTGTTTTCCAATGCCGTGCTGCATTGGATTGACGACCATAGACCGGTCATATCCGGCATGTATCGAAGTTTGAAACCGGGCGGCAGGATACTATTACAAATGGGTGCCCACAATGGCATGCCAGAGTTTATGGCCGCATTGGAACAAGTGCTTGCCTTACCGCAGTGGCGCAACTATTTTACTGACTTTTCATGTCCCTACGGATTCAAAGGCGTTAAAGATTATCAACGTTGGCTGCCGGCGGCTGGCTTTGCAATCAAACGGCTGGAGTTGATCGAAAAACATGCAATACATGCGAATGCGGAAGCGTTCATAGGCTGGATTCGGACAACTTGGTTGCCCTATACCGAACGAGTGCCGCAAACTAAGCGCGTTCAGCTGATTGAGGCAGTCGCAAATCAATATCTGGCATCAAACCCGGCGGATGCGAACGGTCAAGTATCTGTGTTGATGATTCGGCTGGAGGTAGAAGCCGAAAAATGGCGTCAACAGCGCTATTCTTTAGGCTGTAAGAATTCGGGTAATTTGTCGCTGCATATCGCGATTGGACTGTGTCCCTGACAAGTTAAGTTAATGCTGATCCCTAAGCTTTAAGAAGCTAATTCCCTCTAATAATATTTTTTCCCTTGAAAATCGCAGGCACCGGATTTCCGTAGCGATAGGAACTGCCAGACGCCAATGCAGCAGAATTCTTCGGCTAGACAATTCTCTCGTCAAGTTATTTTTGCTAGGCATCTTTTTCCCTTGTCGGTTCGGACTGTCCGGCATCGACTTTGGCCAGGATGAAATAGCGGCCGTCACGGTCTCTCGCGATTGCTGGTAAAGGCCCCTAACACCAAAAGTTGTGGGTCTTGCCGGCGCAACTTGGCGGTCAATCCCAAGCGTTGCGCGGCCAGCCTGCGCAAATGGTGGTAAGCCGAGCCCTCCCATGGCATCAGCCAATGCCGGCCGGAATTGACGGTGGGGCCGATATTCAACAGTTGATAGGCCAGATCGGCCACTTCGAAGCCTTGCTTGGCCATGTCCAGGATCAGTTGCCGGCGCCTTTCGACCGTGTAAAGTGGCGGCCTTGAGCCGTCTTCGGTCATGGCCTGTCTCCGATAGGCTAGTGGTGTGTGGTGCTAGGTTTCATCAGCGCGTCAGCAACTCGATGTACGGCTGGTAACTGTAGCAGCGGTTTTTTTTCTGCCCGGTAAATTCCACCACAATGCTCAACTCCTCCAGGACTTTGACCGCTGCCGTGGCGGTTGGGAAGGTGGTGTTGAGTTTCTGGCGCACCTGCTCAATGCTGAAGCGCGGCATCATCGGCAGCAGCTCAAACAAGCGATAGCTGGCCGGGCCAACTTTCGCCGCACCCAGTAGACGCCGTCGGTCCGCCGCGACCAGGATGGCAATCGCCACGATACTGCGCTCGGCGTCGGTGGCCGCCACTGCTACAGCTTCCAAAAAGAAAGACACCCAGCCTTCCCAATCGCCATCGGTGCGGATGGCCGACAAGCGCCGGTAATACTCGCTTTGGTGTTGTTTCAAGTAGCCGCTGAGATACATCAAGGGTTCGGGCAATAAGCCCCAATGCTCCATCAACGCCGCGATCAACAAGCGGCCAATCCGGCCGTTGCCATCCAGAAACGGGTGGATGGTCTCAAATTGGGCATGGACCAAGGCAATCTTCACCAACGGCGGCAAATCATCCAGCTGAGTGGCGTGAATGAAGCGTTCCACATCGGACAACAAATCAGCGACCCGTTCCGCCGGTGGTGGCACAAACGCCGCATTACCGGGCCGGGTACCGCCAATCCAGTTCTGCGACCGGCGCAACTCGCCAGGTTGTTTTCCCGTGCCTCTCGCCCCATCCAGCAGCAAGTGGTGAGCATTGCACAACAAGCGAACGCTGATCGGCAAGCCATCGGCTGCGCGTAAGTTATCCTGCACCAGACGGAAGGCGCGTAAATAGTTGGTCACTTCCTCCACATCGTCGGTGTTGCTAACGGCAAAGCCGGCTTCCTCATCGAATAAGTCGGTCAACGTCGCTTGCGTGCCCTCGATTTGCGAGGTCAGCAATGCCTCTTTGCGGATCGCGCTGTAAAGCAGCCAATCCACCGACGGCACTAGCCCGGACACCCCCGACAACCTTGCCAATGCCAACTCGGCGGCATGGTTGAGCGCGGCATAACTTTCGACGGCCAAAACCGGATCGCTAGGTGGCAATGGATGCGGGACAAATGCCCGCACGGGCTCGCCCAAAGTCGTGGAAGTGAAGTAATCGCCGGTGCTGCGCATGGTATGCAAATCTACTTCAATAGAAAGCCGCCATATTAAAGCATTCTTTAATAGTCGTCGCGAGTATCAAAGAAAACTTGAATAGGCGCAGGGGCGACATCTCAGACAGTCTCTATCATGGCCTCGGCTTCCGGCAGGCGGAGCTGGCCGGAAATTAGGCGGGGTAACAAGGTGTCGCGGAGAGTGGCAAGGGTTTGCCGGTCGATGGATGCACCGGCGTTTCGACTTCACGCTCGGTCTGGATCGAGGCGAACCATTTGCCCAGGTTAAAGGACACCGTGCCATTTTTCACAGCCCCCAAC
>NZ_LUUK01000135.1 GCF_001644025.1 Methylomonas koyamae
CGTAGGCTGGGTTGAATGAAAGGAAATCCAGCATTGGCAGACGCCTAGCCGGGTTTCAACGTGGCCTTCAGCTCGCTGTCGCTCTACCCAGCCTACGAATCGAAATAACCGCTGCCCCACCCGGCAGCATTTTTTAACGCCGGCAAATTAGACGACCGGTCATTTATTAGGAGATTATCATGCCCAAATACATCATCGAACGCGACATTCCCGGCGCCGGCCAGTTCACGCAAGCCGAGTTGCAAGGCATTTCCCAAAAATCCTGCGGCGTGTTGCGCGATATGGGGCCGCGCATCCAGTGGCTGCACAGCTATGTGACCGGCGACAAGGTGTACTGCATTTATATCGCCGACAACGAACAAGCGATACGCGAACACGCCGAGCAAGGCGGTTTTCCGGCCAATCGGATAGAAGAAATCAAGACCGTGATCGATCCGACCACGGGGGACTGAGCTTGGGTAGGGTGAGCGCCGCGTACCTCGTCGGAGGTCGCGATTGCCGGACAAAAGCTACGCAGTGCTCACCCTACAACGCTGAACCGCTGGAGCGGTTCATCAGCGTTTGCGCGTGCCAGGGTGGAGCGTTCGAGCGCGGAAGATAGGACACCATTAAAACGATAATTTACGGGGATAACACTCATGACTTTTAAACTCAGCACCTTTACCGCCGCGCTATTGCTCGGCACCGCCAGCCTGTCGGCCAGCGCGGACGAAACCTGCGCCTCGCCGTATATGGCGAAAATCACAGGCCAGGAAGATTTTGTGTACATCTGGACCTTGGGCGCGGAAGGCGTCGGCGACGAGCAGGACAAACTGGTCACCGTCGACGTCAATCCCAAATCCAAACAATACGGTAAGGTGATTGGCAGCCTGTCGGTGGGTGGCCGTAACGAAGCCCACCATTCCGACTTTACCGACGACCGTAAATTTCTGTGGGCCGGCGGTTTGGATACCAACAAGATATTCATCTTCGACGTCTCTACCGACCCTGCCAAGCCAAAGCTGAGCAAAACCATCACCGATTTCGTGGCCAAGAGCGGCGGCGTGGTCGGTCCGCACAGCTTGTATGCCTTGCCGGGCCGGATGATCATCACCGGCCTGTCCAATAACAAAGATCATGGCGGCCGTACCGCGCTGGTCGAATACACAAATACTGGCGACTACATCGCTACCTACTGGCTGCCGACCGACAGCAATTTGGAAGGTGCGATCAAATCCGGCAAATACGCCGACGGTTATAACTACGACGTACGGGTATTGCCACGTCGTAACCTGATGCTGACTTCGTCGTTCACCGGCTGGTCGAATTACATGATGGATTTCGGCAAAATGCTGGCCGACCCGGAAGCGATGAAGCGCTTCGGCAATACTGTGGTGCAGTGGGATTTACACAGCCGCCAGCCGAAAAAAGTCTTCGACGTACCCGGCGCGCCGTTGGAAATCCGTTGCGCCTGGGCCGAAGCGCATAACTACTGCTTCACCAGCACCGCGTTGACTTCGAAAATCTGGCTGATACATCAAGACGACAAAGGCGAATGGCAAGCCAAGGACGTCGCGGACATCGGCGAGCCGGCCAAAATCCCACTACCGGTGGACATCTCCATCTCCAGTGACGATAAAACCCTGTGGGTCAACACCTTCATGGACGGCATGACTCGCCGCTTCGACATCAGCGACCCTTTCCACCCCAAACAAGTGTTCGAACAAAAAATCGGCGCGCAAGTGAATATGGTGTCGTCAAGTTGGGACGGTAAACGTTTGTATTACACCTCGTCACTGCTGGCCAATTGGGATAAGAAAGGCGCGGATAACGAGCAATTCTTCAAAGCCTACAGCTGGGATGGCAGCAAATTGACCGAGCAGTTCTCGATTGATTTCAATAAAGAAAAGCTGGGTAGGGCGCATCAAATGCGGTTTGGGGCGTATGCTTTGTATGGTGGTTCGCCTAAATAAATTGTAGGGGCAAATTTATTTGCCCTGATGGCTTTCGCGGTTGTCTTATTTGTGTCGCTGTCGCGACGGGGTGTTTGGATGTCGGGTTTCGGCCCGACAGCCTAGTAACTTTTCTTTGTTTGGCCAAAGAAAAGTCATCAAAAGAAACGCCATCCAGATGCCGCTTCGACCCTGCGCGCC
>NZ_LUUK01000136.1 GCF_001644025.1 Methylomonas koyamae
GAGAAATTTATCGCCAACCCGTTCGGCGCTGGCAAGCTGTATAAAACCGGCGATCTGGTGCGCTGGCTGGACGACGGCAACCTGGCCTTCATCGGCCGCCGCGACCATCAGGTCAAAATTCGCGGCTTTCGGGTGGAGTTGGGCGAAATCGAGACCGCCCTGGCCAGGCATCCGGCGGTCAAGTTGGCGGCGGTGGTGGTCGGCGAACACTCTCATAACAGACAACTGCTGGCTTTTTATACCCACGACGGCAACCCGCCCGAGCCGGAGGTGCTGAAAGCGTTTTTGCGTGAAAGTTTGCCGGAATACATGGTGCCACTCGCGCTGTTTGCCGTCGAGGTTTTGCCGATGACGGCCGGCGGGAAAATCGACCGGAACGCTTTGGCGCGGCAAGCCGACGGCGCGCGGATCGGTAATGCAGGGTTTAACCCGCCGCGCGGCCAATTGGAACAACAATTGGCCGACATTTGGCGGGCGCTGTTGAATGTCGAGCGGGTCGGCGTGAACGACAATTTCTTCGAATTGGGCGGCCACTCCTTGCTCACCGTGCAACTGATTAGCCGTATCAACGCCATCCTCCCAGACAGCTCGTTGAATCTCGCCGATATTTTCAAATACCCGACGATAAAAGCGTTGACCGATTATCTAGAGCGCCCGATGGAAAAACTGACTAATTCAGCGTATTTGCTCAATCTGCGCTCGGGAATTCCGACGTTTATCGTGCCGGGCATGCCCGGCTTGAGCGACGGCTATTTTGAACTGGCGGAATGCCTCAAGCGCGAAGGGCCGGTTTACGGCTTGCAAATGAAAGGCTATGCCGATGAACCGCCGGCGACTTCGGTCGAGGACATGGCGGCGCACAATATCGCCCAGATAGCGAGGGTTTGGCCGCAAGGACGAATCAATTTATACGCGCACAGTTACGGCGGCACCGTCGTCTACGAAATGCTGCGCCAGTTGCAAGATTCGGCCTACGAAATCGGCGAAGTGGTGTTGATCGATAGCGGTTTGTTGTTGAGGCAAAGCCGCGTGGATAAGGCCTCGGTCAAGGCCTTTTGCAATTTCATGCTGACTAGCGCCGGCATTTCGCCCGAGCCCTATCGCGGCGCCATCGCCGACATTTTAAAAACCAAGCCCTATGCGGAGTGGAAAGACTGCTTTGCGTTACTGTTGGCGGACATCGTTCCTAATCTGGATGCCGGGGATTTTCGGAAAATCTGGCAGGTGACCGAGGCGTCGATTACCGCTAATTACCGTTACACCGCCAAGTTGCCGTATTCGGTGACGCTGGTGATTGCCGACGGCAGTAAAGGTTGGTTGGCGGCCAACGAGTGGGACGATTATTACCAAACCGTCAACGTCATCAAGGCCAAGGGCGAGCACTTCACGGTGGTCAAGCAGCCATTTTGCGCGGCTTGGTTGCGCGAACTGAGTCCGGAGCCGGCGGCTTCGCCGTCAACGCTAGCCGCGCCGCCGCTTGCCGAGTCTGGCGCGATCGCTAGCCTGCTGAGCGTTAGGGGGCTGGAGAAGCATTACGGAAAAGTCACGGCGGTCGCCGGCGTCAGCTTTGAATTGCAAGCCGGGACGTGTTTCGGCTTGCTGGGTCCGAACGGCGCGGGCAAGACCTCCACGCTGGAAATGATGGAGGGCATACTCAAGCCCAGCAAAGGCGAGATCTTGTTTCGCGGCGAGCCTATCGACCGGCGTTATAGCCAACATATCGGCATTCAGTTTCAGCATACGGCCTTGCCGGACACCCTGACGGTCAAGGAATCCCTGCAACTGTTTCAAAAGCTGTATCCGCGCGGTTTGCCGCTGGAAGAGATTATCGAAGCCTGTGCCTTGCAAGACTATATCAATCGCGATTCCCGTAAATTGTCCGGCGGACAGCGGCAACGCTTGTTGCTGGGCATCGCCTTGATCAACGATCCCGACATTTTGTTTCTGGACGAACCGACCACCGGTCTGGATCCGCAATCGCGCCACAACTTCTGGAGCTTGATTCGGGAGATTAAGAAGCGCGGCAAGACCATTGTGCTGACCACGCATTACATGGAGGAAGCGGAGCAGCTTTGCGACGAAATCGCCATCATGGATCAAGGCAGGATTATCGTCCAGGACACGCCACAGAATCTATTGCAGGAGCATTTCGACGGCGTACTGATCCGTTTACCGAGTGCCAGCGGCCTGGCGGACATTCCGGGCTTGCCGTTCGCGGTGACTGCCGGCGCCGAAACGGTCGAGTTCGTCACCGCCAATGTGGAAGCGGCGATCGCCCAATTGACGCGCTTGCATGTCTCGCTGGAAGGCTTGACGGTCGCCACGCCGAATCTGGAAAACCTGTTTCTTAAATTAACCGGCCACTCCTTGAGAAATTGAGATGAAGCATTTTTTGGCATTGCTAAAAGCCCGCAATATCGAATTGATCCGCGACAAAGCCACCTGGATCTGGAATTTCGTGTTTCCGGTGATTTTGATCGTCGGCATAGCGGCGATATTCGACGATCAGGACAGCGCGCTGTTTAAAGTGGGCGTGACCGGCGAGGCTAATTCG
>NZ_LUUK01000137.1 GCF_001644025.1 Methylomonas koyamae
CGCTGGCTGAGCCGAATCGCTTTGGCTGAGCGGAGTCGCGTTGGTTCAGCGGAGTCGCGTTGGCTGAGCGGAGTCGAAGCCCACGCGGTTTCAACGACCCTCGGCCCAACCCAGTCGAACCCGACGACTTCATAGCCTGGACCGAAGCAGGTCGCCCTCCGGCGAAAATTCGGCGCAATCGGCATCGGCGGGACACGATATTTCGTATGCGTTACGAAATCCGGTAACCCGTTTCTCCGCCGACAAGCGTTTTCATCTAACCCGGCCACCCACACAAACACACAAAATACAAAAATATCAAATAGTTAAAAAATACCCAGCATTTCGGTCAAATTTGGCACTCGTCTTGCGATAACAGTACCGACAGACTTAACCAGTCTTCCAGACTATCGACAAACCGACATCGAGAGAGAAACCGCCATGAAAACCCAAGCCAAAACCAAATGCTGCCGCCGTTGCGGCACCCGTTTATCCCGCTGCGAACAAATCTACCTGGAAGGCGATCTGTGCGCGCTGTGCGACCAAATTCTCAGCGAAGCCATGGACATCTTCACCGCGCCGCGTCCCAAAACCAAGGGCGTGCCGCTACGCCACCTGTAACGCGCCCTATCCGGCGCTCGCTGCCACCAACCCATTTTCGGAGAACAACCATGCCGCTCGACAAAATAGCCAAGACCGCCGCTCTTGCATTCAAACGCTACGGGATTACCGCCATCATGATCGTGATCGGCGTGTTTCTGGCGACAATGAACGCCCCGGCCGCCACGGCAGACCAACCGACTGGCCAGAAGAATGTGAAAACCAGCACATAAACCGGCAAAATTTAACGAATTCAAGCGAGTAGACCTAACGATTGAAACGGGTCCGGCTACACTCCTAACTTAAGAACGGCACATCGCTCCGGCCCAGGTCGGAGCGTCACCGGCCCGAGGCAACATCCACCGATTCATCCAAGGACGACAGCCTTAAGGCGACCACCCACCGGCGGCCGCCTTTTTTTTGCGCCTGCTTCGCCTGGCCTCCCCATTGCACGACAACCATCCGTCACGCGCCGCCGGAGTACAAACCTAGGTTTGTACTCCAGTGTTCCCAACCGGTCAGCGCGACCCAACCTCGGGGCTCGCTCCGAACACCTGGTTGCTCCTAACATAGGCGGGGTGAACACCACGGAGGCCGCCTTTTTTAACGCCCGGTTTGCGTGGGCCGGTCGCCATCCCACAGCGCACGACGGCCATTCCCATCGCGCCGCCGGAGTACAAACCTAGGTTTGTACTCCAGTGCGCCAAACCGGTCGGCGCGTCTAAACCTCGGCTCGGGGCTCGCTCCGCTGGCCCGGCCCGGCGGCCCCGCCGGGACACTCGCGGCCTGATTGAGCCTAAGACAGATACGAAAGCTTAAAGTCAGGCCCACGTCACTAGGACTAACAAAACCTCGAACGGCGGAACGTACCCATCTAGCATCGTCATTCCAAGACCCTCCTCGAATGACTCGACGTTTATCTCCTCTTTGAGCATCATTGCCTATCGGATCAATTTGGGGTTGCAAGCTATAACTCCGCATTTCATCTTTACAGCATTCCCAAACGTTACCATGCATTTCATAAAGCCCCCATGGGTTGGCAGGTAAGCTTTTTACAGGCAATGGCTTTTCTCGAAACTCACCAGCTTGACCGCCTCTGTAGGGATAATGGCCTCGATAGTTAACCTGCAGCGGACTAATTTGCTCACCGAAATAGAAAGGGGTTGTCGTATTCGCCCGGCAAGCGTATTCCCATTCCGCTTCGCTGGGTAAATCGACTCGGCAATCGGACAACCGGATTTGCAGTTTTTGAAGAAATGCTTGCACATCGAGCCAGCTGACTTGCTCAACCGGTTGGTCAAGATCCCCTTGAAAATGACTGGGGTTATTGCCCATCACCGCCAGCCACAAGTCTTGGGTGCAAGCCGTGTCTGCAAGCCAGTAACCCCGGCTGATCGTCACCAGGTGTCGCGGACCTTCGTCATTATTTCTTTGCGGCTCGTCGTCCGGCGAGCCCATCAAAAACGTGCCAGGTTCTATCCAGCGGAACATTTGCGTGACGATACCCACATCTCCGCCATCAACCTCGATGGCCGCCCAAAGCCCATAGCGATCATCCCCCCAGGCATTGGCGAACGGCGGCGGAAACGGGTCGGGGAAGCGGGCGGGGTCTGTCATCGCGGATTACCGGGCTGGAAAATTGGTCGGTGACCCATGCAAACTGGATAATGCATCAGTCGCCGCTAAAGCGCCTCCTACGGGGGCCGACGGCACTCGCAACGCGGAAGAGGCGCCTGCTAAAGCCGGCGGCAGCCGTTGAGTTTTGCCGGCCGGCTGTGGATAGGCAAAAACCGGGAGTGCTTCGGCGGCGGTTGCGCGGCGACTAAACTCGTGTTGCGGCTGCAGGGCCGGTATCGCGAAAAAGTGCAGGGTCATGATCGGCGTTTCGGTTTGGGGTCCGGTTTGAAAATCGAAGCCAGTTTGTCGGCAAGCCCGTCCCGCTCGGTGTCGGCCTCCCCTGGCGCGTCGGGGCTCGCTCCGCTCGCCCGGCCCGGCGATCCCGCCGGGCCACCCGCTGCCTGACCGGGCCCGATGGACCTCAGGCAAAGCCGAAAGCCCAGGTCGTTGAAGGCGCGGTCGGGCTGGAACGCGCGGCGGAGGGCCGAGCGCGACCACCTGGCGATGTGGCCCCAGGAGCCGCCGCGAATCACACGGGGCCGATCTTGGCCGCTCGGCCCAAGCGGGTCGATTTGCGCCGCCGCGCCGTATTCGCGACGCCCATCCTTGCACCATTCGCCCACATTGCCATGCATTTCGTACAAGCCCCACGGATTGGCCGGCAGGGTTTTGACCGGCACGGTCCGATGCCGGTACTCGCCTCGCTCGCCGCCGGCATACGGAAAATTGCCGTGGTAGTTGACTTGCGCCGGGGCGATGTTGGCGCCGAAACTGAACGGCGTGATGGTGCCGGCCCGACAGGCGTATTCCCATTCCGCTTCGCTGGGTAAATCAGCCTGGCAGCCCGGCAGCAAGGCTTGCAGCGTTTCCAGAAACTGTTGCACGTCCAGCCAACTGACCTGTTCCACCGGATTGTTCGGGTCGCTTTTGAAATGACTGGGGTTATTACCCATCACCGCTAACCACAAGGCTTGGGTGCAGGCGGTGTCGGCCAGCCAGTAGCCCCGGCTGAGCGTCACCCAGTGTTGCGGGCCTTCATTTGCTGTGCGCTCCGGCTCGTCGTCCGGCGAGCCCATCAAAAAAGTCCCCGGCTCTATCCAGCGGAAGGATTGCGCTGCGGTGCAATTCTCCGTAGTCAGCAACAATTCGGCGAAGATTCCGCAACGATCGCGACCGAATCGCCCAGCCCAGGCGGGACGCTGTAAATGGCTCAAGTGATAGCGTTTTCCATCATGAATCAAATCGCAAGTTTGATCCGCTACCTGTTCGAGTATTGGTAAACGCTCGCCGTTTGGCTGGAATCGCCGGCGGCTAAATGGCGCATTGGTGGCAACCTCGACGGACTTAAATATCCGCGGCACATTCAACATCGACACGGCAAGGTTCGGTAACGGTTCGGTTTCCGGCCACAACCACAAGCGGGAGCCGACCTGTACCAGCCGGTAAGATTGCCGCCCATCGTCTGAAACACCGACCCGGTCCAAATCCGAAGACAGAAGTCCCACCGGTATCTCGGTCAGACCGCTCGAAGCCCACAATTCGCTCAGCCACGGCGATTGCAGTTTCTGAAACACGGCATCCCCCCAGTTTCGGGACAACACGTCTTGGGCAAACTCGGCCAGTTCTCTAGTATTGCCTTGCGCTCGCCGAGCCGCACGGAAAGCGGCTATCCAAGCTCTCGCGTCCACCACTCGCTCACGTCTGGAATTTGCCGCGATACCATTAACGTGACTTTCCCAAATCAAGGTTTCCAACACGCCGGTCGAACGGCCTTGCCAGTCGTGGATATTTAGAACGCAATCCAATGCGGCTTGCTGTTCTTCAACCGGCAAGCCACGAAAAAGAGCCCGATAGCCAGCTTGGTAATCAGCGGCCAAAGGCCGAGAAACCTCGCTGGCTCTGACAACCGGCCGATAACTCCAGACCAACCCTTCCAATCCGGGTTCGACGGCGGTATCGGGCCGTAAAACCCGGACGGCACGCAATAACGGCATCTCCACTCGCACACAAAAAGCCGTCCTGACAAGTAATTGTTCGCGCAGATGGCACATGCGCCTGTGCTCGGTCTCGCGTTGCTCGACCGTTCGCAAGCGGCCGGTTTGCGGTTGCAGATTTCCCACCGAGTCTAAGCAATAAATTTTTATCAATCGCGCGGTCTCGGCCTCGACTTGGCGCGGAGAATGCGGTACCC
>NZ_LUUK01000138.1 GCF_001644025.1 Methylomonas koyamae
CGCGCCACCGCCACCCTGGTCGGCACCAGCCTCTACGCCGGCTTCACCGCCTCCGCGTTAAAAACCGGCGCGACCGGCCAGACCAGCATCAGCGGCGTCGTGCTCGACAACCAAGAACACCCGTTGCCGAACGTCACCGTCCGAGTCGACGGCACCACCCGCGAAGCACAAACCGACACCCAAGGCCAATTCAAAATCAGCGAAGTCCCGGTCGGCGCGGTACGCCTGGTCGCCGACGGCAGCACCACCAGTGCCGAAGGCGAATGGCCGACCCTGGCCTTCAACCTGGTCACCATCGCCGGTGCCGACAACCCGCTGTCCGCGCCGATCTACCTGGTCAAACTCGACACCGTCAACGCCAAAACCGTCGGCGACCAAGACGTCACGCTGACCCTGCCCGACGTGCCCGGCTTCGCGTTGGAAGTCAAACGCGGCTCGGTCACCTTCCCGGACGGCAAGAAGACCGGGAAGCTCTCGGTCACGCCGGTCAACGCCAGCAAAATCCCGATGGCGCCGCCCAACGGCATGCAGCCGCAGTTTATTGTCACCATCCAACCGGTCGGGGCCAAATTCGACCCGCCGGCCCGGCTGACCCTGCCCAACGTCGACGGCCACAAACCCGGCGCGCAAGTGGAGATGTACTCCTACGACCACGACCTGGAGGAATTCGTAGCGATCGGCCTCGGCACGGTCAGCACCGACGGCAGCATCATTAAATCCAATGACGGCGTTGGAGTCATTAAGGCAGGCTGGCATTGCGGCAGTCAGCCGGGGGGGAGTGGGTGCGCGGCCAGTCCGGGGGAATGTCAAAAATGCGAGGGCAATTGCGTCATCGTCGATTTACCCAAGGTGCCGAACGTGGCGGGCGATTGCTTGAAACCCAAGGATTGCAAGTCCTCGGAAGCCGACCCGAGCGACGTTCCGGCTGATGTTGCCGGCGATTGTAAAAAGCCCGCTTGCCCGTCTCCAACCGTGGATACCAGCGACAAGCCGTCCGAGGAATGTAAACAATGTCAATCCGACGGCTCGATCGGTAACAAACCGGATGGTCAGTTTCCCGAGTCGACGACGCGCTGTTGCTATCAAGGTGAATCGGTGCCGAAAACGCCGGCCGATTTTGCAAGCTTGGCGAAGTGCCCTCAAAAAACGCAGAACACCACACGAAATCATGAAATCGACGGTTGCTCCAATTCGCCCGACGACTTGGAGAGTTGGGACAACCTGCCGTTCGCCACGAATTACGACATGTACGTGACTAATCCGATCTGGGGTACCGTGTTGGGCACGATTTCCAATGCGACTGCCGCGACCCAGACCTTGCCGTGCAATTTGCACGACATTTGTTATCAAACCTGCGGCTCCAGCCAAGCTACTTGCGATGCCGCCTTGGGCGCCGGAATTACCGCGAGTTGCGATACCGGTTACCCCTTCCCTTGTCCTTATGCAACGGCGTCGCAATGTCTGGAATACGATGAGGAATACGCGAGTTGTCGTGGTATCGGTCCGGTCTATCAAGACGGGGTTGCCAATTTCGGTAGCTCGGCTTTTGAAGAACGGCAAACTCAGTATTGCGAGTGTTGCTAAGCGCCATGAAAACGATTAGCTGGAGAATCTTTTTAGTGCTGGCGGTGATGCTGCGAGTCGAACTCGCGGCGGCAGACGTCAAAGTCTTCGAGTCATTATTTGCTAGGTATCAGGCAAATATCGATCAACAGTTTATTCGAATGATTCCGGAGGACGCGGATTCCCCTGCGATCCTGTATAAAAAATATCTGGATCACCGCAAGGCAAAAGCGCTTCCAGGCCAGGCCGAAGGCGTCGAATATTTAATCTATGATAGCCGCGCCGGTAAATCGATTAGTTTATGGGAAGCGAGAGCGGCCGATAAAACCGTCGTTGGCAAGATCGTCAAGAGAGATGACGGATATCTGATACCTTTGCTGAACGGAAAAGATCTCAAGATATTTAAATACAGTCCAAAGCAACAAAAACTTGAATCGGTAAATTTGAAGCCGTTCGGTGTTAAGGCCGGTAATTCAGTCAAGCAACTTTTTCACATTTCTACCGGTTATATTGCCTTGGTTGATGCGGAAAAAACGTCAAAATTGGTTTTCCAGGCCTATGACTCCGATGAGCAATTGTCCGTGGATTTTGCCTACCTCCAATTGCCGATCGTCGGAATAGAGGATGTTGCGGAGGCTAATGATACGATTTACATCGCAGCTAAGGCGAAAAAGAATTTGGATGAAGCAGTTAGCTTTCTTTTTAGAGTTAATAACAAGTTTGCGGCGGACAGCGTAAAAGTGGAAGGATTGGATGTCGATCCGAGATTAGCGCAGCATGCGTCGTTTATATCGACGACGCATGTTCAGCCCTCGCTACAAATAGTCAGTCGTAAGCGAAACCCTAGTCCGCCAAGTTTGTACTTGTATCGTGTTGGAGAGAAGGCCAAATTGATTTGGCATTTCGACTTCGATGAAATCGAAGCCGGGAGTCATTTGCAGATATCTGGAATTTGTCATGATAATTACCTGTTCGCAAGGCGAACAAAGCCAAACGGTAAAATTTCCGATACTGCTGAATTCAGATTACTGAATGCAGAGGGAAAGGAGTTGATGACTTGGACGAAGCAAATGATGACTAACGGATCACTGGTTGATGTTCGGCCTGAATCGATTGGACAAAGCGTTTTCTTAGTCAGCAATTTTTCAAAACTGGAAGATGCCCGCCGGCAGGACGGTTGGTACAGTTGGATGGGATTACAGATTGATAGAGTGCCGGTTTCAGAAGTATGTGCTACCAATCAAAAGGTTAATTGAAACAGTATTTCCGGCTCTTAAGGAGTCTATGACTAATGCAGTTTTTCAAGAAATTCAGGTGTGTAAGGTATTGATTGAAGCTGAAATTCGACATGACGAATTAATCAGAGGCTTCTTAAGGTTTCAAGGTCTAAAATTTAGCGAAGAAATTAGATTTAAAGCGCAGGATTTGATAATGCTTTCCGCGACATTAATTTAGCTTGAAGTTATTTAGGCAGGTTGCGAGGAATGACAAGTGATTAGAATTTTTCGGGGGTACTGATGTCGGTTTTTTGGCACGTATTGAGTAATACGATATCGAGAAAGTTAGTTGGCCAAGTTCGCGGTTCCGTATTGGTTAACTTTATAATGGTTCTGTCGGTAGTCTTAATTAGCTGGATCACCCCCCCGGCGGAAGCGGCGACGAATTGGGAACCTGTCTCGACCAG
>NZ_LUUK01000139.1 GCF_001644025.1 Methylomonas koyamae
GGTGGCCATGCCGTCGGTGATCTTGGCGTTTTCGGCGTTTTGGCCGATGCTGGCGGCCATTTCCTCGATACTGGCGCTGGTTTCCTCGACGCCGGCGGCTTGTTCGCTGGCGGCTTGCGACAAGGCTTGCGAGGTACCGCTGATTTGCTGCGAGGCGTTGCCGAGTTGGTCGGTGGCCTCTCTGACCTCGCCGATGGTTTGCGACAGTTTGATGACGGTATTGTTGAGACTTTGCTTAACTTGATCGTAGACGCCTTGGTAATCGCGGTTAATCGTGCGAGTTAGATCGCCATTTTCCAGGGCTTGGGCCATTTCTATCGTGTCCTGAAACGCCACATTGACCGTATCGGTGATCTGATTGATGCCTTCGGCGACGTTTTTTAAGAAGCCCTGTTTGTCGGCAACGCTAATTGGTCGAAAATCGCCGGCTACCGCGGCTTCGACAACTTGGGATATTTCCCGTTCGGCGTTGACTTCCGCCGAACGCTCCAGCCATTCGATCATCGATCCGCTCCGCCGCCCCTCGTTGTCGTAGGAGGGGCTGGCCGTTAGCCGGAAGATCAAGTTTCCCACCTCGATTTGCACAACATGCGGACTGGTTAGATGGGCTAACAAATTGCGTTGATGAGCGGGATTCCGATGGAATACATCGAAATTCCGACCGAGAATATTGTCCGCCGCAAAATCGCTAAACAACTTGCGCATTTCCGGCTCCGAGCGGCGCATCAAGGCCATGGTGGATTTGTTCAGATAGCGAATCACGCCGTCGTTGTCGGCCAACATGACGTTGATCGAGGCGTTATCCAACGTAGCCTTGATGGTTGCGGACTCCCGCGCCGCTTCCGCGAAGCGACGCAGGTTCTCGCGCACCAAGTCGACGGTGGTGTTGATAAAGGCTTTTTTACCCGGCAATTTCGCCATATCAGCGTCGTAATTGCCTTCCCCAAAGGCTTTAAACACGGCCATGGCTTTCTTCTTTACGTCAATGTGGGCGTTGACCATATCGTTGACGCCTTGTGCCATTTTGCGAAAATCGCCTTGGTATTTTTCAACCGCCATCACCACATCGATATCGCCTTTCTCGTGTTCCTCGGACATGTGATTCATATCGGCGATGAAGCCTTGCAAATTGCCGCGTACCAAGTCGACGGTTTCATTAATGAATACTTTTTTACCGGGCAGTCTCTCGATATCGGCGTTGAAATCGCCTTGACCGAAGGCCGTAAACACCTTCATGGCTTTTTTCTTGACGTCGATGTGAGCGTTGACCATGTCGTTAACCCCTTGCGCCATGGCCTTGAAACTGCCTTGGAAGCGATCGGTATCTACCATGACATCAATGTCGCCCTTTTCGTGTTCGCTCGACATCCAGGCCATTTGTTCCAACAGGTGCTTGATGGTGTCGCTCATGTTTTTCATCTCGGCCATCAAACTGTCCCGATCGTCGTGTTGCAGTTGGAAAGGGTAGGAGAGATCGCCGACGGCTATGCGTTGGGCAACGCCGACAGCCTCGCCCGGCTCCGCGCCTAATTGTCGTAATAGCGAATTCGCTAAACGCCAAGCGAGATAAAAACCAATCCCGATCGATAACAATGTGCCGGCCAGCATCGTATTTTGTAAGTTAGCGCTACTTTGTTCCGCGGACTGATTGGCCGCTTCAGTCAGTTTTAGCGTGCGCTATAACAGTTGTTCCCCGATCGCCTGTAACTTTTTGAATTCAGGATTGACTTGAGTCAATAACAAACGATGGCCTAGTTCGAAATTCCCGGCTTTGATCGCGTCCCATGCGGGGTTACTGGCGTTTTGCCGGTAAACGTCGCGGGCGCTCAGATATTGGTCGAGCAAAGCTTTTTCTTCCGGGCCGATCGGCAGTTTTTGGTATTCATCGAGCAAATCAGCCATTTGCTTGCGATTGGTTTCGGTCGCTTCGATGTGCAGGCTGAGCGGATGATCGTGCAGTTTGGCGTGCGGCGAGGTTGGATCGTGTTGCAGTGCCAGCATGATGTTGGTGCGGTTGTCGTTATTCAGTTGCAGCATTTTGGCCAATAATTGGCCGGGAACGACTTTGCCGCGGTAGGTGTTGTCCATCGACTCGACGACCGCGTTGATGCCTAGCAATCCGCTGCCACCCACCGCGACAGCCAGCAAGGCCATGAAAACGATCAAACTCGTCAATCGCCCTTTAATTGTGCTTATCATGGTTAAATTCTCCCAACTGAGTTGAAGAAGATGCCGAACCATAGTCCGGCGTTGATTCACCGTATGCCGTGCCTGGAGCGAGCGGTTAAGTAAGGCTCGCTAGTTGCCGGTTTTGTTTTTAGATCGACAATCGCCTGCCAAACGTTGGCCGATGCGGTCGCGTAAGCGCTGTCGGGTCGGCTCGAATACGTTCGAACTCGCTGATATCCGGATCGAAAGCCGTGCCGGAGGAGGCGGGAGCGTCAGGACTTCCGCCTTAGCCACTAGGCAACTAGAAGCGCTCGAAATGCTGCATTTCCAAATCCAAGCCGGCTTGATCGTGGTGGCGGATTGGCGTCGGGCCGAGTTTGATAACCCCAGGTTTGGCGTGAGGCGCGTGGCCGCCGTGAGAAGTGCTGACGCGACGTTGGCCGCCGGCGTTGGCGATCTTAAAAAAGCTCATCAAACTTTGCAATTGCTCGGCCTGACCGGTCATTTCTTCGGCGGTGGAAGCCAATTCTTCACTGGCGGCGGCATTTTGCTGGGTGATTTGGTTCATCTGATTCATCGCGGTATTGAC
>NZ_LUUK01000140.1 GCF_001644025.1 Methylomonas koyamae
TTTTTCACCAGCCTGTTAAAGCGTCGTGCGATCCTAAAAGCTTAAAAAAATAACGGGGCCGCCAATGGTTTGGAAATGGCTTCACGTTATTTTGGGCAGTCAGGACATAGAGGAAGAAGTGCCGCGCTATCCGCCGTTTGCTAAAGGCTTACCGGGTATACCGTCGGTTAAAATTCTAGAATCGCAAATAGAGTTGCTCAAAAAAGTAAAACACTATCTCGGCGTCACGGACGAAGAATATCAAGACCGGGTATACCCATTGATATTGAATTATGCGCGATTCGTTCATTTACTGCCGGCGTCCGAAAAGCATCACCACCGCGGTGCCGGCGGTTTATTCCGTCACGGATTGGAGGTGGGATACGAGGCGGTTTTTAAATCGCACGGCGTGTTGTATGGCATGGACGAAACTCCGGCAATCCGTAAACAACTCACGCCCCGATGGCGGCTTGCAATATTTATCGCCGGCATGCTGCATGACTTAGGTAAACCGGTCACCGATATTGAAATTAAATCGGAAGACGGACGGCACAGCTGCAACATTCTGGGCGACGATATTGAAACGTGGGCCAAAAAACTCAAAATCAAGCGATATTATCTGCATTGGCGAGCCAATCGGCATGGCGACCACGAGATTGTCTCGGCCGGTTTAATCAATAAAATCATCACCGCCGAAGTTCAGGCGTACTTAAACGAATTCGGGGCGACCATCTATAAAGAAATGCTGATGACGATTGCCGGTACGTCACATCCTTCGAAAATGTACGCACTGGTCATGGACGCCGATTACAGCAGTGTGGAAAAAGACTTAAAACAAAACTGTATTCCTATCGACCCGTCGATCGGGGCACCGATCGAATGGTTCATATTGGACGCCATGCGGCAACTGGTTAAACAGGGAAAATGGACCGATAACGTTAAACGGGCTACCGTCTGGCGCATAAAAGAAGGACTCTTTATTGTCTGGGACGAAGCAGCCGAGGATATCACTCGAATTATTACGCAAAACAACATTCCCGGTATTCCCAAACACCCGGATACGCTCGCCGATATTCTCATCGATCGGCAGTTGGCCGTTCCGTATAGAAGGGATGCCGCCAATGTCCGACGGTATTGGATCATCAAACCGGATTGCCTGGATACGCCGCTTAGAGTGCTCAAGTTATCGGACCCTAGACACGTGTATACCGAAGCCGCACCGGTCATCGTCGACGGACAGGTCATTCATCTCGAACTGGAGGGCGGTGGGTCGCCGGATCCGGCAGAGACGCCAAATTCAACGGCCGCATTAACTGAGCCGCAAGACGATCGGGAAACGATCGACGCGGATCAAGCACGTTTCAATGCCGAACCGGAAATCGTTGCCGGTGGCATCGCAGATTCCGAGGCATCGGATGCGGATAAGGACAGAGCCTCACAGACGGCCCCGGCGGTTTCGAATCCGCCACAACGGCACGGACCGACCGCTGAACGGCGCGCGGAGAATAACGCTAACCCGATAGAACAGTCGGACGCGCTTGCGGCTCGGGAATGGTTGGCGTCCAAACACGAGGCCGGCGCGATTCTGATGCAGTGCCTAGACCCTGTATTCGCCGGCCATTTCAGACTGCAGCCGGATGGCCGCATCTTCATGCTACACGTACCGATCGCAAACACGGTCGGCCGATCGCCTCTCGACATCATCAAGGTGCTGGACGCGGCAGGTATGATCCCCGTCGACCCACGCAAACCGCTGGTGAGGGTTGCCGAGATCGGTAGCGACAAAGGCGTATTGTTGAGCAAAGAAACCAGCAAACGCCTAGCCGTATTACTCCCCAGCGAAGAAGAGCGGCCAATGTCCCACCCGTCGAATCACCCCAGCGAGCAAGCACCGGGCGCCAACAGTCGGGCTCAAAACCCCCGAGAGACAGCCGTCAAGCGTACCTCGCCGGCCGATGCGCAAAATCCCATCGAGCAATTGGTGAATGCCATTAAGGCGTACGAAGTGCCGTTTGCCGTTCAGGATTCCGGTGACACGTTAACCGTGGACCTGGTATTGCTCAGGCGGTACGTCGAAGATGAGCGGTTATTCGAATTCAAAGCATTGGTGCGGTATGCGTTCAATCGAACCGACATTTCGATCGACAATATAAAACAAACATTCATCGTCAAAAAATGAAAGACGAATACGACTACCAGCTACCCTGGCGGCCCAATTACGAAATCACCGCGATTGTCGTCTGGACCGCCTTTGGTCTCGTGGCGTATGTGATGTACGTCTATTCCGGACTGCCGCGTGAGCCGTTTAACGGGCTGATGGTGGTGTGCATTTTGATGGCCGCCAGGCGTATGCCGGCGTCGGTTTGTAAACTTTACGCCCGCAGTGAGTAAAGCGGCGCTGAAGTCAATGCGGCAAAAGATTAGAACGTTACGGGTGCGAACACGTACCGAGTTGAGTTTGGGAGAGATCGCTAAATGGTTGAATCCCATCATCAATGGGTGGCTAGCCTATTATGGTTGTTATACCCGCTCAGCGTTGTACGGACTGTGTCGCCACGTGAATATGACTCTGGTGAGGTGGGCGAGGCGTAAGTTCAAGCCGCTTCGCCAGCACAAGATCAAGGCTATGCTGTTTCTGGCGAAGATTGCTGATCAATATCCAAACTTGTTCGCTCATTGGCGAGCGGGAATGATAGGTGCGTTTGCCTGATGGGAGCGGTATGAATCGAGAGGTTCACGTACCGTTCTGCGAGAGGCTGCGGGGGAAGTGCCTGCGGTCTACTCAACACTCGACTGGCCGGTTTCCATTGAGATTATTCAATGTGCCGTCAAGATTATTACCCGGCATATCCAGGATGCACAGCAACAGGAGGCCACCATCGCGTTGCTGATGACCGACGTCCTGCTCGAATACGCGCGAGCGTCCGCTCAAAATCACCCGGATGACGCTTACCGATTACACCGGACGGTCCAGGCCATGCAACGATTTTTGATCGACCGGTTCGGCGCCGACGTACCGCTCGATCACCTGGTGGAACGGACCAAGGTGATTGCCATCCTGCATCGCGTTTCGGCTGTCGCGTCATGACCAAAAGCTTGTTCATCACGTTCATCCTTTGGGTCGCCGAAGTGTTTTTGATCGCGGTATTGGTGTCCGACCAATGGCTTACCGATATGCAAGCGGCCGAAGATCGGATGATTATCGAATACCTCGGCGCCGATAACGATCAGCGCATTCGCGAAGAGTCGACAGCGGTATTCAATGCCTTGCTGGTGCAAACCGGTATTAAACAAAACGTATACCACTTTTTCATACCGACCAAAGCGGAACGCGAGAAATCGGTGGGATTTGAAAACTTTGGTCAAACCGATTATTTTCCCTTTGTCCAAAGCAAATTGGATGTGCTGTTCGGGACTTTTTACCAGTCGCTGCGGCGCTTCTTTTTGCTGTGTTCCTGGTGGCCGTTTTTAATCGCCTCCGTTGTCCCTTGCGCGGTGGACGGTTTGGTGCAACGCAAGATTAAACAAACGAATTTCGATTACTCCAGCCCCTTGGCCCATCGCTATAGCTTCTATGCGGTCATTGGCATTGTGTACCTATTAATGCTCGGCCTGACGTTTCCATTCCCGGTCCCGCCGCAAGCCATGCCGATCGCCTGTGTCCTGATCGCCTTGGCCATGAACATCTATTTTGCCCACACCCAAAAACGCGTTTAATCGAAGGAGCGCGATCAATGTCATCGTACCGCTGGAATGTCCGCCTGATACCGCTGCTAACACTGTTGGCTGGTGCCGGCGTGGGGCACGCCGAAACGTTCAGCGGCCAAGTGGTCGGCGTCCATGACGGCGATACCTTAACGCTTCTCACAGCGACGGCCCAGACCGTCAAAGTAGGTCTGGCCAACATTGACGCTCCGGAAAGCGATCAAGCCTACGGGCAAGCCGCCAAGCTCGGCTTAGCCAATGCCGTGCTCGGTCGTGCAATCACCGTCGACGCCACTCAGCGCGATTTTTACGGCCGGGTGGTGGGTCAAGTCAGATATCAGGGGCGAGACATCAATCTAGAGCAAGTCGCCAATGGGCTGGCTTGGGTGTATCGCCAATTCACCGACGATCCGGTCTACCTGCAAGCCGAGCAGGCTGCGATTCAGGCAGAAATAGGCTTGTGGCAAGATCCGGCGCCGGTGGCGCCGTGGCTGTTCCGGCATCATTAATCGACGACAGGCAGGCGGATGATGTGAATATGGCGAAAGCGAGCGAGGCTGACCTTAAAATGGCGCTTGAATTGGCTTCAGCGTTGGAAGCGATCAGCTGCTGGTACGGCGGCACGATGCCGGCAACCATTGCCAAGCCTCAACAAGATGAAGACGACTGGGAACCATTCACGCTCGAGGACCCTGAGCACTGCCGACGCGTGTGCGAATACCTGATTCGATTGGCACGGAGCGCCTCCTTGTTTCGCGTGGTGATGGGGATGGTTGTACTGCTCGATCCGGAGAACCGATTCATCGATCCCGACGTCGACATATTGGCGTATCACCCGGATACGGTCGCGGCACTGGAGGCAATCGCCGATCCGATGCAGGGGAGGTAGCGATGCTGTTTACCGCGCCGGAATTCATGTACTTGTTTCTGCCGACGACCCTGGGGTTGTGGTGGTGGTTCGTGTCGCGCGACTACGGAAAGAGCGCGCAGTGGCTCATCGTCGGCAGCTCCGTGCTGTTCTATGCGGCATGGAGCACCCAATATGCCGCACTCCTCGTCGCCAACGCCCTCCTGAATTTCTACTGGGGCAAACGTATCGCCCGTACCCGCTCTGCCGTCTTGCTCAGACTTGGTATTCTCTACAACTTGGTTTTGCTGGCCTATTTCAAGTACGCCGACTTTCTGATCGAGACAGCGAACGCGCTCACCGGCCACCAATGGCCTTTGTTGCAGGTGGTCTTGCCGCTTGGGATTTCGTTCTTCACCTTTCAGGCCATCGCGTATTTGGTCGATTGCGGCAAAGGCCAGGTCGAGGATTTCGATATCGGCCGCTTTGCCTTTTCGATCTCGTTTTTCCCGCATCTGAATGCCGGCCCGATTCTGCATTACTCGGATGTGATGCCGCAATTGCGTCGAGGCATCCGCTTCGATCCGGAACGGATGACCAAAGGCCTGTTCTTGTTTGCAGTGGGTTTAAGCAAGAAAACCGTGATCGCCGATCGATTGGCCGGCGTCGTGGATCCGTTGTTTTCCCTGAGCGATCAACTCACGCTTTGCGAAGCTTGGGTGGCCGCAGTGGGTTACGGCTTGCAAATCTATTTCGACTTTTCGGGCTATTGCGACATGGCCATCGGGATCGGACTGATGTTCGGTATCGCGTTACCGCAAAACTTTAATTCACCGTACCAAGCCGTCACGATTGCCGACTTTTGGCAACGCTGGCATATGACGCTCTCGCGATTTCTGCGCGACTACCTCTACATCCCGTTGGGCGGTAGTCGGCAAGGCTTTGGTCTCGGACTGGCGGCCGCGGCCGTCACCATGCTGTTAGGCGGCTTATGGCACGGTGCCGCCTGGACCTTCGTCGCCTGGGGCGCGATGCACGGCGGCATGATAGCGCTCTACCGGGTATGGACCAAAACCGGTTACTCGCTACCTCGTTGTCTGGCAAGCACTTTGACGCTGTGTGGCGTATTTCTGGCCTGGGTGCTATTTCGGGCAGACAGCATGGTCCAGGCCTTACAGATTTGGCAAGCGATGCTGGGACTCAACGGTCTGAAGATACCGGTGATGTTGGCCGGCTGGTTTGCGCCAAACACGGTTCCGATATCGGGCTTAGTCAACGGTCTGGATATGCTCGGCCTCGGCATCCTACTGGTGATTTGTCTTCGTTACCGGCATGCGCAAGCGCAACTCGACACTTTTGCACCGGGTTTCAAGGCACTCGCAGCCTTTGCCGGATTGTTTTTCGCCGGCACTTGGTTATCAGCCGCCCATGAAAGCTTCATCTACTGGTCGTTTTAGTTTTAAGCACTGTTGGCTGGCCGCGCTGGCGATATGTGTCGTGATCGGCGGCGCAATGCCGGTTTGGAACTGGGCGGTTAACCCTTACCAGATATTCGAAAACGATCAATCGTTTGCAGAACCCTATACCTCGCCGGCGACCAACGAACGTTACCTAAAAGTGCGGTATTTGCTGGGGGCGATATCGGCAAA
>NZ_LUUK01000141.1 GCF_001644025.1 Methylomonas koyamae
ACGAAGACCGTCGATACTTTCAGCTCGTCGACATCGGCATTTTCGTTATGCTCTGCATTCGCAATTGCCGATTCCAAAACCTTCTTAACAATTGCGGCGGCTTTCTTTGAGCTGAAATTCAACAGGTTTAGCGCTTTTTCAACCGGCAAACCGCGAATCTGATCGCCAACCAATCTTGCCTTCTGAGCAGACAGCGGAGCGTTACTCAATTTTGCTGATACTTCCACATTCACTCCTTATCTCGATTTCTTGTCAGCAATATGGCCCTTGTAGGTTCTCGTTGGCGAAAACTCACCCAACTTGTGACCAACCATATTTTCGGTAATCAAGACCGGCACGTGTAGTTTTCCGTTATGAACCGCTATGGTCAGCCCCAACATCTCAGGACTAATCATCGACCTTCTAGACCAGGTTTTAATCGGTTTCCTATTATTCGTTCGAACCGCTTCGTCTACTTTCTTCAACAAGTGGTGATCGATAAATGGACCTTTTTTAATTGAACGTGGCACGTCAGATACCTCTTATTTTTGCTTACGGCGTCTGACAATCATATTGTCAGTACGTTTGTTTTTGCGCGTTTTATAACCCTTAGTAGGGGTACCCCAGGGTGATACCGGGTGTCTACCACCGGAAGTGCGCCCTTCACCGCCACCATGGGGATGATCGACCGGGTTCATTGCGACACCGCGCACTGTCGGGCGAACGCCTCTCCATCTCTTCGCACCGGCTTTCCCTAACGAAATCAAGTTATGTTCGGAGTTAGATACTTCGCCGACGACACCCTTGCAATCTGCGGAGACCTTACGCATCTCACCGGATCGCAGGCGAACTGTAACGTAGGCGCCGTCTTTCGCGACCAATTGCACCGACGTTCCGGCGCTCCGGGCGATTTGAGCTCCTTTACCCGGCCGCAACTCTACGCAGTGCAAAGTCGTGCCAAGTGGCATGTTCCGCAATGGCATGCAATTGCCTGGTTTAACTGGCGTTGTTTCGGCACTCAGTATTTCTTGACCCAGCTCAATGCCTTTGGGCGCGATAATATAGCGGCGCTCACCGTCTTTAAATAACACCAACGCGATATTCGCAGTCCGATTTGGGTCATATTCGATCCGTTCAACAACAGCCGGAATGTCTGTCTTGTTGCGTTTGAAATCTATGATACGGTAGAACTTTTTGTGTCCTCCGCCGATGTGGCGCGTGGTGATTCGCCCCATGTTGTTACGACCGCCAGTGTTCCCTTTTTTGTCCAGTAGTTGCGCAAATGGCTTACCCTTATGCAAATCATTATTTTGTACACGCACTACAAACCGAGAACCTGGAGATGTCGGCTTTGATTTCAGAATAGCCATGCTCTTCTACCGCTCCTAATTAACCTAATTAAAACTTACTATGCCGTTGCCAATTCGATGCTATGACCGGATTCAAGCTTTATGTATGCTTTTTTCCAATCAGAGCGTTTACCGATACTGCGTCCAAATCTCTTTATTTTTCCTTTCACGTTCAAAACCCGAACTGATTCGACTTTTACATTGAACATGAGCTCGACCGCCTGCTTTACTTGTAGTTTGCTAGCAGTTTTTTGAACCTTAAAGACGAACTGGTTGTTTTGATCCGCAGCGTTTGTGCTTTTTTCTGAAATGATTGGGGCCTGCAGCACATTTGCTAACTTAATTTTTTGAGCACTCATGCCAATCGCTCCTCAATTTGTTTCAACGCCGCCGCAGTGGCAATGACTTTGTCAGCCGAAACCAAAGACACCGGATCGACGCTGGTCGGTGTTACAACTGCGACATAAGGAATATTCCGGGCAGCAAGAATCAGATTTTCGTTCAAATCCTCAGCCACTACTAGTAGACGTTTGACCTGGATCCCGCTGATTTTTTTCAGGAACTCTTTGGTCTTTGGCACGGCAGGAGTGAGGTCATCGCAAACCGCAAGACGCCCCTGTCTTAAAAGCTCTGAAAAGATTGAGCGTATGCCTACTTTGTACATTTTTTTGTTCAACTTTTGGTCGTACGAACGGGGCTGGGCGGCAAATGTAACACCGCCTGTCCGCCAAATTGGGCTGCGAGTGCTACCAACGCGTGCACGTCCAGTGCCTTTTTGCCGCCACGGCTTAGCGCAGCCTCCGCTCACGTCCGAGCGAGTCTTTTGCGCTTTCGTTCCGGCCCTAGCCCCAGCCATGTATTTTGTTACCAGTTGATGCACCAGCGTCTCGTTGTATTCTTGACCGAATACGGCTTCAGAGACATCGAGCGCTTGAGCTGCGTCTCCACCGTTTATTGCAGGTATTTGCAAACTCATAAATTAACCTTATTAACCTTTCTTGACTGCTGGTGTGATGACGACATCACCGCCCTTAGCACCGGGTACAGCACCTCTGACGAGTATTAACCCCCTTTCAGAGTCAATAGAATGAACCGTCAGGTTTTGTACCGTGGTTTTCACCGCACCCATCTGACCGCACATTTTCTTGCCCTTGAAAACCCGTCCAGGGGTCTGATTCATACCATTCGAACCGGGTACACGGTGAGATCGCGAGTTACCGTGCGTTGCATCCTGAGTACGGAAGTTATGCCTTTTAACCGTACCGGCAAAACCTTTACCGATACTTGTGCCGGACACGTCCACTTTTTGTCCGGCTTCAAAAACATTTACGTCCAAAGATGCGCCGGGCGCCAAATCGACACCTTGTTCGTCGCTCAGCCGAAACTCCCACAAACCCCTACCCGCTGTAACGTTGGCAGATGCATAGTGACCGGCCATTGCTCTATTGACTTTCGAAGACTTGATATCGCCCGCAGCAACTTGAACCGCACGATACCCATCTTTTTCGATACTTTTCACTTGTATGACCCTATTCGAGTCAATTTGGAGCACAGTTACTGGTACCGCTGAACCGTCTTCGCAAAAAATCCGGGTCATACCACATTTACGACCAATAAGACCTATTGACATCTGCCAATCCTCAAAATTATTACTTACTGCTTATTTCAGCTTGATTTGTACATCTACGCCAGCCGCCAGATCCAACTTCATCAAGGCATCGACTGTTTTATCGGTTGGCTCGACTATATCAAGCAACCGCTTATAAGTTCTCAACTCGTACTGGTCGCGCGCATCTTTGTTAACGTGAGGCGAAATAAGTACTGTGAATCTTTCTTTTCTAGTAGGCAAAGGAATCGGACCCTTAACTTGGGCGCCAGTCCGCTTCGCTGTCTCTACTATCTCTCCGGCGGATTGATCGATGAGTTTATGATCGAATGCCTTTAATTGGATTCTGATAGTTTGATTTGCCATGGTTAATTACTCGATGATAGAAGCCACGACGCCGGCACC
>NZ_LUUK01000142.1 GCF_001644025.1 Methylomonas koyamae
GCAATCGAGGCTTGCCCCGAGCGGAGCCGAGGGGGGCGGGACAATAAAACCGTTAAAGGCCACTCGATAAGCCCTAAATTCGCAGAGATTCAACAAACTGGCGCGCTATCGGCGCCCTGCCCCTGTCCGCGCTTACAAATCCCGCGTATCAGCCGGCCGGCGGCACCGGATTCGCGACCGGCGGGCTTTGCAACGAACGCAAGTAGTCCAACACCCGCGCCTGGCGCCAGCGGTCGTCGGCGGCGCAAGCGCCGAGCCGAGCCCGCCGGCAGGCGGCAACGGCCTCGTCGCCCCCCCGCTCGGTCCATGGCCGCAAATCGGCCGGCGTCTGGTTCAGCAGTTCCGCCGCCAATTCGGCCGGCGGCGGCGGGCCGTCGCGCAGCCAGGCTTCGGCTTGTTCGAAGCCATCGCGGCACATCAGCGCGATCATGTAATCGCAGGCCGATTGCAAACCGGGCCGCAGCCGGCCGGGACTGACCGACACCATCGGCAACAAGGGTGCCAGCGACGGCAGTACGTGATTGGCGTAAACCGTCGCGCCCCAATACGCTTCGGCGGTACGGCGAAAATGGGCGAGATCGCGCACCGCCAGCAAGCCGCTGCTTTCCAGCGGCAGGATTTCCACCGGCGGTTTGGCGACATCGACGGTATCGTTGGCGACATCCACATACAATCCGCCCACTTGCAACGCATTTTGGAAATATTGCTCGCGCAACACGCCCCATACCGAGCGTACGAAGCCGCCGTGAGCAATGAATTCGTGCAGCCAGCGTTCGACAGGCGTCTCGGCCAATCGCAGCCGGGTCGCCAACAGCGCATACACCTCGCGGGTAATTTCCTCGCAGCGCCCGTAGGGATAGGCCTTGCCGGCGGCGTCGGGCAGACTAAGCGCCAATTGGGCATCGACCTCGGCCCGCAACCCTAAAAAATAACGCGCCAGCGCATCGATCCGGCTGGCCAGATAGGTCTCGGTCAATGCGCGTTGACGGGGATCGACCGGCGCGATTTGTTGGGGTAGTAAAGAGGTCATCTCGGCGGGAATTGTCATCGCGAACCACCGTCCTGGCAAGCGAACGCCTGAAGAAGGCCGCAACGCCGCGCTTTACGCGCGCTGGCGGCCCGATGCTGTTCATCGATGCGAGACAAGCCGGAAAAGTTCGGCATGATCGACCTCCAAAGTCTCGGTCAGATACCTAAGGAACGACGCTATTCGGCATGGGCATCGCGAATGGTTTCAATCTCAAGTGCCTTCCTCCGTTGAAAAAGCGGGGCGACAACTCGCCGAGCACTGGCCGCCGTCGGCCATCGCCGCGTCAATCGCCGCCGCCGCCGCAGCCGCCACCACAACCGCCATCGCCGCCGTCACTATTACCGCCATCGCTACTGTCGCCGCTCCAGGACCCGTCGCCGAAGCCGTCGGTCGAGCCGTCGAAATCGTTGCTGGAGAAATCCCCGCCGCAGTAGGCCGTCCCACCGCCGGCATCGTCTTCGCGCCGCACGCCGCGACAATCCGGCACATAGACAAAGCCGTCGGTAATCTGGAGTTTTTTATCGATAGCAAACAGTAACGGCAAACGACTGGGATTGCGCGGATCGATATTCTCGTCACGGCAAGTCAGCCACCAAATTCGGCGCAAACCGCTGTTGTTTTGTTTATCCCGGCTCAGCACCACCGCCGGCGTATGGTGCAGAAAGCCGCCAAAGGCTTTTTTGCAGAAACTGTCGTAATGGCGGGTATATAAAATCAATTCGTGCCAGAGATCGTCGACCACTTGCGAGGGCATGGACACGTAACGGCGACCACCCAGCAAATAAGCCAGGAAAAACTGCCGCAAGGCCCGCCCCACCAACTGGCAATCCTTTAATGCCAATTCCGGCCGGCGCTTGCGAAGCTTGTCGTAAAGCGCCGGCGGAAAACGGTAAGTACGAATATAGTCGGCACGGGCGGAACGCCGTAAACGCCGCCAAAACGCTATCAGCAATACCAGCAGACCGGCGATGAAAAACAATACGGGTAGAGTCATGCGCCAAGTTTAGGCCATACGCCTGTCGTTTGCTGGGGTATCCGGGTTTCGCGGGCGTTGACTAAAACGGGGTACGCTACGCCGTTGCTTAGCCTAATGGCTTTAGTCGCAAGCAGACCCGCATGGCCGATAGGCTTTGACTAACTCCAAGAGCGCGGAAGACAAGGCGGCCGGCGCCGCACGGCGGCCGGATTTCGAGCAAAAAAAAGCCGCCCATCCCGGGCGGCAAAGTGGATAACGAGGTTTGCAAATCGATACGAGCGGCGGCTTACGGCAGAGTGCAGGTACCGTCGCCGCCATCGCGGATGTAGTAGTCGGTGGACAGCGTGCCGTTCGCGGCCGAGATCACGTTCGGGCCCGCGCCCAAAAACACCGGCACGGCTTTACGCGTGGTGCCGTTCAATTGGGTTAACGGCGTGCCGTTGATCGACACGTTCAATAGATAAGTGCCGTTATCGAACAGGTTAACAAAGGGTTGGGCATTGCCGGTGGCCGGATTGAAGGCGCAACCGGGGCTGACCAGCGCGTAGGATTTGCCGCTAGCCGCGTACTCTAAGGTGCCGTCGCTGCTGAAGGTATTGCCCGAGGTATCCGGCAGGCTGCAGAAATCCGCTTGGACCGTGAACGTATAGGTGTCGGCAACCCGTTTGGACAGAGCCACCACCACGCTGTTATTGCCGTCCGCCAGCCAAACCGGCACGGCGGGCTGGGCTGCGGTCACTTTAGCGACCGTGCCGCCATTGAGGCGAACCGTGGCCGTGGTTTTGGCGCTGGGATTGAACAGTCCCGCTTGGATCGTAGCGGCTTGGGCGCCGGTCGCCGGATTGATCGCGCAAGCGACGGCCCCCGACGCGAAGGTTTTACCGCTGGGACCGATTTGCACGGTGGTAGCGGCAACGGCGCTGGCCGACAGGCCCAACACGGTAAGAAAACTGAATAGCCTGACGGATAAGGCGTGGTTCATACGGTTTGTTCTCCTGAACGAATAAGATTAGGAAGCCAAAATCCTATTCGACGGCGATAAGCTCAAGCTGAATACCCCATTAAATTTAAGTTAAAGTGCCGCGCCAGTGAACCGCGCTTACCGACCAAGGGCAGCCGGTTTGCGGCGATACCGTCGACACCGGCCAGCCGCGAACCGAACCGGCGCAAACCGCTCGCCGCCGGCCCCACTAGCCCGCCCGTTCGAATTCCGCGCTGCGTTTGGCATTACGGCCGGCTCGCAAGGCTTTTTGGCTTACGAGCAAGGCTTTTAGCGTTGCGGGCAAGGCTCGGCGCCTTGCGTTTATTGCTCGGAGCTTTGCGCGCAAGGCTTTTGGCGTTGCGAGCAAGGCTCGGCGCCTTGCGTTTATTGCTCGGAGCTTTGCGCGTAAGGCTTTTGGCGTTGCGAGCAAGGCTCGGCGCCTTGCGTTTATCACGCTG
>NZ_LUUK01000143.1 GCF_001644025.1 Methylomonas koyamae
ACCTGATTAGAAAGCTTCTTCAGCTTGACGAAGCCAAGTTGCCGGACGCGGGCTGATGTTGACCGCAGCAAGGAGTAGTCGCATGGGCAAAGTCTCCAGATTGAAACGTCGGTTAAAGCGGTAAACAAAGGCCGCCAAGTAGCGGATACCATACTTGGCAAAGTCGAAAGCGTGATAAGCACCGCCGAAACTGGTCTTGAGATTGCCCAAAACGGTGTTGATCCAATTGAACTCGGGCAACTCTTTGGGTTTACGGCCGCCCACGACGACAGGCTGGTGCAAACACCCTGCGGCCGTGACGCCCGCAAAGCAGGCTAAGCCATCGGACCTGACGACACATCCCGGGCTGAGGTCGCGTTGGGCCCAGTCGGTAATTGCTTTGAGCGTAAACCCCGGAACAGGTGCCATTTTGATGTACTGCGGGTGCCCCGCCTGATCCAGCGACACCGCCGCCACGAAGGGCACTTTATTCTCTGAGCCGCGACCGACCTTGCCGCCTGCCAGCTCGCCACCGAGGTAGGCGTCGTCAATCTGGACCTGTCCTTCCAGGGTATAAAGCGCGTCACGTTCCGCCATGGTTTGCATCAATTTCTGCTGCATCAACCAGGCAGTGGGGTAACTGACACCCAACAGGCGCTTCAAAGCTAAAGCGGACAGGTTGGTTTTGGCCTGGCTGATCAGGTAAATGCCCAGATACCAGGTCGTTAACGGCAGCTGGGTGCTCTGAAAGAGCGTACCGGCGATCAGGGATGTTTGTAATCGACAAGATCGACATTGGTACGCGGGATGACCGCCGCCGCTAAGCAAGTAATACGGCGCTTGCCCGCAACGCGGACAACGAAACCCGTCGGGCCAACGGGCTTTTTCCAGCGCGGCCTCGCAGTGAGCCTCCGTGCCAAACTGTTCTAGAAAATCAGGCAGTGACAAACCCTTTTGAAACTGGATGCGGTTCATGCTCATGACAATCTCCTGGAAATTTGAAACCAGTATGCGCTTTCTAATTGGGAATAACCTGGATTACGCTGGGTGGCTGAAGGAGCTTGCTAATCAGG
>NZ_LUUK01000144.1 GCF_001644025.1 Methylomonas koyamae
TCCTGAGCTTGTCGAAGGGCACGCAAAATAAGGTTTCGAACCCTGAACAACTAACAGATTCAAATGAGTAACGAGCTCGCGGAGAAACAGTTTTGTAGTCAATCGTTCAGCCACTGGGAAGCCGAACTCACTTTAGGTTTCGCCCCACGTGGATCCAAAACCGCCCTGGTCAACCGCGCCCACCGTGGCCCGTTGACCGTGCAGCGCCCCTTCTACCCCGAAGGCGGCGTCTGCCATGTGTACTTGCTACACCCGCCCGGTGGCGTGGTGGCCGGCGATCAATTAAGCATTACAGCCACTGTCGAACCCGATGCGCAAGCACTAATCACCACCCCAGCCGCCGGCAAGTTTTATCGTAGCGGCGGCGGCGAAGCGCGGCAAAACGTCAATCTCAGCGTCGCCGACGGCGCCAGCCTGGAATGGCTACCGCAGGAAACCATCGTTTACGAAGGTGCGCGCTTAAATTCCAGCATGAATATCGATTTGGCCGAACACGCCCGCTTCATCGGCTGGGAAATATTAGCCTTGGGCCGCCCGGCTGCTGGTGAAGGCTTCGATAACGGGGCAGCCACTTTAAGCTGGCGCATCAGTCGTGCCGGGCGCATGGTTTACATGGAACGCTTGCATCTGGATGCTGAAGCGTTTCAAGCCCGTTGGGGTTTGTTTGGGCATTCGGCGTGTGGAACGCTGTTTGTTTATCCGGCTACGGCTTTGCAGTTGGCGGCTGTGCAGGAATTGATTGGCGATGAGGCTAATCGCGGGGTGACTTTGATTGAGGGTTTGTTGATTTGTCGGGGCTTGGATAGGCGGGCGGATTTGTTGAAGGGGTTTTTTGAAAGGGTTTGGGGATTGGTGCGTGGGGATGTGGTTGGTAAGGCCGTTTGTGCGCCGAGGATTTGGGCGACATAAGAATGTTTGTTTTGTCTGGTGTCGTCTTATCGACTTGGAGCGGTCTGAATGAACACGTCATTCCGGCATGGATTGCCGGAATCCAGAAGCCATGGATGGCCTCGAGTTGGGGTTTAGTGTCGCTAACGCGACGGCTTTTTTTAATGTCGGGTCTCGGCCCGACAGCCGAGATACTTTCTTTTGTTTGGCCAAAAGAAAGTATCCAAA
>NZ_LUUK01000145.1 GCF_001644025.1 Methylomonas koyamae
TTGCCGGAACCCAGATTACAGGGAGGTAAACGCCAAAACCCTCCGTGGCTTCTGGACCCCGGCAATCCCTGCCGGGGTGACGCTGCAATTCTTGCGGTATTTGCGTTAAAGTTTGTCGGCGCTGTTTTTGGCGGGATCAAAGTCAGCAGGTCAAGCTGAAAATCATGCAAAAATGGATAAACAACCCTGTGTTTATATAATGGCCAGTCAACGAAACGGGACGCTTTACATTGGCGTGACTTCGAATTTGATTGGGCGTGTTTACCAACATAAAACCGATATGGCCGAAGGCTTCACCAAACGCTATGGAGCGCACCTGCTGGTTTGGTATGAGGTGCACGACAGGATGGAGAGTGCCATATTGCGGGAAAAGCAGTTAAAGAATTGGTCGCGAGCCGCTAAAAAACGGCTGATTGAGCAAGCCAATCCGAGCTGGCAGGATTTGTGGCACGACTTAGCCTCAGCATAATAGATTTTTTAGTTTAAGCGTTTGCGAGGCCCAATGATGAATACGATTCCCGCCAAAGAGAAACAACTTCTGGATTGCCTGACGGCAGCGGTTGGTGAAGCGTTAGAACGCAAACGCCGCCTGGGTCAGTATGCCGTGGTCTGGCAGAACGGCAAGCCGGCGCTGATTGGTGACGATGCACCGAGCTTACTGCCAGTGCAGTCGCTTGCTGAAAGTGCGGGTGAAAACGCCGGCTAAAACGCTGGTGAAAATACCAAGTCCGATTTTTATAACCGTTGTCGAAAAAACGCTGGCGAAATTGCAACCACAAACCGACAGGCAATAGGAGCTTAATTCATGAGGGAACAACACAGCCGTTCGGAACGTAGCACGCAAAACCGCGTAGTCGCCTTGTTCGCCGACCCGACACGGCCGGATGGCTTGGGCTACCGTTATCTTGGCGAATGGAGTAAACGCCAGAACAACCGCCTCCTTGAAACTAAGCTATTGCGTGACAACCTGACGGCACGTGGCTATTCCGCCGCCCACATCGGCGCTGCCTTGCAGAAACTGGAGATTGCCGCCGAAACCACCGGTATCACGCTTTACCAGGCCAGCTTACGCACTTACCAACTGTTGCGCTACGGCATTCCGGTGCAAATCGCTGCCGGTCAGTCGCACGATACTGTGCATTTGATCGATTGGGAACATCCCGAACTTAACGACTTTGCGTTGGCCGAGGAAGTGACGCTGAAAGGCGGCCACGAGCGGCGGCCGGACATTGTGTTGTATATCAACGGCATTGCCATCGCGGTGATCGAGTTAAAGCGCAGTTCGGTGGATGTAGCCGATGGCATACGCCAGCTGATCACCAATCAGGAAGCCATTTTCAATCAAGGCTTTTTCAGCACGGTGCAACTGGTGTTGGCGGGCAGCGATGCGCAAGGGCTGCGTTACGGCACGACCGGCACACCTGAGCAGTTCTTCGTGGAGTGGAAGGATGAAGGGGACGGTTTGGTAGGGGCGGGTTTGAAACCCGCCCCTACGACAGCCATCGGCGCATTGCTGGATCGACCGTTGGCGCAGTTGTGCGACAAAGCCCGGCTGCTGGACTTGATCCGCAACTTCATCATTTTCGACGCCGGCCAGAAAAAGGTGCCGCGCCAGCACCAGTTTTTCGGTGTGAAAGCTGCGCAGGAACGGATCGCCAAGCGCGAGGGTGGGGTGATCTGGCATACCCAGGGCAGTGGCAAGAGCATCTTGATGGTGCTGATCGCCAAGTGGTTGCTGGAGCATGATCCCGAGGCGCGGATATTGGTGGTCACCGACCGCGACGAGCTGGACAAGCAGATTGTCGGCGTCATGCGCAATGCCGGGGTGATTGGCGAAAACTCGGCGTCGCCGCGTATTACTTCACGGAACGAATTGGTTGCTAAATTGGCTGCAACCAATCCCAGAGTCATGTGTGCTTTGATACATAAGTTCCCTACTCGAAAAAAACGCAAGCGTGAAGATGATCTCTATGACGGAATAACCGAAGTTCTTGAAGACCGAGGACTTCCAAGAATACTCGGCCGATTCTACGTGTTCGTCGACGAATGCCACCGCACCCAAGGCGGCGACATGAACAAGCAGATGAAGCGCTGGCTGGAGAGCGCGATCTTCATCGGTTTTACCGGCACGCCGCTGCTGCGCAAGGACAAGCAAATGACGCGGGACGTGTTCGGCACCTATATCCATACCTACAAGTTTCATCAGGCGGTGGCCGATAAAGTGGTGCTGGATTTGAAATACGAGGCCCGCGACGTGCCCGAACGGCTGACCTCGCAGAAGAAAATCGACGAGTGGTTCGAGCGGAAAACCCAAAACCTCAACAACTTTCAGAAGGCGGCGTTGCGTAAACGCTGGGCGACGATGGAAGAGTTGATGAGCGCCGAGGGCCGTAAACGCGAGGTGGTCGCTGAAATCATCTCCGATTTCGCCCTCAAACCGCGTTTGAACAACGACCGCGGCACCGCTATTCTGGTGGCGGCCTCCATCTACGATGCCTGTCATTATTTCAGGCTGTTCAGAAATACCCAGTTTGGCCCCTACTGCGGCATCATTACCTCGTACGAAGCGAATGCCAATGCCATCTCGAAAGAAGCCGCCAACAGCGATGAACGCTATAAGTTTGATACCTATAGTCAGTTGGTATTGAAGGATTTTCCGAGCACCGAGAAATACGAAACGGAGATGAAGCGCCGCTTCATCGACGAGCCGGCCAATCTTAAATTGCTGATCGTGGTGAGCAAGCTGCTGACCGGCTTCGACGCGCCGAGCTGCAGCTATATCTATCTCGATAACGAACTGCGCGACCACAATCTTTTCCAGGCCATCTGCCGCACCAATCGGCTGGATGGCGACGACAAGGACTACGGCCACATCGTCGACTTCAAAAAACTCTTTGGCGACGTGCAACAAGCCATCGCGGTCTACAGTTCCGACGAACTGGACATCGACCAGGGCAACGGCGGCGAAAACAACGTGCGCCTGAAAAACTGGCTGGAAGAAGGCAAGAGGCAACTGGACGATGCCCGTCAAGCACTGCACTACCTGTGCGAACCGGTA
This sequence comes from Methylomonas koyamae, assembly GCF_001644025.1. Taxonomy (GTDB): domain Bacteria; phylum Pseudomonadota; class Gammaproteobacteria; order Methylococcales; family Methylomonadaceae; genus Methylomonas; species Methylomonas koyamae_A. The sequence continues at coordinate 3,059 of NZ_LUUK01000145.1, forward strand.
CTGCCGCCGCGAGAAGTCGAACAGTACCTGCATTATTTCTGCGGCGATGCCGCCAATCCCGAGGCGCTAACCGAAACCGAAGCATTGCGGGTGACCTTCTACAAGGCGGTGGCGATCTTTGCGCGTGCCTACGCCGACATCGCCCAGGAACTGATTGAGGCGGGTTATTCCGAGGCCGAGGCCGAGGCATTGAAAAAGGCAGTGGAGTTCTACGCCGAGATTCGCGCCGCCATCAAGAAACACTCGGGTGAAGAACTGGACATTAAGCCTTACGAGGCTGACATGCGCCACCTCATCAACACTTACATCCAGGCCGACCCGGCGGCGGAATTAGGGGAACTGGGTGAAATGTCGCTGACCGAGCTGATCATCGAGACCGGCATCCACAACGCCATTGCCCGCAAGCTGAACCAGAAAGGCAAGCTGTCGAAGAACGCTATCGCCGAGGGGATCATCAACAACGTCCGTAAGACCATCATCCGCGACCAGCTCACCGACCCTAGGTTCTACGCGCGGATGTCCAAGCTGCTCGACGACCTGATCAAACTGAGCCGAGCGGACACTGCTGCTTATGAGGCGTTTTTGCGCAAGGCCGAAGCGTTGGTCAAACGCTTAGCGGCCAAACAACCCGAGGCCGGCATTCCGGCGATTTTGCATGGCAAGCATGAGGCCATCGTCATCTACAACAATCTGGCCGATTTGATGCCGGAAGCCTCACCGACGCCACAGGCGCATGAACCCAAGGCCGACTATAGCGATGAGTGTGCGCAACTGGCGCTAAAAATTGATCATGCCATGCGGGAGCAAGCGCCGGCGGGCTGGAAAGGAGACCAAGCGAAGGAAAGTGTGATTTTGAATTTTTTGTTTCTGTTGCTGAACAAGCATAAGGAAGCCACTTTGGCCTTGTTCGAGATCATCAAGAATCAGCCGGGCTACTGATGATTGAAACCATCGAACTGGGTGAGATTGTTATCGAGGTGACTCGAAAGGCGATCAAGAACGTGCATTTGTCTGTGCATCCGCCGGAAGGCCGCGTTACCTTGGCCGCGCCGCTGGAAACCCGTTTGGAAGTGGCCAGGGCTTACGCGATTTCAAAGTTGGGATGGATACGCGATCAACAGTCCAAACTGCGTAATCAGGCCAGAGAGACGCCCAGGCAGTTTGTCGAGCGAGAGACCCATTATCTTTGGGGGCGGCGGCATTTGCTGACGATCATGGCACGCGGCGGCAAGCCGTTTGTGAATGTCGATCACCGGCGGATTTCCATGTACTTGCCGCCAGATACGTCTCTGGAAAAACGCGCCGAGTTGCTGCACGAATGGCATAAGGTGTTGCTGCATCAGGCCATCCCGCCGTTGATTGCTAAATGGCAAGCCAAGCTGGGCGTCACTGTTAAGCAGTATTTTTTGCAGCGGATGAAAACCAAATGGGGCAGTTGCAACCCCAAAGCCGGACATATTCGCTTGAATACCGAATTGGTCAAGAAGCCCAGGCATCTTTTGGAGTATGTGCTGGTACACGAAATGGTGCATCTGTTGGAGCCAAGCCATAACGAACGGTTTGTCGCGATCTTGAACGAATATTATCCGGCCTGGCGCGAGGCGCGGGCCGAGTTGAACGAGCTGCCGTTGAGCGCCGAACAGTGGCGAGAATAGCACGAGCAGTTTCGCTGGTTTTGGTGTGGCGCCGCGCCGGGCGGTCGGCATCGGCAATAAGCCGCGCCGACGAGACAGTCGGCTACCGATGCCGCTGGTTTGTTCCGTTCCAACCGAGAGCGGTCCGTTGAATACTCGGGCCGGTCTCGGTTCGGCCGAGATGGCATCGCTTGGACGGAAAATAGCGCGACTCAGCGGGTTTAAGCCGGTTCGTATTTGAAGGGCAGCTGTTCCGCTCGCCACGAGGCCGATTCGATATACGCGGCCAAGTCGGTGTCGTTCAAATCGGTGCGGCTGGCGGAGCCGTCCCGCAGGGCTTGGGCCAAGACGCGTTTGGCGACCGATTGGCAAACCTTTTTCAGATCGGCGACCGGCGGGTAGATCAGGCCGGCGTCCAGCCAATGTTCGGCGGTGTAGTCCGCTAGTGCATAGGCGGCTTCCTGGACCATTTCGTCGCTGATGCGGCTGCATTCGGCCAAGGTCGCCGCCAGGCCCAAGCCCGGAAAAATGAAGGCGTTGTTACCCTGACCCACCGGATATTGCCGCCCGCCGTAACTGGCGTCGGGAAACGGACTGCCTGTGGCGACGATGGCCCGGCCCTCGCTCCAATTCAGCAAATCTTGCGGATTGGCTTCGCAATTGTCGGTTGGGTTGGATAGCGGGAAAATGATTGGTTGCGCATGGAAACCGGCCAGATCGGTAACGATTTCCCGACTGAACAGGCCCGCGACGCCGGATAAACCCAATAGCACGCTGGGTTTGGCGTGGGCGATGACCTCTTGCAAACTGGGTACCTGGCCGGCGGCAACGCCCCAGTCGCGGTAAATATCCGGATCTTGCGCCAACGGCGATTTGTAGGCATCGCTGGTGCGGCCTTTGACGACCAGACCGTGCGCGTCGATGACGAAAATCCGGGCTTGCGCGGCGTCCGGCGTCAGACCGGCGCGAATCATGCCGCTTTTGATCGCGGCCGCCACGCCGATACCGCCGGCGCCGGCGCCGGCCACCACGACGGTTTGATCGGTCAAGGCTTCGCCCTTCAGTCGGCAAGCCGACAGCAAACCCGCCAGCGCCACCGCACCGGTCCCTTGAATGTCGTCGTTGAAGCACGGAATCCGGTCGCGGTAGCGCTCCAGCACGTCGAACGCGACGTTTTTGGCGAAATCTTCCCATTGAATGATGGCCTTGGGCCATTTGGCTTGGACCGCCGCGACGAATTTATCGACGATCTCGAAGTAGGCGGGGCCGGTCAGGCGTTTTTGCGGCACGCCCAGATAAAACGGATCGGCCAGCAAATCGTCGCGGTTGGTGCCGACGTCGAGGTTGACCGGCAGCGTTTGGAAGGGGCACAGGCCGCCGCCGGCGGTATACAACGCCAATTTGCCGATCGAGATCGCCAGACCGCCCATGCCTTGGTCGCCGATGCCCAAAATGGCCGACGAGTCGGTCACCACCATCATCCGGATGTCGTGCCAGGGGTAGTTGTCGAGGATGGTACCGGCCCGGTCGATGTTTTCCACCGAAAACGTCAGGCCGCGCGCGGTGGTGTACATCGAGCTGAATTGTTGGACGGCCTGACCGATTGTCGGCGTGTAAACGATGGGGACCATCTCTTCCAAGTGGCGCTCCAACAGCGCGTAAAACAAGACTTCGGAACGTTCCTGGGTGGCGCGGAGAAATTGGTACTTGGCCAGATCGCTGGGCTGTTTTAGGTAGTTGGCGTAGAGACGGTCCAATTGGCGGTTAAGATCGGTCACTCGGGGCGGCAACAAGCCGTCCACGCCCAGCTCGATACGCTCTTCGATCGTGAAAGCGGTGCCTTTATTGGTGGCCGGCAGCCGGAGTAGGGCGATGCCGCGAATTTTAGCGGCGATATAGGTTTGGCCGTTGGCATCTTGCCGGTAATCGAAGTATTCGCTCAATGGAGTCATCGGGTTTCCTTTGCGTAGTCGGAGGAGGTCGGGTGTCGACGCGGCATTCGCGGCGGCGGGTCTTCATGGGTCAATCGCATATTGCTTGGCGTTGTCGTTTGCCGGTTTGCGGACGTTTGGCCGGCGCTGGCGAGGCGCCGGCTTCGAACGCCGGCCGGCCTTTTTCGCCGCTCCGCCGGTAGTCGGCCGCCAAGGCCGCCGCCGCCGGAGCGGCCGGTATCCGCAAGCGCTCGGTCATGATGCCATAGCTTAGCTCGTACAGGCGTTTCAACGCGATTTGCCAAGTGCTGCCGGCGCCGGCGTACAGCGCGTCGCTAAAGTCTAAAAACCGTTCGAACGGCCGATCGCCGCACAGGAGGGGTAGGCTGGTCGTAAAGCGGCCTGAATTACCGATCATATCCCAGTATCGGGCAAATCGCTGCATGCGTTGAATCTCGCCGAAACCGATATCGCGGGTGGCGAGTACCGAATAAGGCGGATTCGGATCGTAACGCATCCGGTAGGCGTCGTCGTGACGGTTGATCGGCGCGCCGCGCAGGCGCTTTAAAATGCCGACCTGAATTTCCTGTGGCCCGAGCGCGTAGAGGTGGTCGAAGCTGGCGCCGAAATTGGCGAGGGTGTCGCCCGGCAAGCCGAAGATCAGATCGGCGTGAATGTGGACGTGGGTGTGTTCGCGCAACCAGCTCAGGTTAGTGGCGGTCGCGGCGTTGTCCTGGCGGCGGCTGATCCGTTGTTGAATGTCCGGGTCGAAGCTTTGCACGCCGACTTCGAATTGCAGCACGCCGGGCGGAAAGCGGCGAATCGCTTCGCGCAGGCGTTCCGGCAAGTGGTCGGGAATGACTTCGAAATGCACTTGCAGGCCGTCGCCGAGCCGATCCAGAAAAAATTCCAGTATTGCCACGCTGTTGTCGATGCGCAGGTTGAAGGTCCGGTCGATGAATTTGAAATGGCGGCCGCCGCGTTGGTATAGCGCGTCCAATTCGCTTAAAAACGCCGCGAGCGGAAACGGCTTGGCGGTCGCGTCGAGCGCCGAGAGGCAGAACTCGCATTTAAACGGGCAGCCGCGCGAGGCTTCCACGTAAGTGAGGCGTTGGCGCAAATCGCTATCGCTGTAGTACGGGTAGGGCGAGGCCAATTCGGCGAGCGCCGGCGTCGGTCCGGCGACGATGCGTGGCTCGGGCCTTACGCCGGTCAACAATTGACGGCACAGTGCCGGAAAACTCCGTTCGCCGGGACCGGTGACGATGTAATCGGCCAGTTCGGCGCAAGCCGGCAAATCCGGTGGATGGCTGACTTCCGGCCCACCCAGCACGATGGTGATGTCCGGCGCGACTTGCTTGAGGATGGCCAGTACCGCGCCGATTTCCGCGACGTTCCAGATGTAAACGCCAAAGCCGATAATCCTAGGTCGCTGGTCGAGCAAGCGCTCGACGATTTCCGCCGGCCGTTGCTGTAGGCCGAATTCGGCGATTTGGGTATGTTCGCGCAGTTCGGCCATATTGGCGTACAGGTAGCGCAAACCGAAGGCCGAATGAATGTAGCGAGCATTCAGAGTACACAGCACTATCTCGGTCATGCCGGGCTGATCCGGAATTGCGAAAATGTTTCCGCGCGGTTGCGGCCGGTTTGTTTGGCACGGTATAGCGCGGCGTCGGCGGCTTCCAGCAGCGCGTCGCCGTTAAGGCCGGTGTGTTCGGAACTGGCGATGCCGATGCTGATCGAGCTGTTGATCGGCGTTCCGCGCCAATCGACCGTTTGCTCGGCTTGGATGCGGCGCAAACGTTCGGCCAATTGGTGGGCATCCAGTTCGGTGGTGCCGGGTAGCAGCAGGCAAAATTCCTCGCCGCCGTAGCGGGCCAGATAGTCGTCGCGGCGGATTTCCAGCCGTGCTCTAGCCGTCAGCTGACGCAGGACTTCGTCGCCGGCCCGATGGCCGTGGCTGTCGTTAATCAGCTTGAAGTGATCGACGTCCAGCATAACCACCGACATCGGCTCCTGACGGCGTTGGCTGCGCGCCAGCATGCGCTGCAACTCCAACTCCAGACTGCGCCGGTTCCACGCGCCGGTCAGCGCATCGGTAGTGGCCAGATTTTCCAGTTGCGAAGCCATCCGGTAATTGACCATCAAGATAAAGCCGAAGGTCAGAAACAATTGGATGACGCTGCCCGCCAAGAACATGACCGGGTTGATTAGCATCGGGCTGAACAGGGTGTAGGTACCCGGCGGCGCCGAGTAAATCGCGATCGCTCGAGAGGCGTAGATCAGACTTAGCACCGCGAAAGAGGCTCCGGTCAACCAGTGGGCGGTGCGTTCGGGCGTGGGCAGTCTGATCAGCAAGGCGCGGGCGCAGGTGAAATTGATCGCCCCGAACACCAGCGAATTGGCGATGGCTCGAAATTGAATATTGATGTGCACCAGACTGAACCAATAACTGAAAAATCCGACCGCCACCACGACGGCGATCATCCAGCGAATGTGGCAGGCTTCTCCCTTGAAGGCTTGAATGCCGGCCAATTGGGTCGTCGATCCCGCCGCCAGCAATGCCGCCCCGGCGACCACGGGCCAGCCCTGGCCGGCGTGTAGATTGGGCAAGGCGATGGACGAGCCCAGACTGATACAAAAGCTTGCCAAGGCCCAATGCCGGAGTCCTTGCACGCCGCGGGCGTGCAGGCTGGCGACCGCGAGCAGTATCGAGAACAGAAAACTGAGCACGGCTATCATCACCATCATCGTGCGCAGATCGAGGTTCATTGAGATTCCCGGTTGGTTTGATCGTGGGTCGGCTAAAAAGCGGGCCGGCGTTCCGTCAAGCCTACAAAATTTTTCCCTGTCGCGCTACTGGCGCGCTTGAGTCGGGAAACAGAGCAGCGAGCGCCTCGGTTCGCGATCGGCGCGTATTCGGCCTAAAATGCGGCTAGTTACGCTTAAAACAACCGGTTATTTTGATGACAGAGCAAACCTTTCAGTTCGAACAAATCCATATTGAAGTTGCCCGCAACGCGTCGGACGACTTCAATTTGTTTCACGATAAGCATAAGTGGCTGCAGATTACGCATAACCCGTTCAAAGGGCCTATCGTGCTGGGTTTTCAGTTGAATACCCTGATCGAATACCAGATGCGCTTGTACCGTGAAGCGCATCAGGAGGACAAGATCATCGCGGATCGCGGCCTACGCTTCAGTAATTACCAGATCACCTTCGTCAACGCCTTGCGGCCTCGGCAGGAAATGACGCTGGACATCAAAAAAACCCTGATCGCGACGATTCCTGAATTGACCTTGACCAACCGGGTGGCGATCAAATCGCAGGGCAAGACGATCTTGCTGGGTTACAAGAAGGAAACCAAAACCCCGTTGTTCCTGGCCAATACCGATCTGAGTGGCTTGCCGGATTTGAATGCGCTGGCGGACGACAGCATCGTACCCGGCACCGACTTCTTCCTGAAACGAAAGTGGATGCATAACGGCAACGTCAAGAATTTCCTGTCGGGATCGTTGGCGGAACAATCGGCGTATTTCGACGAACTGGCGCACATCGCCAGTTATCCGGAGGTGTTTCCCTGCTGTTTGACCTCGGGGGCCTTGCTGGAAAAGGCCCAGCTGGAACACCACGATTTCAAGGCGAATCCGATGGTGTACACCTCGCACGACATCTCGGTCGATCGCTGCTTGGTACAGCGTTTGAAGAACAACGACAAGCTGCATATTCTGGTCAAGCAACTGCCCGAATCCAAGGACAATACGCTGAACCACACCGATATTCTGCTGCGGACTTACGAGTGTTACGGCGTGTTGGAGGATAGGGAAATCCTGTTCAGAATCAAGCTCAATCTGGTGCCGCTCGAGGAAATCGTCAGGAATTTGAGCGCCAAGCCTCAGTCATAGCGGGTTGGGCTAATGTTGTGAAAATTTTTGAACATCAAGTATAATCCGCTAAGTCGTTAGGCCCGGCCGGTGACGAGATTGCAAATTCAATTAATACAACACTAAAGATAAGGTAAGTGCTTGCAATCAGGCATTTGCATTGTTCGAGGAAAAATATATGAGTAATATCGAAGAACGAGTAAAAAAGATTGTCGCGGAACAATTAGGCGTAAAGGAAGAAATCGCAAACGATGCGTCTTTTGTTGACGATCTTGGCGCTGATTCTTTAGACACAGTTGAACTTGTCATGGCTCTGGAAGAAGAATTCGAGTGCGAAATTCCGGACGAAGAAGCCGAAAAAATCACCACCGTCCAATTGGCTATCGATTACATCAACGCCAACTTGCAATAAGTCGATTCAAGTCAGTTAGTGGATGGCGTTTCCATCCACTAGCCGGTTCCTCCCTCTCTTCCTGGTTGTCTTCTTTTTTACCGGTAGTTTTCTGTGAGCACACGTCGAGTTGTTATTACGGGCTTGGGCGCCGTCACGCCTTTAGCCAACAATGTTGCCGATACTTGGGACGGTATCGTCAATGGCAAGAGCGGCATTAGTCCGATCGATTCCTTTGATATTTCGCCCTTTGCGACCACCTTCGGCGGTGTGATCAGAAACTTCAATATCGGCGACTACATCGCCGAGAAAGACGCCAAACGCATGGATGGTTTCGTGCACTACGGCATCGCGGCAGGTTGTCAGGCTTTCGAAGACTCCGGTATCGTCGTCACCGAACAGAATGCCGAGCGTATCGGCGTCGCGATCGGCGCCGGCATCGGTGGGATTACCGGTATCGAAGAGTGCTACGCCACCTACACGGCGGCCGGCCCGCGGCGGATCTCGCCGTTCTTCGTGCCCGGCAACATCATCAACATGATCTCCGGCAATTTGTCGATCAAATACGGTTTGAAAGGCCCGAATTTCGCGATCGTCACCGCCTGCTCGACCGGCACGCACAATATCGGCGACGCCGCTCGCTTGATCAAATATGGCGATGCGGACGTGATGGTCGCCGGCGGTGCCGAGCGCTGCACGACATCGCCGACCGCGATGGGCGGTTTTGCCGCCGCCAAGGCCTTGTCTCGCCGTAACGACGATCCGCAACGGGCCAGCCGGCCTTGGGATCGCGATCGCGACGGCTTTGTATTGAGCGACGGTGCCGGTGTGATCGTGTTGGAAGAGTTGGAGCACGCCAAGGCGCGCGGCGCCAAGATTTACGCCGAGTTGGTCGGTTACGGCATGAGCGGCGACGCTTATCACATCACGTCGCCGTCCGAGGGCGGCGAGGGCGCGGCGCGCTGCATGCGTAACGCCATGCGCGACGCCAAGTTGAATCCGGAAGACATCGATTACATCAACGCGCACGGCACCTCGACCCCGGCCGGCGACATCGGAGAAACCCACGCGATGAAAGCCGCGTTGGGCGAGTACGCTTACAAGGTCGCGGTGAGTTCGACCAAATCGATGATAGGCCATTTGCTGGGGGCGGCCGGCGGCATCGAGGCCGTACTGACCTCGCTGGCGATTTGCAACCAGATCGCGCCGCCGACGATCAACCTGGAAAATCCCGATCCGGAATGCGATCTGGATTATGTTCCCAACATCGCCAGAAACATGAAAATCGACGTCGCGATCTCCAACTCGTTTGGGTTCGGCGGCACCAACGGTTCTCTGGTGTTCAAACGCTACGCATAATTTTTGCGGGCCGCGGCAGTGACCGGCGATGTTTCTGCTGAACGGCGAACCCGCGCATTGCATCGATCCGGCCGATCGCGGCTTGCAATACGGCGACGGCCTGTTCGAAACGCTGGAAGTCCGGCAGGGCCGGCCTTTATTTCTCGATCGGCATCTTAGACGTCTGGCGTCGGGCTGCCGGCGTTTGATGATTCCGATGCCCGACGCCGGTTTGCTCGAAGCGGAAGCCTTGTCTTTCGCCGCCGGCAGGGAAGCCGCGGTGCTTAAGCTGATCGTTACTCGCGGTTGCGGCGGGCGAGGCTACCGGCAACCGGACGTTATCCAGCCTACTCGGCTGTTCAGCCTGCATCCCTATCCCGATTACCCCGCGCATTACCAAACCGACGGCATCGTCGCCGATTTTTGTCGGCAACGCTTGTCCAGCAATGCCACGCTGGCCGGCATCAAGCATTTGAATCGTTTGGAGCAAGTACTTGCCCGCGCAGAGTGGTCGGACGACAGCCGCCAGGAAGGTTTGATGCTGGATGTCCAGAATTACGTCGTGGAAGGCACGATGAGTAATCTGTTTATCGTCAAGAACGGCGTTTTGCTGACGCCTGCTTTGACCGATTGCGGCGTGGCCGGCATCGTTCGCGAATGGAGTTTAGCGTTCGCGGCCGCCGAAGGCTTGCCGTCGGTGGAAGCGGCGATCACCGTGGATCAGGTATTGGCGGCCGACGAAGTGTTCGTGACCAACTCGGTAATCGGGATTTGGCCGGTGCGGCGCTTGGCCGGGCAAGATTTCCCGGTCGGGCAGGTGACGCAACGTATATGCGCGGCCTATCGGCTAGCCAAACAACGGGAGTTGTCGTGATGGCCAAGCATGTCATGGGTCACAGCATTGCCGCGTTCACGCTGCTGATGCTGGCGGGACTGATCTCGATCTGGGCCGGGATGCACTATCATCTGATCGAGAAAAAACCGGTGGTGGCCAGCGAAACCGTGATCGAAATCCGCCGCGGCGATACCTTGGACAGCGTGATTTCGACACTGCTGGCCCACCGCGTGCAAATCAACCGCTTCTGGTTCAAGCTGTTCGCCTATCGAAAACACTTGGATCGCGGCCTCAAGCGCGGCGAGTACGTCTTGGCCAAGGGCGCCAGCGCGGCCGACATTTTGCAACAGCTGACCGAAGGTCGCACCCGCCAATATTCCATCACTTTTCCGGAAGGTTGGTCGTTCAAACAACTGTTTCAAGCCGTCAAGACCAATCCATATTTGGCGCATACGCTCAGCGACGCCGAGTTGACCGAATTGATGAAGGGCATCGGCTCGGACAAACCCCATCCGGAGGGCTTGTTTTTTCCGGATACTTATTACTTTGAAAAATACACGGCCGATATCGAACTGCTGAAACGCGCACACGACCGGATGCAAAAAGTGTTGGCCGAGGAGTGGTCCAAGCGCGATCAAAACGTGCCGCTGGAAACCCCCTACCAAGCCTTGATCTTGGCGTCGATCGTCGAAAAGGAAACCGGAGCGGCCGAAGAGCGTCGACAAATCGCCGGCGTATTCGCCCGGCGCCTGAAAAAAGGTATGTTGCTGCAAACCGATCCGACCGTGATTTACGGGATGGGCGACAGTTATCACGGCGATATTCGCCACAAGGATTTGCGCGAACCCACGCCTTATAACACCTACGTCATCGAAGGCTTGCCGCCGACGCCGATCGCATTGCCGGGCAAGGAGGCTATCGTCGCCGCGCTGCATCCCGACCAAGGCGATGCGTTGTATTTCGTCGCGCGCGGCAACGGCCGTCACGCGTTTTCGTCCACCTTGGCCGAGCACGAAAAGTACGTGGAGCGTTACCAACGATGAGCCGCGGTTGTTTCATCACCTTGGAAGGCGGCGAAGGCGTCGGTAAGTCCACCAATCTACAATTCGTCAAGGCTTGGCTGGAGATGCGCGGCATCGTTTCGGTGGTGACTCGCGAACCGGGCGGCACCGGGATTGCCGAGAAGATCCGAGCGATTCTGCTGGAAAAAGCCGACGAGCCCTTGTCCGAGCAGGCTGAACTGTTGCTGGTATTCGCGGCGCGGGCTCAGCACATCCGCCAAGTGATCTTGCCGGCCTTGGAGTCCGGACAATGGGTACTGTGCGACCGTTTCACCGATGCGACTTACGCTTATCAGGGTGGCGGACGCCGACTGGACGTCGCGACGATCGAATGGTTGGAGCATTGCGTGCAGGGCGATCTGCGGCCCGACCTGACCTTGTTGTTGGATGCGCCGGTCGAAATTGGTATGGGGCGGGTCGGACGGCGCGGCGCGGCCGACCGCTTCGAAGCCGAGCGTGGCGAGTTTTTCGAGCGCGTTCGCCAATGCTATCTATCCAGGGCCGCGCAATATCCGGAACGCTACCGGGTCGTCGATGCCGGGCGGCCGCTGGAGGACGTGCAAGTTAGTTTGGCCGACGAATTGGCGGCGTTTTTGGAGCGGCAATGACGACGCTTTACCCCTGGCAGCAGCCGGCTTGGCAAACCTTGCAAGCCTACCTCGCCCAAGGGCGGATACCGCAGGCCTTGCTGGTTTCCGGTCCGGCCGGCATCGGCCGGCGGCATTTGCTGGACTACTACGCGCGGGCTTTGTTGTGCGAAACGCCGGCGGGCGACGCTTCAGCCTGCGGGCGCTGTCATGCTTGCCTGTTGGTGGCGGCCGGCACGCATCCCGACTATTTGAGCGTCGAACCCGACGAACCCGGCAAGGCGATCGGTATCGACAAAATCCGCCACTTGATCGCCAAGCTCGCGCTGAAGCCGCAATACGACCGCACCTACCGGGTGGTGATTTTGAGCCCGGCCGAACTGCTCAACACCGCATCGGCCAACGCCTTTCTTAAGTGTCTGGAAGAACCGACCGAAAGGACTTGTTTGCTGTTGCTGACTGAGCAACCTGGCCGGCTACCGGCAACGATACGCAGTCGTTGTCAAAAGCTGTATTGTCCATTGCCGCCCAAGGCGCTGGCCTTGGAATGGCTAGCCGGACAAGGCATATTGACCGACGCCGAACCGATATTGGAGTTGGCGCGCGGTGCTCCGCTACTGGCCGGCGAATATGCACAACGCAACATCGCCGAATATCGCCAGCGCTATTTCCAGGACTGGTTGGCGATAGTTAGGGGGCAGGGTAATCCGTTGGCGGTTGCCGAACAGTGGCAGAAGGGCGAGCCGGTGGAATTAGCGGTGGCCTTGACCTGGATGGCGCAATGGGTGGCGGACATCATTCGCTGCGCTCATGCGGCGGAGCCGGCCGGCGCAGCCGATCTCGACATGAAAAATGCCTTGCAAGCCCTGTCCAAGCGGCTAGAATTGCAAGGCTTGTACCGTTTTTACGACGCCTTGTTGCTCGCCAAATCGCAATTGGCGACCCAAATGAACCGGCAATTACTGGTCGAGCAACTCCTGATCCGTTGGTCGCAACTCAATCCGAATTAAGCCATGGCAGAAACTCCGTCACCCCGGCAAGGCATACTCTCGCTGTCGATCAAGGACAAGAACGCCTTGTATGCCGCCTATATGCCTTTCGTCAAAAACGGCGGATTGTTCATTCCGACCAAGCGCGAATACGATATGGGCGAAGAAGTGTTCATGCTGCTGAATTTGATGGATGAAACCGAGCGATTGCCGATCGCCGGCAAGATCATCTGGAAAACCCCGAACGGCGCCGAGGGTTATCGGGCCGCCGGCATCGGCGTGCAATTCAGCGACCAGGATGGCGGCATGGCCCGCAATAAAATCGAAACCTATCTGGCCGGCGCGCTGGAATCCGACCGCTCCACCCATACCATGTAGTATTGTCGGCATGTCCGCCGGCCTTGATTTTCGTAAACCATCCGATGTTCATAGACTCCCATTGCCACCTCGACCGGATCGACTTGCAGCCCTACGGCGGCGATTTTGCCGGTTTCGTCGGCGCCGCTCGCGCCCAGCAAATCAGCCGCATGCTGTGCATAGGCATCGATCTGGAGGCCTATCCCGCCATGCGGCGCTTGATCGAGCCTTACCCCGACATTTCGCTATCGGTTGGCGTACATCCTAACGTGACCGACGGCCGCGAACCCGGCGTCGAGGATTTGCTGGAACTGGGGAGCGACGCCAGGGTAATCGCCATCGGCGAAACCGGACTGGATTATTTTCGCAGCCAAGGCGATCTGGGTTGGCAATTTCGCCGCTTTCGTAACCACATCGCCGTCGCCAAGCAGCTGAATAAGCCGCTGATTATTCATACCCGCGAAGCCGGCCAGGATGCGTTGCAGGTGCTCAGGGAAGAAGGCGCCGATACGGTCGGCGGTATCATCCATTGTTTTACCGAGGACTGGGATTATGCCGAAAAAGCCTTGGAACTGAATTTTTATATTTCGTTTTCCGGGATCGTGACCTTCAAGAACGCCGAAGCGATCAAGGATGTCGCCCGGCGAATTCCGGCCGACCGCTACTTGATCGAAACCGATTCGCCGTATCTGGCGCCGGTACCGCATCGCGGCAAGCCCAATTATCCGTTATATGTGCGGTATGTCGCCGAGCACATCGCCGAATTGCGCGGCGTCGACGTCGAGACGGTCGCCCGGCAGTCCACCGAGAATTTTTATCGCTTATTTGCCGGCGGTTTTGGCGAGGCGCATTGAACCAGCGGCAAAAAAAAGCGGTCAGGACCCGGATGTTTGAGGCTGACCGCATAGAGAGGTGGGGTATAACTCTCATTCCCCGTCTGGGGCGCATACAAGAGTCGCGTTTAGTCTACTGAACTAAAGTGCGGTCGAAAATGTGGCATATTGCCGCGTGGCAAATTGTCGCTACTGAAACCATTGGGTGCGGTCACCTAGCCGCCAAGCTCTAGGCGGAAGCCGTCAACCGAACATGGAACAAGAGATGATAGTGCCCCAGGGGCGTTTTCAACTGGCGCGCCTGCCACACCAGCGCCAGGAAACGCTCAGAGCGTGGGATGCGGCCGACGAATATCTGTTGACTCATCTTGCGGAAATCGGGCTTTCCGACCGCGCGAGGATCGCCATTTTAAACGACGGCTTCGGCGCATTGGCCGTAGCGCTGCACGCGTACCGGCCGACCGCGATATCCGATTCCTGGCTGTCGCAACAAGCCACCCGCGACAATTTGCGCCGCAACGGCCTAGACGTGGCAAACGTCGCATTGCTGGACAGCCTCGGATTGCCTATCCCCGGTATCGATTGCCTGCTGATCAAAATTCCGAAAACGCTGGCTTTGCTGGAACACCAACTACACGGCTTGAAACCGCGATTGGCCCCCGGCGCTCGCGTGATCGCGGCCGGCATGGTCAAGAATCTGCCGCCCACCGCCTGGAAGTTACTCGAACGCTTGCTCGGCCCTTGCACGCCGTCGCTGGCGGTCAAAAAAGCCCGCTTATTGTTCGTGCAAGTCAATTCCGACTTGGAACTGCCGGCCAATCCCTATCCGACCCGTTACCGCTTGGAAGACGACGAGTTGATCGTCACCAACCACGCCAATGTGTTTTCGCGCGATTCGCTGGACATCGGCACCCGCTTTTTGTTGCGGCACCTGCCGGATCGGACCGGCTACCGCGATTTGATCGACCTGGGTTGCGGAAACGGCATCGTCGGCGTGATGCTGGCCCGGCGCTATCCGGCCGGCCGTTTGGTATTCGTCGACGAATCGTTCATGGCCTTGGCGTCGGCGCGGGAAAATTTCCAAACGGCATTCGCGGATAGCCGCGACGCCGAATTTGTCGCCGGTGACGGCCTGACAGAGTTTCCGGCCGAAAGCGCCGATTGCGTCGTTTGCAATCCGCCCTTTCATCAACAACATACGGTTGGCGACCAGATCGCTTGGTCGATGTTTACCCACGCCCAACGGGTCTTGCGTAGCGGCGGCGAATTGCGGGTGATCGGCAACCGTCATTTGAATTATCAGCTGAGTTTGGGCAAGTTATTCGGCAACTGTCGGTTAGTGGCGGCCAATCCGAAGTTTTCGGTATTCAGTTGCATCAAGCGTTGAAGGCTTTTCGGGTCCAGGAGGGGCGCCGATCAATTCGTGCTAAGCCTATCGGGACGGCAATCTGTCCGCGACCAATTTCGATCCAGCGGCTAACGGAGTGCACACCTTGTCTGGTCTGCGTCGTCATCCCCTATGACCAAACCGAAACCGCGATACCTCCCTTGACGATTCCGCGCGTTTTGGCGGCCGCCTGATCGGCAACGGCAAAACCCTAGGTTTCGTCCAGTTTCTAGATATTCTCCTAAACTTTCGGTCAGGGATCTTGGTTCGGGAATCCCACGTAACCGGGAGTTTTTGCGACATGAACGGCAAAGTCAACACGGGCAGTTCCTATCCGCTGGGTTCAACCTTGCGTCCGGGGGGCGCCAACTTCAGCGTGTACGCCAAGAATGCTACCTCGGTCGAGCTGCTGCTGTTCGACGCGGCGGACGACGATATACCCAGCCGCATCGTGCCGCTGGACCCGCTCCGCCATAGGACCTTCCACTACTGGCACATTTACGCACCCGACATTCAAGCCGGCCAGTTGTACGGTTACCGGGTGAACGGGCCCAACAATCCCGAGCGCGGTCTGCGTTTCGATCCGGAAAAACTGCTGCTCGATCCTTACGCGCGCGGCGTCGCGGCCGGGCCGAATTACGACCGCCAGGCCGCGTGCCGGCCAGGCGGCAATTGGGGGGCGGCGATGAAAAGCGTCGTGGTCGATTACCGGGGCTACAACTGGGAAGGCGACGCGCCGCTGCGTAAACCGTTTCGCGGTAGCGTGATTTACGAAATGCACGTGCGCGGTTTCACCCAGCACGCCAGTTCCGGCGTCGCGGCGAACAAGCGCGGCACCTATGCCGGCGTGATCGAGAAAATTCCGTATTTGAAGGATTTGGGCGTCACCGCCGTCGAGTTGCTGCCGGTGTTTCAATTCGATCCGCAAGACGCGCCGCCGGGTCTGAGCAATTATTGGGGCTATTCGCCGGTCTCGTTTTTCGCGCCGCATTGCGGTTACAGCTCGGATTCGGCGCCGCTGGCCGCGATCGCCGAGTTTCGCGACATGGTGAAAGCCCTGCACCGCGCCGGTATCGAAGTGATCCTGGACGTGGTGTTCAACCATACCGCCGAGGGCGATCAGCGCGGGCCGATGTTTTGTTTCAAGGGCCTGGCCAACGACGTCTACTACATCCTCGATCCGCAAAACGGCGCCTACACCAACTACGCCGGTACCGGCAACACCCTGAAGGCCAACCATTCGGTGGTGCGGCGCTTGATTTTGGATAGTTTGCGCTATTGGGTTACCGAAATGCACGTGGACGGCTTTCGCTTCGATTTGGCGTCGATTTTGTCGCGCGACGAAGAAGGCCGGCCGTTTCCGAATCCGCCGATTTTATGGGACATCGAAACCGATCCGGTGTTGTCCGGCAGCAAATTGATCGCCGAAGCCTGGGATGCGGCCGGCTTGTACCAAGTTGGCTGTTTCATAGGCGACTTCTGGAAGGAGTGGAACGGCCAGTTTCGCGACGACATCCGCGATTTCTGGCGCGCCGCGCCGAGTAGCGTCGCCAAATTGCCCAATCGTCTGTTCGCCAGTCCCGATATTTTTGCCGCCGAACGGCGCGAGCCGGAGACCAGCGTCAACTTCGTGACCTGCCACGACGGTTTTACGCTCCACGATTTGGTGTCCTACAACGTCAAGCACAACGAAGCCAATCGGGAAGGCAACCGCGACGGTTGCGACAACAATCTCAGCTGGAATTGCGGCGCCGAGGGACCAACCGATGCCGCGGACATCAACCGGCTGCGCAAGCGGCAGATCAAGAATTTCCTGGCCTTGACCTTGCTTTCCGCCGGCACGCCGATGCTGACGATGGGCGACGAAGTCTGCCGCAGCCAGTGGGGTAACAACAATGCCTATTGCCAGGATAACGAGCTGAGCTGGTTGGATTGGTCATTGCGGGACAAACACGTCGACATTCACCGCTTCGTCAAACTGCTGATCGAGTTGCGCGGCTTGCTGTATACCTGGAAGGAGTCGCAAGCCACGTTGAATCTGTTTTTCCAACAGCTGTATATCGAGTACCACGGCGTCAAGTTACATCAACCCGATTGGGGGCGGGATTCGCACGGCCTGGCGATTCTGATCGCCAAGCTGCAGCGGCCGTATCTGATTTATTTTATTTTCAATAGCTACTGGGAAAGCCTGGCTTTCGAATTGCCGTCGAGTTATCAAAACGCCCCGCTGCAATGGGCGCGGGTGATCGATACCGCGCTGGCGTCGCCGGACGATTGCGTCGGTGCCGAGGCGGCGGTCGCGGTAGGCGAGTTCGTTTACCGAGCTCAAGCCCGGTCGACGGTGATGTTGCTGGCGAAAATCTAAGCCGCCGCCGGCGTGCCGGAATCGGTCCTATCCGCTTATAATGCGCCGCTGTTTAACCGTGTCGCGCGGTCAATTTCGACTTATCCGCCTCTGGCTCGCCCGGCAAGACCTAGGGCGGGTCTAAAAACCGGAATTCGCGGTGCGATGACTACATTTTCCGCTGGTTTCCCAATCGCCCGATCATAGCGTTGCTGACATGACTCTCTCCCAAACCTGCTGGATCAAGGAAAGCGCCTTCGGCATTTGGTTTTTGAACACCGAAACCTGGCGTAAGCGGGTGTTGCGGGTGGCGATCGCCGATTTGCGGCGTTTGATGCCCGCCGCGCCGGCGGCACCGACGATATTGGACGTGGGCTGCGGCCGGGGAAATTCGTTTGCGTTGCTGGCGGAGGCGTTCGCGCCCAGCCGCATCGCCGCGATCGAAATCGACGCCGCACTGTTGGCCGATGCCCAAGGTCAGGCCGGCCGTTGCGCTTGCCCGGTGACGGTCAGCCTCGGCAACGCCGAGCGCCTGCCGTATCCGGACGCCGGCTTCGATATCGTGTTTTGCCATCAGAGTTTTCATCATATCGTTCGGCACCCGGAGGCGATGCGGGAGTTTTACCGGGTGTTAAAACCCGGCGGTTTGCTGTTATTTGCCGAGTCTTGCAAGCGTTTCATCCATTCGCTACCGATACGCTTGCTGTTTCGCCACCCGATGGCGGTGCAAAAGACCGCCGACCAATATTTGCGCTTGATTCGCGACACCGGTTTTCGCGTCGATGCCGAGCGGATTTCGACGCCGTATTTGTGGTGGAGTAGGCCGGATGCCGGTGCGCTGGAATGGTTCGGCTGGTCGCTCCCAACCCGTCCCGAACCGACGCTGCTGAATCTGGTGGCGGTGAAATAGTGCTGGGCCGATGAGGTTTTACTTCAACGATGCGGCACTGCTGTGCGCGCTGGGCCACCAGCGGAGCGAGATACTCGGGGCGTTGCAGCGAGGCGACCGCTCCGGCTTGGTGGCCAGCGACGAGTTCACGCCGGGCCGGCCGCTGTATCTGGGCCGGGTCGGGGCCGAATTGCCCGAATTGCCGGACGCTTGGGCCGCGTATCGCTGCCGCAACAATCGGCTGCTGTTGGCGGCCGCGCGCCAGCTCGAAACCACGTTGTTCGAAATGACCGCGCGTTACGGTGCCGACCGGATCGGTGTCGTTCTGGGCACCAGCACGTCCGGCGTGCGCAACAGCGAACTGGCTTTGCAAGCGCTGGCCGAGACCGGCGCGATTCCGGCCGGTTTCCATTACAAGCAACAGCAAATGGGGGCCGGCGCCGATTTCTTGGCGGGCTATTTGGGCTTGGGCGGGCCGCATTACACGGTATCGACCGCCTGTTCTTCGAGCGGCAAGGCGATATTGTCGGCCCGGCGCTTACTAGATCTGGACTTGTGCGACGCGGTGCTGGTCGGTGGGGCCGATAGCCTGTGCGGTTTGACGGTCAACGGCTTCGCGGCGCTGGAATCGGTCAGCAAGGGATTGTGCCGGCCGTTTGGCGCTGGGCGCGACGGTATCAATTTGGGCGAAGCGGCCGCGCTATTCGTGATGAGCCGGGTGCCGGGGCCGGTGGCCCTGCTCGGCGCGGCTGCGACCAGCGACGCCCATCATTTTTCCGCGCCCGACCCGGCCGGCGTCGCGGTCGCCGCCGCGATGCGGCAGGCGCTGGAGCAAGCTCGCCTAGATACGGCGCAAGTCGATTACGTCAACCTGCACGGTACCGCGACCCCGTTGAACGACGCGATGGAAAGCCGGGCCGTGCATGAAGTGTTCGGCGGTCGAGTGCCGGTCGGCTCCAGTAAGGGCATGACCGGTCATACGCTAGGCACGGCGGCGGCGCTGGAATTGGGATTTTGTTGGTTGTTGCTGACCGATGCCAACCCGGCCGGCGCACTGATTCCCAACGTCAACGACGCCGACGATGATCCGGCCTTGCCCCAGCTGAACTGGGTACGGCCCGGGCAAACGCTGGGCCGGCCGGTGGCGGTGTGCCAGAGCAATTCGTTTGCGTTCGGGGGCAGCAACGTCTCGATAGTCGTGGCGCGGGCATGATCGGGTTCGATACGCCGATCGCCGAGCTGTTGCCGCATACCGGCGCGATGGTGCTGTTGGACCGGCTGTTGCATTTCGACGAGGCCGGAGTTACCGCCGAGTTAACGGTGCGCGGCGACGGCTTGTTGTTCGGCGACGCCGAGAGGGTACCGGCCTGGGCCGGTATCGAATACATGGCGCAAACCATCGGCGTTTATGCCGGACTGAAAGCCAAGCAGGCCGGCGAGCCGATCCGGCTGGGCTTTTTGCTGGGTACCCGGCGCTATCTCGGCAATGTCGATTATCTGCCGGTCGGCGCTCGTCTGACGGTCGAAGCCGCGAAAATTCTGCAAGAAGGTCAATTGGGAGTTTTCGAATGCCGGATTCGCGGCGACAATATCGACATTTCCGCCACCCTCAACGTTTTCCAACCTGACGATTTGCATGAATGATACCGTGTTAGTGACCGGCTCCAGTCGGGGCATAGGCCGCGCTATTGCCCTTTACTTGGCCGGTCTGGGTTACGATTTGGTCCTGCATTGCCGCGGCCGACGCCACGACGCCGAAGTCGTGGCGGCCCAGATTGCCGAACTCGGCCGGCAGTCCCGCATCCTGCAATTCGACGTCGCCGACCGGGCTGAATGCGCGGCGGTATTGAACGCCGACATCGATAGTCACGGCGCCTATTACGGCGTGGTTTGCAACGCCGGCATCGCCGCCGATAACGCTTTTCCGGCCCTGACCGGCGAGGAATGGGACAGCGTCATCCACACCAATCTCGACGCCTTTTACAACGTCTTGCAACCGCTGGTGATGCCGATGGTCCGGCGCCGTAAACCCGGCCGCATCGTCACGCTGTCGTCGGTGTCCGGCCTGATGGGCAATCGCGGCCAGGTCAATTACAGCGCCGCCAAGGCCGGCATCATCGGCGCGACCAAAGCCTTGGCGCTGGAGTTGGCCAAGCGCGAGATTACCGTCAATTGCGTGGCGCCGGGTCTGATCGCCACCGACATGCTGGACGAACTGCCGCTGGACGAAATCAAGGGCTTGATTCCGGCCCGCCGGGTCGGTCGTCCGGAGGAAGTCGCGGCGACGGTCGCGTTTTTATTGTCCAAGGATGCGGCTTACATCACTCGGCAAGTGATTTCGGTCAACGGAGGCCTGTGTTGAAACGCGTTGTGGTGACCGGCATGGCCGGACTATCGCCGATCGGTAACGATTGGGAAACCATCGCCGAACATTTGCAGGCTGATCGCACCGGCATTCGGACCATGCCGGAGTGGGATATTTATAAAGGACTGAACACCCGCCTGGCCGGGCCGGTCGAGTTCGAGCGGCCGGCGCACTATACCCGTAAGCAAACCCGGTCGATGGGCCGAGTGGCCTTGATGGCGACGCTTGCCACCGAATGGGCGTTGAAGGACGCCGGCTTGTTGTTTCACCCCTGTCTGGACAGCGGTCAAACCGGCATCGCCTACGGCAGTTGCGCCGGCAGTTACGATGCGATCGCCGATTTCGGCAACATGCTGCTCAACCGCGCCACCGATGGCCTGAATGCCACCTCCTATATCCGAATGATGGCGCACACCGCGCCGGTCAATATCGGCCTGTATTTTGGGATCAACGGCCGGGTTTACACCACCTCCAGTGCCTGTACCTCGGGCAGTCAGGGCATAGGCTATGCCTACGAGGCGATCAAATTCGGCCGGCAGCAAGTGATGGTGGCCGGCGGCGCCGACGAGCTGTCGGCTTCCGAAGCGGCCGTGTTCGATACCTTGTTCGCGACCAGCTTGCGCAACGACCATCCCGAGCAAACGCCGCGCCCCTTCGACCGCGACCGCGACGGCCTGGTGATAGGCGAGGGGGCCGGCACCTTCATCCTGGAAGATCTGGAACACGCTCAAGCGCGCGGCGCGCGAATTTACGCGGAAGTCGTCGGCTACGGCACCAATTCCGACGGTCTGCATGTGACCCAACCGGACAGCGCCAGCATGCAAACCACGATGCGGCTGGCGCTGAGCGACGCAGGGTTGGAGCCGGCGGCGATCGGCTATGTCAGCGCCCACGGCACCGCCACCGAATACGGCGACATCGCCGAGAGTCACGCCACCCGCGCGGTGTTCGGCGCGCGGATGCCGGTCAGTGCCTTAAAGAGCTTTACCGGACATACCTTGGGTGCCTGCGGCGTGTTGGAAGCCTGGGCCGCGATCATGATGATGCGCGAGGGTTGGTTTCACGCTACCGCCAATCTGGAAAGCGTCGATCCGGCTTGCGCCGAACTCGACTATATTCAGGGCAGTATTCGCTTGTTGACTTGCGAGTACGTGATGAGCAACAACTTTGCGTTTGGCGGCATCAATACCTCGCTGATTTTCAAACGCTGGTCTTAACTTTAATAGGAGACGACATGAAACGATTAATCCTGTGGTTCGCGGCCCTGATGATATTGGCCGGCTGTTCGACGACCGGTCACTTCAAAGTGCCGGATGGCTCGCAACTGTATTTGTACAAACGTCCGGAGCCGGTGCAAATCAGTGCGAACGGCGAAGTTACCACCAAACCGTATTTCTGGACCGCGGCTGGCATGCCGCCCGGCGGCGGCATACCGTACAAATTGGAGAAAAACGGCAAGGTGCTGAAGGAAGGTAAACTCCGCGCCAAGTTCCGGGTGGTTTCGATCTTTTGGCCGCCGTTCGCGATCATTTATTGGCCTATCGGCTTGAACCCTGACATCACTTACGACTTGATCAACGACAAGCAGGAGTGACCGCGGTGCGCCCGATCGGAACCGAACGGGGGCGGAGATGACCGAAGTCCGCACTCTCGCCACTGCCCGCTTGATACTGCGGCAGTGGCGGGACGCCGACCGGCCGACGTTCGCAGCGATCAATGCCGATGCCCGCGTGATGGCGCATCTGCCGCAAGCCCTGGACCGGGCCGCCAGCGATGCGTTGGCCGAGCGTTTGCAAGCCTTGATCGCCGAGCATGGTTGGGGATTCTGGGCGGTGGAATTGACCGGCTCCGGCGAGTTCATCGGCTACGTGGGATTGCACGAACCCGCCACCCGCCACGACTTCGCGCCTTGCGTCGAAGTCGGCTGGCGCCTGGCCTACCGCCATTGGCGGCAGGGCTACGCCAGCGAGGCGGCGCGGGCCGCGTTGGCTTTTGGATTCGAAATCCTGAGTCTGCCGGAAATCGTCTCGTTCACCGCACTGGGGAACGCTCGCTCGGAAGCGGTGATGCGGCGCTTGGGCATGCGCCGCGACCGCGAATTCGATCACCCGCTGCTGCCGGCAAACAGCCCGTTGCGGCGGCATGTTTTGTACCGATTGGCCGACACGGAGTGGCGGCGGCGTTCGGCGGTTTAAGCGAAGCCATGGCACTCGATTTTACGATTCGCGGCTGGCACGCGGATTTAAACCCGGCCGACGGCCCGGCACCGCGCCAGGTTCCGAAAAGTTTGTTACGACGCTTGAGCCCGCTGGCCCACCGCGCGTTTCGGGCGATCGACGGCTGCATCGCACCGGGCGAAGCCTTGCCGGCGGTATTCAGCTCCAGCCACGGCCAAATTGCCGATTCGCTGGCCTTGCTGCAAACCCTGCAAGCCGGCGAGGACTTGTCGCCGGCCGGATTTAGCTTGTCGGTACACAATGCCATCGCCGGCCTGTATTCGATGGTTTACGCCCACCGGCTGGAAACAGTGGCTCTGGCGCCCGGCGTGGGCGGCGTGGGCCCGGGCTTTATCGAAGCCTTGGGGCTGCTCGGCGAAGGCAATCAAGAAGTCTTGCTGGTGTTTTACGACGAAGCGCTGCCGGACTTTTATCCGGCTACCGGCTATCGGTTGTCGGCGCCCGGCGCGGCCTTGGCCCTGCGTTTGGCGCTCGGCGGGGCAGGCCTGGTCTGCCGTTTCGAACCGCTGGCCGCGCCGCGCGGCGACGGCGAGCAGCCGCTGCAATTGCCGGCCTTGGTCGAATTTCTTTTCGATACCCGCGCCGAACTGCGTTTGGGCAACAACGGCCAGGGCTGGTTATGGCAAAAGCGCTGATTCGCAGCTTGGACTACGCTTGGCGGCTGTTCGCCACCGCGCTGAGTTTCGCGGTGTTCGGCGTCGGCGGCATGCTGTTGTGGTGGCTGGTGTTGCCGATCTTGGCGTTGCGGCCCGGTTTGCCGGCCGCCAAGCAACGCCGCGCCCAATACGCGGTGCATCTGAGCTTTTACGCCTTCATCGGTCTGATGCATCGGCTGGGCGTGATGACTTACCGGATCGACGGCTTGGAGAAATTTAACCGGCCCGGCCAGTTGATCGTCGCCAATCACCCGACGCTGGTCGACGTGGTATTTCTGCTGAGCCGCATTCAACACGCCAGTTGCATTGTCAAGGCCAGTCTATGGCGCAATCCGGCGATGCGCGGACCGATATTGCACGCCGGCTACATCAGCAACGCCGATTCGCAAGCGATGTTGGACGCCTGCGCCGAACGTCTGCGCGAAGGCGGCTGTCTGATCGTGTTTCCGGAAGGCACTCGTTCGGTACCGGGCCGAGCCTACCGGTTTCAGCGCGGCGCGGCGGCGCTGGCCTTGCAGGCCAACTGCCTCGTCACGCCGGTGGTGCTGCGCTGCCGTCCCAGCACGCTGACCAAGGCCGAGCCGTGGTATCGCATCCCGGCGCGGCGCTTTGCGCTTACAATGCAGGTCGGCGACGCCATCGATATCGACGCCTTTCGAGCGATCGAGCCGCGTTCGATCGCGGTGCGGCGGCTGACCGAAACCTTGCAAGACTACTTTAGCGAACGACGAATGAACGATGAACACGATGGAAACTGAATTAAAACGCCTGATTATCGACACGCTGGCCTTGGAGGATGTCGATGTCGCCGACATCGACAGCGATGCTGCGTTGTTCGACGGCGGCCTGGGGCTGGACTCGATCGATGCGCTGGAACTGGGCGTGGCGATCCGCAAGCGCTACGGGGTCAAGATCGATGCCGAGCAGCACGACGTCGCGGCGATATTTGCGTCGGTGGCGTCGCTGGCGCGCTTTTTGGCGACCGCCGGGAGCGCGGTATGATGCAAACCCGCGAAGACATCTTGGCGGCGATCCGCGACATCATGGTCGAAATGTTCGAAATCGACGCGGCGGCCATCGTTCCGGAAGCCAAACTCTACGAAGATCTGGATTTCGACAGCATAGACGCGGTGGACATGATCGTGCGTCTGAAGGAAGTTACCGGCAAGATGGTCAAACCGGAAGACTTCAAAACCGCTCGCAGCATTGGCGACGTGGTCGAGGCCGTCCATCGTTTGCTGCAAGAGTAGCATGCCGCGCTGGTTCAATGCGGCGGTCGGCCTGTTGATGCTGTTGTATCCGGCGGCGGTGTATTTCGGCCTACGCTATCTGGAACCGCGCTGGATCGCGGCGGCGTTGGCCGGATTGCTGGCCGCGCGCCTGGCCTTGGCCGGCCAGCGCTGGATGCGTCAGGCGGCTTGGGCCGGCTTGGCCTTCGCGGCGTTCGCGGTCTGGAGCAATCAGGTATCGACCCTGCGTTTCTACCCGTTCGCGGTCAACGCCGCGATGCTGGCAATCTTCGGCGTCAGCCTGCTGCGCCCGCCCAGCCTGATCGAGCGGCTGGCCCGGTTGCAAACCCCGGATTTACCGGCCGCAGGCGTGATTTACACTCGCCGGGTGACCGTGTTGTGGTGCGGCTTTTTCGTGCTGAACGGCACGGCCGCGCTGGTCACCGCGCTGTATGCCAGCTTCGAGGTGTGGAGCTTGTACAACGGACTGATCGCCTATCTGTTGATGGGGCTGCTGTTGCTCGGCGAATACGGTGTCCGGCGCCGCGCCGGTTGGCGAGGTTAGCGCGTGGCTCGGGCTTTCGATAGCGCCGACGACGGCCGGCCGGTGGCTTGGCATCGCGGTCTATGCTACACGCGCGGCGATTTCCGGCTGGCCGTCGCGGCCTGGGCCGAGCGTTTTGCCGCCGATTCCCATCCGCGTTACGGCTTGTATTGCCAGGATGCCTATCCGTTCGCGGTGTTGTTGTTTGCGTTATGGCAGGCCGGCAAGCAGGTCTGGCTGGCGGCGAATAACCGGCCCGATACCGGCGCCTTGCTGGAAAGCGAAGACTGCCGCTTGCTCGGCGATTGGCCGGCGCAAGGCTTGAGCGGGCCGGATTTCAAAGCCATCTCCACTGAAGCGAGTGGCGCAACCGACGCCCAAGCGCCCGAGCCGGCCTGTTTTAGCCGACCCTGGACCGCTTGGCGGGCCTGGGCGAGCGGGACTGATCGCCAACCGCCGGACCTCGCCTTGTTTACCTCCGGTTCGACCGGCGTCGCCAAGCCCATTTTTAAAAGCCAACGCCAACTTTGGCGCGAAGTCGCCGGCCTGGAAGCCCAGTGGGGCGGCTTGCTCGGCGCCTGCCGGGTAGCGGGCACCGTCGGTCATCAACACATTTACGGTTTGTTGTTTCGGGTGTTGTGGCCGTTGGCGGCCGGTCGCGGTTTTATCAGCGAAACCGCGTTGGATGCGGCCGGCTTGCCGGAGCGCGTTTGCTGGATTGCCAGCCCGGCCCATCTGAAGCGCCTGGATGCCGAATCTTGTTGGGCCAAGATTGCCGGTTTCCCAGCCGTCTTCAGTTCCGGCGGTCCGCTGGCGGCCGCCGCCGCCGAGTGCCTGGCGCGGCAAACCGGCCTGGCCGCGCTGGAAATTTACGGTAGTAGCGAAACCGGCGGCATCGCTTGGCGCCGCTTTCCCGACAACGGCTGGCGCTTGTTCGCCGGGCTGACTCTAAGTCCCGACGGCGAGTTGAGTTCGCCCTATTTACCGGATGCCGAGCCCTATCCGCTGGATGATGCGCTGGCATGGCGGGCCGACGGATGTTTCGAGCTGATGGGCCGGCGCGACCGCATCGTCAAGATCGAGGAAAAGCGTTTGTCGTTAACCGAATTGGAGCAGTGCTTATTGGCCGGCGGCTGGCTGGCCGAAGCCGTGGCCTTGCCGATCAGCGGCCGGCGCGATGCCGTCGCGGTGGCAGGGGTGTTGTCCGCGACCGGTCATCGCTTAATGCTCGGCGACGGCCGCAAGGCTCTGATAGCCGAGCTGCGAGAAGGTCTGCTGCGGCATTTCGAGGCGGTGCTGTTACCGAGGCGCTGGCTGTTTTTTTCGACGCTGCCGGAAACTTCGGCGGGCAAGCCGGATGTGCCGTCATTGCGGCGCTGGTTGGTCAGCGACGATCGCTTGCCGTTGCCGCGCCAAGTGCGCTGGTCGGGCGACAGCGCCGAGTTGACGCTGAAGATCCCGGCCGATTTGCGTTACTTCGCCGACCATTTTCCCCGGTTTGCGATCTTGCCCGGCGTGGTGCAGTTGGCTTGGGTCGAGTATTACGGCCGTTTGTTGTTCGGTTTCGTCGTGCCGTTTCGGAGTTTGGAAGCGATCAAATTCGTGCAGCCGATACGGCCCGATAGCGAACTTCAGTTGAATTTGACTTGGCGGGCTGCTGCCGGCCGGTTGGGCTTCGAGTTTCGCGACGCCGACCGGGCCTATAGCTCCGGTCGCTTGATCCAAGCCGAAGCATGACGATCAAGGTCTGCATCGTGATTCCGGTGTACAACCACGAGCGGGCGCTGCCGGCCTTGTTGGCGCGGCTCAAGCCGCACGGACTGCCGTGCCTATTGGTCAACGACGGCAGCTCGCCGGCCTGCGGACAAGTGTTACGCGAGCTGGCCGCCGCGCAAGGCGATTGGCTGAGCTTGTTGGAACGGCCGGCGAACGGCGGCAAGGGCGCGGCGGTCGTGGACGGTTTTCGCCAAGCGCTGGCGCGCGGGTTTAGCCACGCGCTGCAAATCGACGCCGACGGCCAGCACGATACCGCCGATATTCCGGCGTTTCTGGCGTTGGCCAGGTTGTATCCGGACGCGATGATACTCGGCGCGCCACGTTACGGCGCCGACGCGCCGCGGAGCCGGGTACACGGCCGGCGCATCACTAACTTCTGGATTCGTATCAACACTTGGTCGGATGCCATCGCCGACGGCATGTGCGGGTTTCGCTTGTATCCGCTGGCGGCGGTCGAACGCCTGCTGGCGGGGCAACGCGTGGCTAGCGGCATGGCCTTCGACATCGATATCGTGGTCCGGCTGCATTGGCAAGGCGTCGCCGCGCTCAATCTGCCGACGGCGGTGCGTTATCCGGAAGACGGCGTGTCGCACTTTCGGCTGTTGCGCGATAACGCGTTGATTTCCGCGACGCACGCCCGGCTGTTCTTCGGGATGCTGCTCAGACTGCCGGTTTTGTTGTTCAGGCGTTTGCGATGAAGGCCGCCGGCCATTGGGCGCAAATCGGCGAATCGACCTGCGTTTGGGGCATGCGCTTGCTGTTCGGCGTGTTCCGTTACGGCGGCCGGCCGTTGTTGCAGGCGTTCTTGTATCCGGTGGTCAGTTATTACTGGCTAAGCCATCCTAACGCCAGACAGGCCAGTCGCGAATTTTGGCGGCGTTTGGCGATATTTAACGGCGAGCGGCCGGAGCATCTGAGTTGGCG
Source organism: Methylomonas koyamae (assembly GCF_001644025.1). GTDB lineage: Bacteria > Pseudomonadota > Gammaproteobacteria > Methylococcales > Methylomonadaceae > Methylomonas > Methylomonas koyamae_A. The sequence continues at coordinate 31,250 of NZ_LUUK01000145.1, forward strand.
GAGTTGGCGGCATTTCATCGCCTTCGCCAATGCCATTATCGACAAAATGGCGGCCTGGGCCGATGCCTTGCCGGCGGATGCGGTCGAATTCCAGGGCCGCGAGCGGCTGCTGGCGGATTTGGGGCGGGGGCGCGGCGCGTTGCTGTTGGCCTGCCATCTGGGCAATCCCGAAGTGTGCCGGGTCATGGCCCGGCGCGATCCGAACGTCAAGATCAACGTGCTGGTACACACCAAGCATGCCGAGCGCTTCAACCGTTTGTTGGCGCGCTACAACCCGGCTAGCGCGTTGAACTTGCTGCAAGTCACCGAGATCGACGCCGGCGTGGCGATGCGCTTGGCCGAAAAAATCGAGCAGGGCGAGTTGGTGGTCATCGCCGCCGACCGCACGCCGGTGGGCGGCGGCCGGATAGCCTGGGCAGACTTTCTTGGCGCGCCGGCGCCGTTGCCTCAGGGTCCGTTCGTGCTGGCCGGCTTGTTGCAATGCCCGGTTTACGGCTTGTTCTGCATCAACCAGGCCGGCCGGCACCGGATCATTTTCGAGCCGTTCAGCGACGGCTTGACCTGGACCCGCGCCAACCGCGACGCGGTCATCCATGCCGCCGTCCGCCGCTACGCCGAGCGTTTGCAACACCACTGTCTGGCCGCCCCGCGACAATGGTTTAATTTTTACGATTTCTGGCGGGTGCAAAAGTGCTAGAAGACTTGATCGGTACATGCTTTTTATTTGTGACCCGTATAGTTGGATGATTTCTGTATATCTTGCGGATTGATTAAGCCCAAGCAATTAACTCTCCTTCGTTCCCGTAATTGCACTATGGTGTATTTTGACACCGCTAGCGATATCAGCCCCATTACGGCAATTACAAGCTACACAATATTTTGACATCCATAGTCCAGGTTACTAAACTGCTCGTCTTTCTAACCCACCAACCCACCGAAGGAGGCTGTATGTTCGATTTTGCAACGCGCTTAAGCCTCGCATCCTTAACCGGTCGGTAATTTTCATCCGATCGTCGGGATCGGGCTTCCGCATTAATCCCTTATTTTAATTTTTGGCCGATTCCGGTCAGGGCTTGCTATTGCCGTTGGGCTGCAGGCTTCGGATAGGCTTTGTGGAAGTTTATGAAAACACATCAATCCAGCCGCACACGTTTGCTGTGCGAAGAATGGCGCGAAGGCGACGGTCTAGCGCCTCGTTTCGAACAACGCGACCCAGTTAAACAACTGGCGCGTAAAGATCAACAACTGAGTAAACAGGCACATCGCGCTTTAAGTTTATTTCTCGAAGGCGAATGCAAGCACCCTGATTTGTTAGGCGTTGAGGTGCTCGCCGTACAGTATGAGCCTGCTAAACAGCGTCTATGTGTCAGCGTTGGCTCTCCCAACAATGCCACTAATAGCGAAGCCATTTTAGCTCGTAGGATGGGTAGAGGCGCTAGCCGAAACCCATCAAAAATACCATCAATTACGCCAAATCCAATTTAGGATATATGCCGCCCGCCCAATTTGTCGGGAGAATGCCGCGTTCGACGAAATCATTAAATGAAGAATATCGCCAATCGGCAACATAACGGACATAGCCGTGTTTTACCGGATTGTAATGAATATAGTCGACATGCTTGACGAAGTCGTCCTCGTTTCTAATTCGATGCTCCCAAAACCGTGACTGTGAAAAATAACAACCGCCTTTGAGGCGATCTCGGTGATATTCTGTCATATCTCATTTATCGGTGCTTCGATTGATGGGTTTCGCTTCGCTCTACCCATCCTACTGTCGGTCATTGGCTCACCCCCAGTCATTGGATACCCCCTGTCGGTTGTCTTCTATGGTCGATTTCTGCATTTCATAACTTCCAGGACGATGTCATTCCTCTACGGATAATTCTTCGGATGCGATGATCGAACATGTCATTGTCACCGGTTCAGCCGCGCCTAGACTTTGCCCCGCGATTCCGCCGACCGCTAAAATTCAATCCGCTCCGGTGCGACTCGGAGCACCTCTTCGATGGTCGTGATGCCGGCCGCGACTTTTTCGGCGCCGCTGAGGCGGAGCGGTCGCATGCCTTCCTTGATGGCTTGTTTTTGCAATAAGGCTGTGTCGCAACCTTCCACGATTAGCTTTTCCAAAGTCTGGCTGTTCTCGAAGATTTCGTAGATGCCTATCCGGCCGGCGAAGCCGGTGTTGCGGCATTCCTTGCAGCCGGTGGCGCGGTGGATTTGCTTGGGTGGGGCCACTCGGAACGGCGCGACCAGGGCTTGCCATTGGGCGTCGTCGACGGCGACCGGCGTTTTGCAATGCTTGCATAAGACCCGAATCAAACGTTGCGCCATCACCCCCAATACGGTTTGCTGAATCAGGTAGCCGGGCACGCCCAAATTCAGCAAGCGGGTGACGGCGGCCGGGGCGTTATTGGTGTGCAGCGTCGAGATGACCAGATGGCCGGTCAGCGAGGCTTGCACCGCCATTTCGGCGGTTTCCAAGTCGCGGATCTCGCCGACCATGATGATGTCGGGGTCCTGGCGCAGCAGGGTGCGGATGCCGCTGGCGAAGTCTAGGCCGATATTGGCCTGCACCTGCATCTGGTTGAAGACCGGTTCGATTTGCTCGATCGGGTCTTCGACGGTGCACAGATTGATTTCCGGCGTCGCCAGCCGTTTCAGTGTCGAATACAGCGTCGTGGTTTTGCCGGAACCGGTCGGCCCGGTAACCAGGATGATGCCGTGGGTCTGGCCGGTCATCCGATTCCAGATCGCCAATTCCTGCTTGTTGAAGCCGAGTTGTTCGTAATCGCGCAGCAGCACTTCCGGGTCGAATATCCGCATCACCAGTTTTTCGCCGAACGCGGTCGGCATGGTCGATAGCCGCAATTCGATTTCCTTGGCATTCATTTGGGTTTTGATGCGGCCGTCTTGCGGCAAACGCTTTTCGGCGATGTTCATCCGTCCCAGGATTTTCAGCCGGCTCAGCACCGCGTTCATGATCGGCATCGGCAACTGGTAGACGTGGTGCAGGATGCCGTCGATCCGAAAGCGCACGTTGCCTTGCTGGCGGCGCGGCTCGATGTGGATGTCGCTGGCGCGTTGGTCGAAAGCGTATTGCAGCAGCCAGTTGACCAGATTGACGACGTGCTGGTTGTTGGCGTCCAGGTCCGCCATTTTGCTGAGTTCGACCAATTGCTCGAAGTTCTGGCCGCCGCCGCGCCCTTCGTTTTGGGTTTGCGCGCCTTTCAGCGATTGCGAAAAGTTGTAAAACTCGTCCAGATAGCGCTTGATTTCGTCGGGATTGGCGAACACGCAGCGAATCTTGCCGTGGTGCATCTTGGCCAGATCCAGTTGCCAGGCGCGGATGAAGGGCTCGGCGGTGGCGACGACAATTTCCTCGTCGTTGATCTTGATCGGCAGGATGTTGTAATTGACCGCATAGGCTTTGCTGAAGATCGCGGTCACGCTGGGTACGTCGATTTTCAGCGGGTCGAAATAGTAGTAGGGCAGCGCCAGCTTTTTGGCCAACCATTGGGTGAGGTCTTCCTGAGTCAGCAGCTTGCCGAGTTGACTGCGGTCGGCCAATTCGCATTCGCTCAAAATTTTCAACGGATGCTTGTTGAGATTGATCTTGGCGGCCGCGTATTGGCGGCATTTTTCCAGGTCCGCTTTCGACAATATGCCGTCGTCGTCCAGCCACTGGATAATGCGCTGGATGTCCAGCTTGTGGTCTTCCGTCTTGCTTTCTTCCCGCATACGCCGCTTCTGGGTGAGTGGAAGGCTTAGTCTAGCCAAATCCGGCGGAAGTTGGGGAGAATTGCCCGTCCCGAGTAACGCTGACAATCTTGGGGGCTTGGACGGCCGATTTCAACGCCATTCGATGAAGCGGGTCGCGGCGAACCGAATGCTTGCAGTTGCCGCATGACGAATAACCTAGTGTTAAAGTAAACTATCGCCAACTTACACAGCGCGCGGTAGATCATGACGGCAGCAGACAACGTACATCCTCACGAAATTCATAAGTTCGGCGCTCAAGCGGAGCGCTGGTGGGACCCGAACGGCGAATTGCATACCTTGCACGCCGTTAATCCGCTTCGCTTGGCATTCATCGGCCGGCAAGTCGATTTGGCCGGCAAGCGGGTGGTTGACGTCGGTTGCGGCGGCGGCATTCTGACCGAAGGTTTGGCCGGGCAGGGCGCCGATGCCTTGGGTATCGATCTGAGCGAAGATCTGCTGGATATCGCCGATCTGCACAGTCTGGAAACCGGCGTGGCGGTCAATTACCGCAAGGTCAGCGCCGAACAATTGGCGGCCGAGGAGCCGGGCGGCTTCGACGTGGTGACCTGTATGGAAATGTTGGAGCACGTTCCCGATCCGGCTTCGGTGGTCAAGGCATGCGCGACGCTGGTCAAACCGGGCGGTCTGGTGTTTTTTTCGACCTTGAACCGGGTGCCGAAGGCTTGGCTGCTGGCGATCGTCGCCGCCGAGCATCTGCTGAAAATGGTGCCGAAGGGCACTCACGAATATAAAACCTTTATCAAACCGGCCGAATTGGATCGAATGGCGCGGGCCGGCGGTCTGGAATTGCAGGCAATGACCGGCATCGAATACAACCCGTTCGCCAAGCGCTTCAGTCTGGGCCGCGATATCGACGTCAACTACATCGCCGCGTTCGCGCGTCCGGAATAAACCGCATGACCGACTTCAAACTGGAGTGCGTGTTGTTCGATTTGGACGGTACCCTGGTCGATACCGCGCCGGACCTGATCGCCTGTCTAAATCGAACGCTGGCGGCGCACGGTTTTGCCGAAATTGATCCGGCGACGGTGAAGCCGGCGATTTCGCGGGGCGCCATGGCGATGATTCGGCAAGCGGTTACGGTGGACGAAGCCACGGCGCAAACGATGTTGAGCGACATGTTGGACGCCTATCAGGCCAATATTGCCGAACACAGTCGCTTTTTCGACGGCATCGTCGATTGCCTGGACGCCATCGAAACCGCCGGTTTGAAGTGGGGGGTCGTGACCAACAAAAAGCAGCGGTTTACCTCGCCGTTGTTGCGAGCGCTGGCGTTGGACACGCGCGTGGCTTGCGCGGTCAGCGGCGACACCACCGCGTTTAGCAAGCCGCATCCGGGGCCGATGTTCGAAGCTTGCCGGTTGGCCGGCGTAACACCCGAGCGCTGCGTCTACATTGGCGATGCGCCGCACGACATTGCCGCCGGCAAAAACGCCCGCATGAAAACTCTAGCGGCCTTGTACGGCTATTTGAACAGCGACGACCAACCCGATACCTGGGGGGCGGACGCGATGATCGAACATCCCCGTCAACTGACGCAATGGATCCAAACCAGTCTATGTCATTGAACAATCAATTAATTTTGATCACCGGCGCCGGTGGCGGCTTGGGCGGTGCCGCCGCGCTGGCTCTGGCCGGGCAGGGTGCCAGCCTGATTTTGCTGGACAACAGCATCCCGAAATTGGAAAAAACCTACGACGCGATCGTCGCGGCCGGCGGTCCGGAACCGACGATGTACCCTTTCGATTTGGCCGGCGCCACCGAAGCTCAATATCAGGAAATGGCCGACGCCATCGCCGAGCGCTTCGGCGCATTGCACGGCGTATTGCATTCGGCGGTGGAATTCAGCGCGTTCAGCCCGATCGCCAATTACAAAACCAAGGATTGGGGGCATGCGTTGAACGTCAATCTGAACGCGGCGTTTTTACTGTGCCGGGTTTTGCTGCCGGTATTGCTGGCGGCCGAGCATGCCGCGATTGTGTTTACCTCGGACTCCTCGGCTCGCAAGGGCCAAGCCTATTCCGGCGCTTACGGCGTTTCCAAAATCGCATTGGAAGGTTTCGCTGCGATATTGGCGGCTGAGTTGGAATCCGCCGGCAAAATCCGGGTCAACACCTTGGTGCCGGGGCCGGTCGACAGTCCGTTGCGGCGTAAGGCCTATCCGGCCGAAGACAAGGCGGCGCTGCCGGCGCCCGCCAGTTTGCAGCCGGCCTACGTTTATTTATTCAGCGACGCCAGCCTCGGCGTCACCGGTCAAATTATTGACGCCCAGACATTCAACCGTTGAAACGAGCTATGGCAGACAGAGAAGTGGTGTTTTTAAACCGTGACGTCAACATCGTCACGATTCCCGACGGCCATCACGGCATGTTGCGCAAGGGTCAGGAAGTCACGATCCACCAGTCCTTGGGCAGTAACTATACGGTTTTCACCGATTACGGCCACATGGTGCGGATCGCCGGCGTCGACGCCGACGCGCTCGGCAAGGAGCCTCAGCATTTGCAGACCCTGGTGTCGGAAACCGATGCGCAGGCGGTCGAGCGCAATTGCTGGGAAGTGATGAAAACCGTCTACGATCCGGAAATTCCGGTGAATATCGTCGATTTGGGCTTGGTCTACGGTTGCGACGTGACGGCCAACGCCAATGGCGGTCACGACGTCCGGATACGGATGACGTTGACCGCGCCGGGTTGCGGCATGGGCCCGGTGATTCAGGGCGACGTCGAGAAGTGTATCCGCGGTTTGCCCGGCGTCGACAGCGTGGATGTCGAAGTGGTCTTGGACCCGCCCTGGTCCAGGGAAATGATGTCGGAGGTGGCTCAGGTTCAATTGGGTCTGTTTTGAGCGGCGCCGGGAATCCGGCGGAAATTTGCCGCCTTGTTGCTTCTAATCGATGTTTAATTTATTAACCAATTGAAAAAAAACGCTTAAAACAAGCTGGCACGGTCCTGGCTTTCGATGGCTTGAACGCCAACTCGATCACTGGGGACCGTCATGAAAGAACAATCCGCCGAATTAGCCGTCGTCAGCAACAAAACCTTCGAAGCCTCGACGGCGGTCAATCTTCATCATTACGACATCAGCAGTGCCTTGCAAACCACGCTGGAGTTCGACGAATTGATCGGGATCTTTTGCAATAAGATTCAAGCGACGATCCCGCACAACGGCGTCGAATACAACCATCCGCTGTTCAACATGCACTATCAGCGCGGGGTGATGGCCCGCCACTCATGCTCTTATGTCTTGAAAGTCGAGGAGCAGGAGCTGGGCGAACTGAAGCTGACCCGTACCCAACGCTTCGGCCGCGAAGAGCTGAAAATGCTGGAAAGCCTGTTGTGCTGTCTGATTTATCCGTTACGCAATGCCACGCTGTTTCAACAAGCCTTACGGATGGCGTATACCGATCCGTTGACCAAAACCAACAATCGCGCGGCCTTTAACGATAGCTTGCAACGCGAGGTCAAGCGGGCGGTACGCCACGGCCAGCATTTGTCCTTGGTCTTCGTCGATATCGATCATTTTAAGAATATTAACGACCAATACGGCCATGCTTGCGGCGATTTGGCCTTGGCATCGGTGGCCGCCTGGTTACGCGATAGCGTGCGCGGCAGCGATGCGGTTTACCGCTTCGGCGGCGAAGAGTTCGTGATTTTATTGGCCGACACCGACATCGACGGCGCCGGGATTATCGCCGAGCGTCTGCGCGCCGACATCGAGTCGCATACCCTGGCTTACGGCATGGATGTGTTGAATTTGACCGCCAGTTTGGGCGTTGCCACGCTGCAAGGCGACGACAGCGCGGAATTGCTGGTCAAGCGTGCCGACAAAGCAATGTACGCGGCCAAACAACGCGGCCGTAACCGGGTGGAATTGGCCGCCTGACGGCAAGGCCGGCAAAATCTTGCCGGTTCCGACCGCTTAGTTTTCGAACACGTCGGCGCCCTTGGGCGCTTTGAAGTTAAACAAGGCTTCTTCCAGCTTGGGATTGATTTGGATGTTGGAAAAATAGATACGCGTCAATTGGCCGAAATTATCGCTCAATTCCATGCCGCCCAACTGGTCGCGCTCCAAGCCGATCAGGATGTATTTGAAGCCGCTTTCTTCGTTCTTGGGCGACAATTTCACCCAATTCATGCCTTCGTCCTCGCCTTGCTCTTGCAACTTGAATTTCTCTTCGATGTCGATTTGACCGGTCAACAGCAAGGCCGGCGTCGAACCCAGCGAATCGTCCAATTGCTTGACCGTGACCTGCTCCAAATCCGCATCGTAAAACCAGACCTTGCCGCCATTGGATACGATTTCCTGGACGAAGGGTTTTTGATAATTCCAGCGGAATTTGCCGGGGCGGCTCAAATAAAACTTGCCGCTGCTGGTTTGCGCCGGTTTGCCGCTCTTGTCCAGCGTCACTTGGCGGAAGTCGGCGGCCAGCGCGCTCGAGCCGGCCAAAAAAGTTTTCAATCGGGCGATCGGCGTTTCCTCCGCGTGCAATGGGGTGGCGCATATTAGGCAAAAAACGAAGCTAAGAATTTTCATCGGTTAAAAAGGATTGAGGTTGTTAAGCCAGTTGCCGTCGGTTTCGCCGCCGCCGCCGCATTCGGAAAATTGGCTGGGGCCGGAGCCGTCGATAAAGGGCAGTAATTTGGCGCCGGGGCAGTCCTCGGTACTGAGCAAGCCGGTGGACGGATCGATCCACTTCATTTCGACATTGTCCGGCCGGATCAGGCTGACCGGCTTTTTCGAGACCTGCCGCATCAGATCGGCCCAGATTTGCAGCGCGCCGCTGCCGCCGGTCAGGCCGGTCGGCTTGTTATCGTCGCGGCCTACCCATACCACCGACAACAAATCGCCGCTGAAACCGGCGAACCAGCTATCCCGCAACTGATTGGTGGTGCCGGTCTTGCCGGCCAGCGCCATGCTTTGCGGCATGTAGCTGTAGGCCGAGTGGCCGGTGCCGGCATACATCACTTCCTGCAGTATCGTGTTGGTGATGAAGGCGGCGGCGGGATCGACGGCCTGATGGACCGTGAACGGATAGCTTTGCAGTGCCTTGCCGTCGGCGGCATTAACCGCCCGAATCGAGCGCAGTGGCGTCGCGAAGCCGTCGCCGGCCAGGGTCTGGTAAAGTTGGGTGACTTCGAACGGCGTCAGGGCTTGGGCGCCGAGCAGGAAGGACGGATATAGATTCACCGGCCGCGACACGCCCATCGCCTTCAGGGTGTTGGCGATTTTGCCCAACCCGATGTCCATGCCGATCCGCACCGTCGCCAGATTGTAGGAATGGGTCAGCGCGGTATGCAGCGGTACCACGCCGTGCTCGCGATTGTCGTAGTTATCCGGCGACCAGGTTTTGCCGCTGCCGTCGTCCAACGCGATCGCGGTATCGCTGATCGGCGTGGCGATCGTGTAGCGGTCGGGGTGTTCCAGCGCGGTTAGATATACCACCGGTTTGATCAACGAGCCGATCGGCCGGACCGCGTCCAGCGCCCGGTTAAAGCCGGTCGTGACCGCGCTGTCGCGACCGCCGACCAAGGCGACGATCTCGCCGTTGTCGCGGCGGGTGACGATGGCGGCGCTTTGCAAGTCGTCGCTTTTCGGGCTTTTCTCCAGGTGTTTCAGTTTGTTCGCCAGCGTTTGCTCCAAGGTGTCCTGCGTGCGCGTGTCCAGCGTCGTTACAATGCGCAAGCCTTCCGAGGTCAGATCCTCTTCCTTGTATTCCTGTCTAAGTTGGCGCTTGACCAAGTCGATGAAATCCGGAAAACGGTTGGCCGAGCGGTGTATCACCTTGGCCACGCCCAACGGCTGCTTTTTGGCTTCGCTGGCCTGTTGTTCGTCGATATAGCCTTCGGCGAGCATCGAGTCCAGCACCAGATTGCGTCGATCCAGAGTGTGGTCCGGATTGCGGCGCGGGTCGTATTCCGACGGTCCGCGCACCAGCGCGACCAGCGTAGCGACCTGCGGCAGATTCAACGTTTTCAGCGATTGGCCGAAATAAAACTCGCTGGCCAGACCGAAGCCGTGTACCGCGCTGGAACCGTCCTGGCCCAGGAAGATTTCGTTCAAGTAGGCTTCCAGTATCTCGTCCTTGCTGTAGCGGTATTCCAGAATCAGCGACATCAGCACTTCCTTGAGCTTGCGCCGTAGAGTGCGTTTGGGGTGCAGGAAGAAGTTTTTCACCAATTGCTGGGTGATCGTGCTGCCGCCTTGCACCATGCCGCCGGCCTTCAGATTGTTCCACATCGCCCGGGCGATGCCCTTGGGCGAGATGCCGAAATGATGATAAAAGTCGCGGTCCTCGGTGGACAGCAAGCCTTGCACCAGTGTAGGCGGCGCTTCGTCCAGTTTGATCAGAATGCGGTCTTCCTTGCGGGTAGGATAAAAACTGCCGATCTGCACCGGGTCCATCCGCAAGATGGCGACGCTTTCGCCGGTCGCAGCGTCGGCTATGTTAGCAACGCCGCCGGCGGCGAAGCCGACGTTGATTTTTCGGCTCTCCTGAGGTGTATCGCCGAAATTGAAGGCACGGGTTTTTAGCGATATTTGACTGCCCTTGACCACGTAGGAGCCTTCGGCGGCCAGTTGCGGGTCCATCCGGTAATGCAGTTGTTGCAGCAAGTCCTCGAAGCTTTTAGCGGACATCTCGTAGCCGTTGTAAAGCTCGACCGGACTGGCGTAGACCCGGGCCGGAATCGACCAGCGCTTGCCTTCGAATTGTTGGCGAACGGTATAATCCAGGTAGAAGGTATAAATTGCCAGGGCCGCCAACGCGGCCAGCGCCACGGTGATTGCGCCGCGTATCAACCAGTTGGATTTCGAGGGCGTTTTTTTGCGTCTAACGGTGAGTTTTCGGTATCTGTTGGGTCGTTTGGCCATTCAGTGTCGTTGGGAGTCTGCCGCTCTAAGGCGTGTTGCGGTGTGGCTCCACCGCGGTGGAGGCGGGTCGTTGGCAATAACGGCGTATTATCCAATAATTTTATCTCGGTCGCGACTAACACGGCCGACCGGCGGTAGACGCAAGGGGGACGGATGAGTTCAATCGGACGGATTTTCGGGTTCGACAGGACGGTTTATCGAACATTAAGCCTACGGCTAATCTGCGGCATACTCGCGCTGATCATGCAGACCGGACTCCGCGCGGCTGACGCGGCCGACATCGAAGCGTTCGTGCGCGACGGCTGCGAACACTGTTTGGAAGCCGAGGCGTTTTTGGCCCGCTTGCATGCCGAGC
>NZ_LUUK01000146.1 GCF_001644025.1 Methylomonas koyamae
TTGTGCTTGAGTACGAATGGCTTCGGACAATGCAATCCATTCACAGAACCTGGCCTCGGCGGCGCTTGAGCCATGCCATTCCAGCGGCTCGAGCAGCGGCAAATCCCTTAAGGCCGTCTCGGGTGCCGCCAGCGTGGCTTCGGCCAAGCGGCAAAAATGCTGGGCCATCCGCTCTATCGTCGGATGGCCGAATAAGTCGCTGGCGTAAGTCCAAAGAGTGTTGATGCCGTGTTTGCCAGTTTCGACAGTATCCAATATCAACTCGAACTGGGTGGTGTAGCTGTCGCGGGCAAACGGTGCAATATTCAGCAAACTCAGGGCTGCGGTGGTCTCCGCCTGTTGATACTGATGGTTGTACATCACCTGAAACAGTGGATTACGGTTCAAGCTCCGTTCGGGGCTGAGCGCTTCGACCAGTTGATCGAAAGGCAAATCGGGATGCGCCTGTGCGCCCAGCGCGGTATCCTTCACCCGTTCCAGCACTTGACGAAAACTCAAGCCCCCGTGCAGTTCGGTCTGCAAGACCTGGGTATTGACGAAAAAACCCACCAAATGTTCGGTCTCGCGGCGATTGCGGTTGGCAATCGGCACGCCGATCCGAATCGCATTTTGGCCGCTGTAACGGTACAGCAGCATCTTGAACAGGGCCAACAACCCCATGAACAGGGTTGCACCCTGTCCCCGGCAATGTTGGCGTAGCGAGGTGCTCACGGCGTCGGGCAGCGGAAATTCCAATTTCGCACCATGATCGCTCGGCTCTGCCGGCCTGGGTTTGTCGAACGGCAATTCCAGCGCTGTTTGCTCGCCGGCCAGTTTTGCCGTCCAATAGTTCAGCTGCCGTTCCATTTCGCCCACTTCCAGCCAATGCCGCTGCCAGACCGCGAAATCGGCGTAACCAATCGCCAGTCCGGGTAATGTCGGCTCCCTGGCATCGCAGTAGGCGCGATAGATTTCGGCGAATTCGGTAATGACGATATTCAGCGACCACTCATCGGCAACAATGTGATGCAATGCAATCGAAAGCACATGACGGTCGGCGGCCACTTTCAGTACGCTGACCCGCAACAAGGGCCCATTTTCCAGATCGAAGGGTTGCCGCTCGATAGCCTCCAGCTTAGTTTTAACCGCTACCTCGTCGCCAACCATTTCGCGGCAATCCAACCAGGCCACCGCCACCGGCAACTGCGCATGGACGATTTGTAGCGCCTTACCGCCGACGTTGCGGAACGTGGTTCTGAGGCTTTCGTGCCTCGCAACCAGTTTATCGACACTGCGTTGCAACGCGGACGCATCCACCGTGCCGTTCAGCCAGACCGCATCGGCGATGTGATAGGCACTGCTATCCGGCTCCAACTGCGCCAGAAACCACAACCGCTGCTGGCCGTAGGACAGCGGCAGCGGCGCATCGCGCTTGACGCCGGTAATCGGTAGTTGCGAAACGTCTATGCCGCGACGTTTCAACAACACTATCAGGGCTTTACGTTGATCTGCGCTCAGGTCGTTAAAATGGGCGAGTAGGTTTTCCATCAAACAAATCTATTTTCAATAAGGTTTACGACGCTACGCACGAAAAGGCCACGATCGATTCATTCTTCCGCTGCCAGCAAGGCCTGTAAATCTTCCGACGACAGACCTTGCAACTCCGCCAAAGCGTCCGACAATTCGGACTGTAAATCCGGCTGTTGTGCGGAAATGGCTTGCAGCGTGTCGATTTCCGCCGCCAGCCCCGCCAATCGAGGGTTTTCGAAGATACGCCGCACCTGTAGCTCGACACCGACCGACTGCTTGACGCTGCCGACCAGTTTCATCGCCAACAGCGAATGCCCGCCCAGTTCGAAGAAATGGTCGTCCAGACCGACCTGGTCGATGCCCAACAACACCCGCCAGATCGCCGCCAATCGTTGTTCGGTTTCAGTTTGCGGCGCGCGATAATCGCTCCGGTTCAGTTCGGGTTCCGGCAAGGCCTTGCGGTCGAGTTTGCCGTTGGCGGTTTTCGGCAGGCTATCCAGTAATACGATGGCGTTGGGCACCATGTAGTCGGGCAAGCGCTGCCGCAAGCCTTGTTGCAGTGTTTCGACCTCAGTCGGCCGGCCGGAGGTGGCGGCGGTCGCGGCGTAGGCGACCAAGCGCGGACCATGCGGGCTGTCTTTCAGCAAGACAGCGGCTTCGGTTATGCCGGTT
>NZ_LUUK01000147.1 GCF_001644025.1 Methylomonas koyamae
TCGGCGAAATCCTGGTGGCGCGGGAAGACGGCCGGCCTGTCGGCATGGTCAGCTTGCTATACACGGTGTCCACGGCGCTCGGCGGGCGCGTGGCATGGCTGGAAGATATGGTGGTGACCGCGAATCGGCGCGGGTCGGGGATAGGCCAAGGATTGCTGAAAGCGGCCATCGCACACGCCAAATCCGGCGGTTGCCGCCGGATTACCTTGTTAACCGACGCGGAGAATGCGGCGGCGCAAGACTTTTATCGGCGGGAAGGTTTTAACGCTTCGCCAATGCGGCCTTACCGCTTGTCGTTGGAGTGACGCAGCCGAATGCGTTTGACGTCACGCGCCGGATTATTCGCCGGCCGCCGTAAAGGCGTCGCGTAATATTTGTTCGGCGCTGTAACCGGCTTCAGCCAGGGCTTGGGCGCGCAATATCGACAATCCCAGGCCGTGGCCACTGCCCACGCCTTCGAATTGCCAGCCCCTCCCGCCACTGAGTGCTTCGATCCGGTCCGGGCAGGACGGCAATTTGAGGGTATTGCGGAATACTTCGCAGGCTAGGACCTCCTCGCTTTCCGGATAGTATAGGCGGACCAACAATTCGCCGGTTTTGCGGCGTTCGCGGCGGATAGCGTCGATGCGTTGTTCCGCGAAACGGCCTTCCAATTCCGCGGCCGCGATTTGGCGAATCCAGCGTCGGTCGCCGCCGTTGGCGAAGGGCAGCCAAGTTTGTCCGTCCGCCAGCGCATCCAGTAATCGCAACAAGTTGGGGTCGGTTCGCTCTCCGCTACGGGAATGGGCGTTTGGCGCCTCGCCCAGAAACACCATGCAGTGGGTGGTATCGCACAGAGCCTGACTCTCCGAGTGGCGATGCTTGCCGTGGCTGCCGTTCCAAATCACGAGGGCTCGCATCGCTCGGCGGGCACTGGCGGTCAAGGTTTGCGCCTCGGCTGACAAAACGCCATCGGCATAGGTTTCCGCGTCGGTTTCCAAAATGTCGGGACCTTCGCCGACGTCGTTCAATA
>NZ_LUUK01000148.1 GCF_001644025.1 Methylomonas koyamae
GCCTGGTCGCGCAACGGCCGGTGCAGCCAGCGCCGCAAACAGCGGCTGCCCATCGCGGTTGCAGTTTTGTCCAGCACGCCGAGCAGCGTGTATTGCATTTGTCCGCTGGGGTGGCTGTCCAATTCCAGGTTACGGCGGCTGGCGGCGTCCAAGCTGATGCCGTCGTCGGCGTGTTCGACGGCAATGCCCTGAATGTGGGGCAGGGCGTTGAACTGGGTATCCCGCACATATTGCAGCAAGCAACCGGCGGCGCAAATCGCCGCCGGCAGGTGCTCGCAACCGAAGCCTTTCAGATCGTGACAGTTGAATTGCTTCAAAATTAGTTGGCGGCAACTATCCAAATCGAAATGCCAAGGCGGGCGTTTGCACAAACCCTTGCGTTCCTTGATGGACGCCGGCAGGGCTTGGTCTTCGCTGAACAACAGTTCAGCAGGATTCAGACGCTCGATTTCGGCCAGTAACTGGCTGTCGTTTTCCAGTTGTTGCAACACGAACTTGCCGCTGGTCAAATCCAGGCAGGCGATGCCGACCAAATTATCGTAGCGCGCCAGCGCCAACAGTAGATTGTCCTTGCGATCTTCCAGCAAGGCTTCGTCGGTGACGGTACCGGGCGTGACGATGCGTACGACTTTACGTTCGACCGGCCCCTTGGATTTTGAGGGATCGCCGATTTGCTCGCAAATCGCGATCGATTCGCCTTGTTTCAACAGTCTGGCGATATAGTTTTCGGCGGCATGATAGGGAATGCCGGCCATCGGAATCGGCGCTCCGGCCGATGCGCCGCGTGCGGTCAGGGTAATGTCCAGCAATTGAGCGGCGCGTTTGGCGTCGTTGTAAAACAGCTCGTAAAAGTCGCCCATCCGGTAAAACAGTAGAATGTCCGGATGTTGAGCCTTGATGCGGAGGTATTGCTGCATCATCGGCGTGTGTTGTATTTCGTTGCCTTGCTTGCTGTCTTGTTTTATTTGGAGATTCATTCGTAAATTAATGAAATAACAGATAATTGTTCTATGCTATGCGTCGGTTTTCGCCAACTACACTTTTCAAAACTTCCCGGCACGTTGCTGTTTAGCATAGGTTTTTTCGGGCTATATTCGATCATCGATCAACATAAAAAACGATATTAAAAACAATTCGATACCTGCGCCGCTATAGCTTTTCAGTCAGGACGCCAAATGACTTTCGACGATTATCCAGGGCTGTGTTTGCCCGTCACGGGGCTTTGTCGCATAAATCGCCGGCGGTCTCCATAATACAAGGGAAGTCATTGAACACAAGCCGAAACGCCCAAGCCAGAACCCTTGAAATTCCGAACCACTACCTGGCGAGACTATAACCAATCCCTGTGAAGCCGTGGCTTTATGCAGCTATGGATTGGCTGGCACCTGCCCGTGGTCGGCGAGGGCCGGCCGAGAAATTTTCGGATGCGGCGATCCGGTTTTGTTTGATGATCAAAAACTTGTTCGGTTTGGCGCAGCGGCAAGCCAGCCGGATGGTCGCCAGTATATTGAAATTGTTTGGCCTTGATTGGGTTAAGCCCTATTACCCGACGCTTTGCCGTTGCCGGCAACATGTGCCGGTGTGTATTTCCTATCGCGCCCATCCCAATGGCTTGCATCTACTTGTCGATCGCTCCGCGGTAAAGATGTTGGGCGAAGGCTAGAGTCCAAAGCATAAATGCAAAACCAAGAAACCCGGCGTGGAGTATCGCCGCCAATCGCGTAAGGTTCAGCTGGGAGTCGACGCCGAAACTCCGGAATTCGAGCCATTGAGGTGACATAGAATCGGGTCGGTCGGCCAATCGCGGTAGCTAACCCCTAAAACCGTCCGGCGGGTTTGGGGTAAGGGGAGTTTGCTTGATCAGGGATTTGTGCAACAAAGCGGTCACGAACGACCGGTCCAGGAACGTATTCAACTCGTAGCATTGATTTTGGCCGGTGTCGCGGCGGTTCCGGAGGCTCTGATGGATTTACCGGCGGTGAAGCCTGAACGGGAAAGCCGATTGCAAGAATTCGAGAACATTAGGAGTAAGGCCATTTCTGGGATCAAGTCAAAGCGCATATAAAACACGGGTCATGGCGCACCGTCAAAGTTTACCGGGCGAGCCTTACGTGAAATTGTTGCGGTGCGAGAGTGGCGCGAGTCGCGGATTGCCGGACTTGGGGCGGGTATTCGTCGCCGCGCTTTCCGTAAAGCCTCTTGTTTAGTGAAAGCGGTAAACTGATTTAGTGGTTGGCGGTGTCGCAAAACCGATTCGATGGGGTAATGCCGAGATGATCGACTTGACGCCGGTTGCGTTTAAGCGGTCGCGGCAGCCGCTCAGTTTTGGAAACCGGTCGCAACCAGAGTACGGGGGATGCTCGGGAAGGGCGCGGGGATCATGCCCTCCGCTTCGTTACTGGTTCGGGATTAACTCGATACTCAATTGGCTGGCTTTGATGCAGTCGGCATAAGTTTCGTCGGCGTTGTCGGCATTCCTGGCCCGGTTTAGGCATACGGTTGATACCTTGAGATACTGCGCCGTGTCCGCGCGCGGTACCGGCCATTTGGCGTAATCCATGCAGGCGGTGAAGCGTCCGGCGTCCGGGATGGTCGGTATTTCGACGACACTGAGCGCATGCGGCGTGGGCACTTTGATGGCTTCCATGCGCATCGATGCTTGGCTGCAACGCATCGCGTCGGCCGCGTAACCGCGATGGTCGTTCGGGTCGCGGCGGGCGACCGGGCCGGACGAGGCGCAAGCGGCCAGCAAGCCAGCGCAGAGAATGAATGCTGTGATGTTTGTCATGAGCTATCTCCCATATCAGAAGCCGTTGACAGTGCGAGCGGCCGATGGAATGCCGCGACGGCTCGGCTGAAGTGGCGGCGGAACATCCGCCGGGTTTGGCGTCTAGCGAAGAGCGCGTGGAAAGTATCTTTTAGTATAGCCCGGACCGGGCGCTTGGCTAGAGCAAAACCTTGGTTGACCGTGTTCGATATTAAGCGGCGCCCGCTTGGCATTCGAAGGCTTACCCTGGCTTGGCCCGGCAGCTGCGGTGAAAGTCCGCCGCCGGATTTCAGCCGAGCCGCATTCCGGCTACACTAGCGGACTGATGGCGCTACGTTTGCCGCCTTGCAAACGAGTCGAGCGAATTATGATTCGGCCTGTTAATGATTGAACCTGCCGCCGCGCGCCCTTTGGCTCCGGTCAGGGGGCGGCGGCTCCGCTCA
>NZ_LUUK01000149.1 GCF_001644025.1 Methylomonas koyamae
CGGCGTTATTGGCGCTTGATTAAGGACATAGTTATGGAAAATTCAAAAGACTTAACAATGCCGGCTCGCCGGGATATGTTGCTGATGACCGCCAAGGGTGCCGCCGGCTTGGTCGCCGCCACCATGCTGGGTGGCGTCAGCCGTTCGGCACTGGCAGCCTACTCCTTGGCGCCCACCGTTACCGAAGGGCCGTTTTGCCTGGACAGCGTTGCCAACAACTTGCTGCGCTCCGATATTCGCACCAGCAGCGTAACCGGTAAGATTGCGGCCGGCTTCCCGCTGGTTCTGACGGTCACGGTATCCAAACTGAACGCCAACGGCACGATTTCGCCGATCAACGGCGCTTACGTCGACATTTGGCACTGCGACGCCGACGGTAACTATTCGGGCGAGACCAATATGGGCGCTGCCGACCTGACCGCCGAGGATTATTTGCGTGGCTACCAAATCACCAATGCGCGCGGAGCAGTGAAGTTCATCAGCATTTATCCCGGTTGGTACACCTCGCGCACTACACACATCCACGTCCGCATCCGTACTTTCTCGGGCAGCACTGCTGTCTACGATCAGGCGACTCAGTTTTTTTTCGACGAATCGCTAACCGAACAGATCTACACCACGATCAGCCAATACCTTTCCCACGGTTTGAAAGATACCGCCAACGCAACCGACTCGGTATTCACCGGCGGTTCCAATCAATCGGCCACCGACGGCATCACCAGCGATTCCGGCGACCATCTGATGCTGACTTTGGCCAACAACGGCAATTATGTGACTGCGTCGATCAATTTGGTCATTGCGACCAGCGAGGGTGTGGCCAGTTTGAGTTGTCCGACGGTTGCCGATACCTCCGGCAGCACGTCGGGTGGCGGCACGCCACCTACCGGTACACCTCCCACCGGCACACCGCCAACACGCCCCGGCGGTTAGTCCGGCCTTGAGCCAGCGTGACTCGCCGTGCGCCGGATGCGCGCGGCGGTTTTTTCCAGAGCGGCGCAAAGACGCGTTCGCGATA
>NZ_LUUK01000150.1 GCF_001644025.1 Methylomonas koyamae
CCAAGCCGGCAAGGCCATCGCAGCCCAAGCATTACGGGCCGGGTTGATTGTGCTGGCGATGAGTATCGGCGTAGCATCGGTGAACATCCTGACCGCGTTGGGCGACAGCGCGCGCACGTATGTCGTCAACGAATTCGAGTCGCTGGGCACCCACTTGTTGATTGTATTGCCGGGCCGTAGCGAAACCACCGGCGGCCACCCCCCGCTGCTCGGCGAGACGCCGCGGGATCTGACGCTGGAAGACGCCGAAGCCCTGTTCCGCAGCCGCAATATCGCCGCGATCGCGCCGGTCAATATCGGTTCGGCGCCGGTGTCGGTGGCCGGCCTGGAGCGGGAAACCAACATCATGGGTTCGACCCATGCCTTGCTGCGGGTGCGACATTTAACGGTCGCCCAGGGCCGATTTTTGCCCGAAGCCGCCGCAGGGCGGGAACTGTCGGTCTGCGTCATCGGCAAGAAAATCCGCGAGGATTTGTTCGGCCAACGTCGAGCGGTCGGCGAATGGCTTAGAATCAACGACCGCCGCTTCCGGGTCGTTGGCGTGCTGGCCGAGGAAGGCCAGTCGATCGGTACCGGTTTCGACGAACTGGTGATCGTGCCGGTGGCCTCGGCGCAGGCCTTGTTCGATAGTCACTCCTTGTTCCGAATTCTGATCGAGGCGCATAGCGAAGCGGCGATGCACCGAGCTGTCGACGAGGTGCGCCGCATCATCCAAGCGCGCCATGAAGGCGAGGACGACATTACCGTGATTACTCAAGACAGCGTGGTTAACACTTTCGACAAGATTCTTAGCGCACTGACTTACACGGTGGCCGGCATCGCCTCGGTCAGCCTGGCGGTGGCCGGCGTGCTGGTGATGAACGTGATGCTGGTCAGCGTCAGCCAGCGTACCGCCGAAATCGGTCTGTTGAAGGCCTTGGGCGCCCGGCGCGCCGAGCTGCAAGCGCTGTTCTTGACCGAAGCCGCCTTGTTGTCGTTGGCCGGCGCTTTAGTGGGCAATCTATTGGGCAACGCCGGTATCGCCGCGCTGGGCTGGTGGTATCCTAATTTCCCGCTGCATTTGCCGGCTTGGGCTTGGAC
>NZ_LUUK01000151.1 GCF_001644025.1 Methylomonas koyamae
AATTCGCCGCCAACGCGGCCAGCCGCTCCGCCAGCGCGGCGTGTCCGATGCCGATTTGACTTATCGCCGCCGCTATTTGGGCGGCGTCCAGGCTCTCCAGTGCCTGCCGCAGCGATAGGCGCAACGGCGCCGGCAAGTCGGCCAGCGAGTCCTCGATCGGAGCGTTGGCGGGAGGTTCAACCATATTCGATAAACGGTCGTCAACGAACTCGAGGCCCAAATGCCTGGCCAAGCAATCGTAGATCTCTTGAAACCGGTAAGGCTTGGGAATGAAGTCGTCCATGCCGGCGTCCAGCATTTCCTGCTGCTCTTCCCGGAAGGCGGAGGCGGTAACGGCGATAATCTTGATCCGGTTGCCGCCCGGCAGGCGGCGGATTTGCCGGGTCGCCTCGACGCCGTCCAGTACCGGCATCCGTCTATCCATCCAAATCAGATCGGGTTGCCAGTCTCGACAGAGATCCAAACACTGTTGGCCGTTGCCCGCAATTCGGGTTTCCAGGCCAAGACGGTTCATCAATTGCCGGAGTAGAATCTGGTTTTCGATTTGGTCGTCGGCGATCAAGATTCGATAAGCCGGTTGGCCAGGCGCCAGGCGGATCGCCGCCCCCGATCTGGGGGTAAGGCTTACCGGAAATGCCTCATCCGCCACTAGTTCGACCGGCACGTCGACGGAAAATAGCGAGCCCTTGCCGGGCGTGCTGGTCACCGAGATTCGGCCTCCCATCAATTCGACGAATTGTCGGGTAATGGCCAAGCCAAGTCCGGTGCCTTTTTGATCGCCGTTATCCGCCAACTGCACAAATGGTTCGAACAAGCGTTGTTGGTCCTCCGGGGCAATGCCGGATCCGGTGTCTTCGACCGTCATCAGCAAGTGCTGGCGGTGGTTTTCCAGCGTCGCCAGCCTTACCGTCACGCCGCCTGCCGGGGTGAACTTCAGCGCGTTGCCGATCAGATTCACCAATATCTGGCGGAGCCGAGCTTGGTCGGCCTTGATGAAACGGGGAAACTCGGACGATTGGTCTACGCCGAGCCGTAAACCTTTGGCTGACGCCCGTGCTTGCATCATGTCGGTCACGTCTCTGACCAGGCCGCCGAGGTCGAACGGCGCGACCGTCAATTTGAGTTGACCAGCCTCGATCTTGGCGATTTCCAGCACATCGTTGATCAAATCCAGCAGGTGCTCGCCGCTACGATTAATGATGTCCAGACTTTCCAGCTGGCTTTCGCTCAGTTCGGGATCGTCGCGCAACATGCTGGAAAAGCCCAAAATCGCGCTCAACGGCGTACGCAGTTCGTGGCTCATATTGGCGAGAAACGCGCTCTTGGCTTTGTTGGCCGATTCGGCCGCGTCGCGGGCGCGCGCCAATTCCTCGGTGCGTAGCGCCAGTTGTCGCCTATCCTCGCGAAATTGCGCCACGGCCTGGGCCATCTCATCGATTTCGTCGAGGTCGGATCGCGGCGTACTCCCGGTCGCGTTGTCGGGATGGTCTTCGCGTAATTGGCGACTAATGTGTTGCAGACGCGCCAGTACGTGCCGGCCCACGAAGACTTGGGTGATCGTCCAAGCCAGCAGCAAGCTGCCGGCCAGTAGGATTTCCACCCAATGTTCCTTGTCGCGGGCGGTTTGCCACAGCTCCCTCACGCTGTTCCGGTAGGCTTCGGTGTATTGATCGTTCAAGGTCCGGGCGGCGTCTACCATCGCGGTGGCCTGGCGGCGGAGTTCCTCGTCGAATTCCTGTTGCACGCGATGGCGGGCGGCGCTGTCGGCTACGTCTTGGGGCGCCAGGGATTCGCGCACGGCGCTTTCCCGCAACTGCGCGACGACATTCGCGGTATTGCGAAACAATTGACTGGCTTGCCGCAAATCCAGCAAGGCGGCGTCTTCGCCGCCGGCGGCTAGTTTGTCCACCAATACATCGAAGATTTCCATGCGCTTGGCGATATCGGCGTAACTCGCCCGCATTGGGGCGAGTGCGCCGGTCCTTGCCAATTGGTAGGAGGCGCGTTCGATCTGCAAGGTCTGGTCGACCATCTGTTGCGCTTGCCGCAGGCTTTCCAAGCGCTCCTCCGCCAGCCAGGCGACGGTGTTCGCCGAGCCGCGCAAGGCATGGACCGCGGTCAGGCCGCCGGCCAGAATTAAGGCCGCCAGCGCGGCCAATGTGAACAGAAATTGCCGGCGTAGCGTACGGGGCAGATAACGGCGTGACAGGCTCATGTCGGTTTCAAGGTTTCCAAATGTGCCGGAAAATTTCCCGGTAACCATTGTTCGGATCATACAGCAGGTCGGGCGCGCCTTCCGACGCGATATTCGCGGCCGTGACCAGATGTACCGGAACCACGTAGCCGGTGACCGCTTGGCCGGACAGTAGCCGGTTCAATTCGTCGATGAGCTGCCAGCCTTGCAGATTCAGCGGCTCGGCGGCGGTGGCGGTTTGAAAGGCGCCGGCGCGGATACGCAGAAAGGCGGCGGGGCTGCCGTCGCCGGCCGACAGCAAGGCGATACTGGCACTGGACCGACCGGATTGGGTGAGTTCCGGCACCGCGTAGTCGAAATAAATATCGTTGATCGCCAATAGGTGAGTCAGGCCGGTGCCGTGGCGCGCCAACCATTCGCGGGTGATTTTCGGCATCGTTTCAGCGGCCGTGGAAATCGCGATGTCCCGGATTTCCAGCAACTTGCATTCCGCGCAACGTCGCACAACGATGGCCATTGCTTCGGCCTTGGCTAGGGCAATGTCGAAGTTGCTGTCGGTGACGATCACCACACCGGCGCCGCGCGCGTCCGAAACGGCGGCCGTGGCGGTCACGCGGGCAACTTCCAGCGGGTCGCTGGACACGTTTATCGCGATAGGGCCTTTATCCAGCGCGCCGGCCTTGAGATCGACGTGCCAGCCGACCACCGGGATACCGCGCTCGGCGAATGGCGCCAGTCCGGCGCCGATAGCGCGGGCGTCGGTGCCGACCACGATCACGCCGTCCGGCTGCTGCGCGTTGGCGGCGGTCAAGGCCCGGTCGCGTCCGGCCGGGTTGCCGCCCGCGTCGAATATTTTCGTTTGCCAGCCGATTTCGCCCGCCGCCTCGCGGATGCCCCGGGTGACGCCGAGTACCCCGCCATTGCGCAAGTCTTCGCAGACGATCGCCACCCGCGCCCCGATGCGCGCCGGCGGGCCGTTCCGGGCGCCGCCCCATGCGGTGTCGAACGACGAGGCGTTCGATGCTGATTCCGCTTCAGTCGTTGCAGACTTGTCGTCGGCTATTGACGGCGTGCAGGGCAGGCAGGCGCAGCTCAGCCCCAAAACCCAGGCACCGACCCATCGTAAGCTTGGCGCAAACATTGTTAAATATCCTCCGTCTGGGCGTTGCCCATTTCGGGTTAATACTGAAATCGCCGCCGCCGGCCGGTCGCGGCGGACTAGGGTCGGCGTTGGCTTCAGCGGTCCTGATGGCGACGGTTTAGCGTTATGGGGTGCCTGTCCGCTTTGCGACAACTTGGACTCGGCTGCAATTGTAGCCTTTGCGCCATCGCGCCGCAGCGGTGATGGCGCGACGCGCCGGTTTGAGCATCGCGGCGATCCGACACATTTATCGGTCACGGGTTGTTTCAATACCGGAAAGTTAGGGAAAGCCACTCGGCTAGCTGTTAGGCGCCCGGATTAAGGCCGTGCAGCGATCCAGCGCGGTCAGTATCGTCGGATATTCGAAATAGTCGGCGCATCGGCTCAGAGTTTGCGCCAAGTCGGGAGCGACTTCGGCGATTTCGCCGATCGCGGCGGCGATGCGCGCGGCATCCAGGCTTTCCACGGCCGCGCGCAGATTGAATCTTAGCGGTGCCGGTAGCGCCGCCAAGCGTTCGAGGTCGGGTTCGTTGT
The DNA here is from genome assembly GCF_001644025.1 of Methylomonas koyamae. Taxonomy (GTDB): domain Bacteria; phylum Pseudomonadota; class Gammaproteobacteria; order Methylococcales; family Methylomonadaceae; genus Methylomonas; species Methylomonas koyamae_A. Next base: position 3,870 of record NZ_LUUK01000151.1, read on the forward strand.
CGATTGGCTTGTTTCGCGGTGGCGCGCCGAGGTAAACGTATTTCACCCCCAATTGCCTGGCTAGGCAGTCGTAAATTTCCTCGAACCGGTAGGGCTTGCGGATGAAGTCGTCCATGCCGGCGTCCAGCATTTCTCGCTGTTGTTCCTTGAAGGCCGAGGCGGTCACGGCCACGATTTTCACTTTATCGCCGCCCGGTAAGCGGCGGATGCGTAGCGTCGCCTCGATACCGTCCATTTCCGGCATGCGTCTATCCATCCAGATCAAATCCGGCTGCCAGGTTTCGAATAGCTCGACGCCTTGCTTGCCGTTTTCGGCTATTTTGACCGGCAAATCCAGGGTGTGCATCAAGCGACTGAGCAAGGACTGGTTTTCCGGTTGGTCTTCGACGATTAGGATGCGGTAGCGCGGCTGCCCTGGCTCTAAGCCGACGATCGGTCCGAGCTTGTCGGCGTGTTGGCTGGGTATGTCGACGGTATCCGACAACTCGACCGGTAATTCGATCCGAAATAGCGAACCTTTGCCGGGTTGGCTGTCGACCTCGATCCGGCCGTGCAGCATTTCGACGAATTGGCGGGTGATCGCCAAGCCGAGGCCCGTGCCGCTCTGCGGCAAGCGGCTGTCGGCGAGCTGGACGAAGGGTTCGAATAGGCGCTGGCGATCTTGCGGCGCGATGCCGGCCCCGGAGTCTTCCACCTCGATGATCAGATGGTGGCGGGCGTTTTCCTTGACCCCTAGCCTCACCGTGACGCCGCCTTGTTCGGTGAATTTGATGGCGTTATTGATCAAGTTGATCAGGATTTGCCGCAAGCGCGATTCGTCGCTCTTGATGTAACGCGGAAATTCCGACGATTGATCCAGCGTCAGGCGCAGACCTTTTTCCTCGGCGCGAACTTGCATCAGTTCGGTCACATCGCGAACCAAGCCGCCTAAATCGAACGGGGCTATTTCGACTTGCAAGTGGCCTGCCTCGATTTTGGCCATTTCCAACACATCGTTGATCAAGTTCAATAAATGCGCGCCGCTGCGGTTGATGATGTCCAGGTTATCCCGTTGATTGTCGGTCAATTGCGCGTCGGTACGCATCAGTCCGGAAAAGCCCAGGATCGCGTTGAGCGGCGTGCGCAGCTCGTGGCTCATATTCGCCAGAAACACGCTTTTGGCTTTATTCGCGGCTTCGGCGGCATCGCGGGCTTCCAACAACTCGGCGGTGCGTTGCAGAACCGTGTCTTCGAGATGGTCTTTATAGCGCCGCAGTTCTTCCTCGTTACGCTTACGCTCGCTAATGTCGGTGACCATTGCCAACGAACCTTGGAATACGCCGTCGTCGTCGAAAATTGGGGCCGCCGACACTTGCGCCCAAATGAACTGGCCCCGCCGCGTCAGGAAACGCCGCTCGTAGTTCTCAGTGATACCGGCGCGCCGGCGGCGAAGTTTTTCTAAGTGATCGTCGGCGTCTTCGGCCGGCATGAAATCGCTCATCGGTCGGCCGTTCAGTTCTTCGGCCCGGTAACCGACCAGTTCCGCCATCCGGCCGTTGACAAAGTTGGTCAGCCCGTCCGGGCCCACCACCCAGATGCCCTCGGTGGCGGTATCGACGATGCGCCGGTATTTGGCTTCGCTTTCGCGCATGGCCTGTTCGGCCAGTTTGCGCTCGTGTATGTCCATCCGCGTGCCGAGCACACGGGTGACCTTGCCGTGGCTGTCTCGGCGTATTCCGAAACCGCGCACTTGCTGCCAACGGTATTGACCGTCGGCATGACGGAGGCGGGCTTCGTATTGATATTCCAGGAAGCCGTCGATCAGCACGCTTTCGATTTTACCGAGGACTCGGGCGCGATCGTCGGGGTGTAGCCGCGCTATCCATTCCTGGCGATCGCCGGGACCGGTCTCGGGCTGATAACCCAGCATCGTGAAATAGGCGGGCGAAGCGTACCAGAGGTCGTTCTCGATATCCCAATCCCAAATGCCGATTTGAGTCGCTTCCAGCGTCAGCCTCAGGCGCTCTTCGGAATCGTGCAATTTGGATTCGATCTGTTGACGTTCCGACCTGGCCCGCAACACGCTGATCCCGAACGCCAAATCGTTGGCCAATTCGCCTAACAGACGTATTTCGGCCGAGGTGATGCTGCCCACCCGATCGGCATAAATCAACACGATCCCGAAGACGACATTACCGGTGTCCTTCAGCGGCAACGCGATGCAGGACCGGTAATCGCGACGCAAACACGCTTGCCGCCAAGTCGCCATCAGCGGATCGCCGGCAATGTCCTCTATATACACCACTTGTCCGGAGCGAACGGCTAGACCGCAAGGCCCTTGTCCTCGTTCGTTATCGCCCCAGGACAATTTGGCGTTGCGCAAATAGCCGAGTTCAGCACCGGCCCAAGCCACCGGTTGGACGGTTTGCTCGGCGTCGCGCATCAAAAACCCGACCCAAGTCATTCGGTAACCGGCCTGTTCGCAGACGATCCGGCACACTTCGTCGAGCAGGGTTTGTTCGGTGTCCGCGCGCAGCAAGATTTGATTGCAACTGCCGATTGCTTGCAGCTCCCGATTCAAGCGCCGCAATTCATCTTCGTTACGCTGGCGTTCGCTGATGTCCCGGCAGATCGCCAAGTTGTAGCCTTGGCCGGCGTATTCGACAAAATTGGCGGTAATTTCGACCGGGATGCTTAGGCCGTCCTTGGTCAGGTGGCGGGTTTCGAAACGAATTCGGCGTTCGTTGCGCAATCGCGGCCAAAATTCGGTCAGTCTGGCCGGCGACCAATTCGGATCGATGTCGAATACCGTGACGTGGCCTAGCATCTCTTCGCGGCTGTAACCCAGCACGCTGGTGGCGCTTTGGTTAACGTACAAAAAGTCGGCGGCGTTTTCGGCCATCAAGAACACGGTTTCGCCGACTTGATCCATCGCGTCGTTCAGCAGCTGCAGTTGCTGGCGGAGGGTTTTTTGCTCGGAAATATCGGTGCGCAGGTAGAGAAAGTTAGCGACTTTAAACTCGCTGTCGAAGATAGGCGAGGCGATGATTTGCTCCCAGCGCGCTTCGCCGTTTTTGTGACGGTTGACCAGTTCGGCTTGCCAGAGCCGGCCGGCCTTGACCGTTTTTAGGCTGTCGGCGAATTCGGCTTCGGTCATCTCGGAGGCGATCAGTTCGCGGTGACTTTTGCCGTAGATTTCGCCGAATCGATAGCCGGTGATGCGGGTGTAGGCGGCGTTGGTATAGATGGCGGTGCCGTTGCGCTCGGTAATCAGAATACCGACCGGATTTTGATCGGCGGCTTGGGCCAAGCGGTTGATCTCATGTTCGAATAAGCGTCGATCGGTGATGTCGCGGTTAGACACCCGGTGACCGATGTAACGGCCGTCGCGGCTGAACGCCGCTTGGCAGCAATGTGAAATCCAGCGGATTTCTCCGTCCCGGCGCACGATGCGGAAATCCAGCTCAGCCGGCCTGGCATGTCCGGCGTCGTGACGATGCAGATGATAGCTTTCGCGGTCGTCGGCATGCACGACGTCGTGCAATCGAACGGGATCTTCCATGAAGTGTTCCGGCGGGTAACCGGTAATCCGTTTGCAAGAGGGCGACATGTAATTCAACGTACCGTTTTCGTTTAGCCAATATTCCCAGTCGTAGGGATAGTCGGCAACGATATGGAATTTTTCTTCTTCGGCGGCCAGACGTTCGATGATGCGTTGCTGTTGGCGCCAAGCCCGGACGATTAACCAGGCGCCAATCCAGGATATTGCGATGAACAAACACACCAAGCCGGCGATTTGCCAGACTTCGTTATACCACTCCGCCAAATAATCGATTTCGGCGAGACCGACGCTGACGTAGAGCGGGTAGAAATTGACCCGCCGAAACGACACGATCCGGGCCATCCCGTCGAAACTGAGTGGGCTGTGAAAAGTGCCTTGCCTGGAATCCTTGGCAAGTTGGTTTTTAAATTCCTCGGAAATATCTTGTCGACCAATCGTGCTGGCAATGTCGCCGGAAAACGGCAGGCGCGCGATCAAGCGTAGGTCGGCGTCGCGCAAATTGATCGCGCCGCGCCGACCGACATCTACCCGACTGAGCATTTTGTTGAAATTGTCCAGCGAAATATTGGCGAAGACCACGCCGGCAAAATCGCCGTTCGGCATCCGCAAGCGGCGCGCAAAATTGATCACCCAGGTCCGGTTTATCCGCGACATGACCGGTTGATTGATAAACAGACCCAACTCGGGGCGATCGCGCAGCTCGGTAAAATATCGGCGATCGGCCATGCTCGGTGGCGATTCCTTGGGAATGTCGGTACCGAACGCTACCGTGCCGCGCGCGTCGGTGGCCCGCAGTCCGATAACCCATGGCAGCTTGGTCTGCAGCCACGCCATATGCGCCGATAAACCCGCCGAATCTGGATGGCCGGTGGCAAGCTGCTGTTCTATCCGTTCGGCCGCCAGTTGCAAACCCAAATCGACTTGGTCGATCGTGCTTTCGATCGTTTGGGCAATGACGCTGGCCAGGTTTTCGGTGGCCACTTCGGCGCGCTGCCGATAGGCGGTATAGCTGTGGCGCAAGGCTATAGCGGTTACCGAAACGGCGAGGATATCGATCAGGACAATGCCCCAGATCAAACGAAAAAATAAGCCGCGGGTTACGTTCATTATTATTAGGTTAGTGTTGCCCCGGTCCACGCCAGCCGGGGCCACTCGCGGGCGGATTCGCGTCGAGTGGCCGAGGCCTTTGCCTTGGACCGGTTTTACCACAAATAACGGAACGGCGTGTATCGTTCGATCCCATTTAGCCGGCGCCCTGGCGCCGGCGAGCGAGCGACTTTGCACTACACTTTCAAGTACCGTTGCCGATCACTTGGGGTCACGATGTCCTTTCGCAGTCTTTGCGTCTATTGCGGTTCCAGTCCGGGCCGCTTACCGGCCTATACCGCCTCGGCCAACGCGCTGGCCGAGGCGATGGTGCGGCGGGGCATTCGCTTGATTTACGGTGGCGCCGGCATCGGCATCATGGGAGCGGTGGCGGATCGGGTCCTGGCCTTGGGCGGCGAAGCGGTCGGCGTGATTCCCAAGGCGCTGGCTCACAAGGAAGTCGCGCACGCCGGCTTGACTGAACTTTACGTGACCGCGTCGATGCATGAACGCAAGATGCGGATGGCGGAATTGGCCGACGGCTTCGTCGCATTACCGGGCGGTATCGGTACCTTGGAAGAATTGTTCGAAATCTGGACCTGGGCGCAATTGGGTTTTCACCGCAAACCTTGCGGTTTATTGAACGTCGCCGGTTATTACGACGGTCTGCTCGGGTTTCTGGATCATGTTCGCGCCGAACAATTCGTCAAGCCCGAGCAACGCGAGTTGTTGATGGTCGCCGGCGATCCCGAAACGCTGTTGACGCGCTATGCCGCGTATCAAGCCCCACCGACCAAGCAGTGGCTGGCGAATGACGAGACCTGACGCGCTTATTGCCGGTGGGAGAACGTATGCGGATAAATAGGTTTTTAACGCCGGTCTTGAGCCTGATCGCCGTCGCGGCATCCGCCGCGCCGCCGGTTAAATGTCTGGTTGACGGTAAAATGTTGTATACCGACGACGCGGCGCGTTGCCGGAATGCCGACAAACTGCCGATAGCCGGGAATGTGATTATCGCGCCGAAAGCCAAGGCGGCTGCTCCGACATTACCGGGCTTGCCCGGTTTGGAGACACCCGGTATGTTGGATTCGATATTGGAAAGGTTTGGTTTGACCCGGCAAGATGTTGCCGATGGCTGGAAAACCGTCATGGATGCCCGCGAGCGCGGAAGCTGGCAAGCACCGGCCATTCCCGAGGAGGATCGTTAGTCCCGAGCGGAGCTCGGTTTCGCCGTCTTAATCGTTTCATAATCCCGCCTTAATTTTGCTTTAAGCCCCCGTCTTTAGAATTTTCCGCAACTGAATAATTATCCAAAGAGGGAGTGCAATGTTCAGATTAACAAGCTTAGCAATATTGGGTATCGCGTTTTCGTCGACCGTCAGCGCCGACGACGGTTGGGGTGAGCATCACCACCGCCATCACCACCATCATTATCAGCGCGACTATTTTCCGGCGTATCCGGTGGAACGAGTATATGTGCCGGCGCCTGTCGTGCAATACGTACCGGCGCCTCCGGTTTATTACGCTCCGCCACCTCCACCGGTGCGCTACGGATATTACGATCAACGCAACCCATCCGGCTTGGTCGGCGGCATGGTCGGCAGTGCCTTGGGATACGGAATGGGCGGCGGAGATCCGCTGGCCGCCGGGATTGGCGCGGCGGCGGGTTCCTGGCTGGGCAATGGGATGAACAGATGATGACATTACGTTCGTTTTCGTGCTTGATCATCGTCGCGCTCGGCGCGTCCGGCTGCGCTACCCAAACCGGATGGACCCCGACCGTCGATACCTATAACGACCGGAACAGCTATCGTCTGAATCAAGACATGCAGGAATGCCGGCAACTTGCCGAACAAGCCTCTGGCGGTACCGCCAAGGAAGCCGCGATCGGCGCCGGCGTCGGTGGATTAATCGGTGCCGCGGGCGGCGCGGCCTTGGGTGCGATTATCGGAAATCCGGGTACCGGAGCGGCGATAGGCGCGGCGGCGGGCGGTATCGGCGGCGGCGCCAAGCAAGGCATCCAATCCGAAGACCGCTTCAAAAATGCTTACAACAGTTGTTTGCGGCAGCGCGGACATACCGTTGTCAACTAAACTGATTGCCAGTTTGTGCGTTTTGTCTGGTTGGGAAGTCTTCAGCTACCGCGAATCGCCATTTACTGAATTAGTATGCTCAAACACCGTATAGCTGGCGTCGAAGCTCTCGACAATTATTCTTCGCGCCTGCAATCCCCCGCAGACATCGGTTTAAGGATTGGTCGCGCGGGATTTCACCGTGCGAATCTCGCTAGGTCTATATCGAAGCGGCTAACTCGGCCCGGCCTGATGTTGCGACGCTGCGTATTAGCCTTAACGGTACTGGCGTTCGCCGGTTGTTCGCTATTGCCCGATTTGGAAGAAAGCGATGATAGCGCGAACAGGCCGGCCGGTAGTGGTGCCCGCTACAATAGGCCCTATCGGGTTAAGGGTAAAACCTATGTACCGTTGCAAAGCGCGGTGGGTTATAAGGAACGGGGCAGGGCGTCCTGGTACGGCGCCGAATCCGGCCCGCGGACCGCGAGCGGGATACGCTTCGATCCGCGCGGCTTGACGGCCGCGCACAAGACCTTGCCGATACCTTGCAAGGTTAGGGTTACCAACCTGCGTAACGGTCGCCAGGTTGACGTGGTGATCACCGATCGGGGACCGTTTTCTCCCGACCGGTTAATCGATTTGTCCAAGGCGGCGGCCGAGCGAATCGGCATGCGCGGTACCGCTGAGGTCACTATCGAGTATTTGGGCGGATAGGCTCGGCGTTGGTGTATCGTTTTGGGCCCGCGCGCTACCGCATGCTCCGCAAAATCGTCCAGAGAAACGCTAGTCTTCCGAGACTTTGAAACGCTTCGATAGCGACTCGCCAGTAATAAACGCCAACTCGGCACTCCTAGCTTCCGCCCAGTCGATCCGTAAGCTCGCGGCAGCGGCGGACCTTTAATAACCGGGGGAATGGCGCCGGCGGTCGCGGCCGGCACAGAACCTTACCGACACCACAAGCAAATCCTGCCCCGCTGTGAATTAGTTCATTGCGTCGGGCCGGCAAAACGTTCGAAATCTCCGGGCATTCAACGACCGTTACCGGAGAATTCGTTTGCCTACCCGTTTCTCTCGCACCACCCGTTCCCTGGCGCGCGATTCCGCGCGGCATGCCATTCTCGTCTGGTCGCTGGCAGGCGTTTTGCTGGTGGCTTGGCTGTTTTGGTTTTGCATGGCGCGATTGACAATTTACGAGATCAGCTCGCAAGCCCGTCTCGAGGTCAATCGCTCGGTACATCCTATCGCTGCACCGGTCGCCGGCAAAATCGTCTCGATCGACTTTTCGTTAGGTCAGCAAGTCGAGGCCGGTCAGGTGTTGGCAACATTGGACACGGTCAGTGAAACCTTGCGTTTGCAAGAAGAACAGGCGAGATTGACGGCCTTGCCGCCGCAAATAGAGGCGTTGCATAAGCAAATCGCTGCATTGGAGCAGTCCAGGCTGGACGACCAGCAAGCGGCGTTGGCGGCTATCGACAGCGCTCGATCCCGACAGCGCGAGGCTAACGCGGCGGTGTCGTTCGCCAAGGACTACGAGCGGCGCTTGAGCGAGTTGAAGGGAGCCGGCAAGGGCGCTTTGATCGATACACTCCGGGCCGGCACCGAAGTGCAAAAACTCAGTTCCGCCCGCTCCGCGCTGTCCGCCGACATTCAGCGCTTGCAAATGGATGCACAAACCCATTCCCACCAAAAACTGGCCGAAATCGAAGAGTTAAAACAGGATGCCGCCAAATTGAGCGGTGAACAAGCAACCTGCCGCATCACGATAGACCGCTTACGCGAAGAGATCGAAAAACATCGGATCCGCGCGCCGGCCGCCGGGCAAATCGGCGATATCGCGCCGTTGCAGGTCGGCGGCTATGTGGCGATCGGCGACAAGCTGGGTTCGGTGGTGCCGCACAGCGAACTGCGTATCGTCGCCGATTTTCCGCCGGCGGCGGTAATCGGGCGAATTAAGCCCGGCCAAGCCGCCACGATGCGGCTGGACGGTTTTCCGTGGGCACAATTCGGCACGCTGGCGGCGAAAGTGAGCACCGTTGCTTCGGAGATTCGCGACAACCGAGTGCGGGTCGAATTCGCGCCCGAGCAGGCGGCGAACTCGGCCATCGTGTTGCAACACGGTCTGCCGGGCTCCATCGACGTCGTCATCGAACAACTCAGCCCGGCGCTACTGGTATTGCGCAAGGCCGGACAATTGTTTGACGACGGCATTCGCCAACCGCGTTCGTCCGCCGGTGCGCCCGAGTCATGAGCTGGTTCGGAGGGCGGTGTTGGCTGGTGCCGGAGGTGGTACAAACCTCGGCGATGGATTGCGGGCCGGCGGCGCTGAAATCCCTGCTCGAAGGGTTTCGAATTCCGGTCAGTTACGGGCGCTTGCGGGAAGCCTGCCAAACTAATGTGGACGGCACTTCGATCGACATGTTGGAACTGGTCGCCAATCGCTTGGGCCTGCAAGCAGAGCAAGTGATGGTGCCGGTCGATCATGTGTTTTTGTCCGAGGCCGCCGTCTTGCCGGCGATGGTCGTGGCACACCGGGCCGACGGATCGACGCACTTTGTCGTCGTTTGGCGCCGGCACGGCGATTGGCTGCAAGTGATGGACCCGGCGGTGGGCCGGCGCTGGCTGCGTTGCAAGTCATTCGCCGAGGAGATATTGCAGCATAAACTGCCGGTTTCGGCGGACAACTGGCGGGCTTGGGCCGCCTCCGCGGAGTTTGTGAATCCACTCAGACAGCGCCTGGCCGCGCTTGGGGCCGGAAGGGCAGTGGTCGATGCGATCATAGACCAGGCGGAACAAGACCCCGATTGGTTAGGTTTCGCCAAATTGGACGCCGGTTTGCGGCTGGCGTCCACACTGCAATCCGTCGGCGGTATCGGTGCCGGCGCGGTGGCGGTTCGCTTGCTGCGGACCGTGCTCGGCGCGGTTTCCAGCCAGGATTTAACCCGTACCGTTCCGGCGGCGTATTGGTCGGTGGCGCCGTACGATGCCGGGACCGACGAAGCCCTATTGCTGCTGCACGGCGCGGTGTTGTTGCAAATCCGAGGTCGGCAACCCGCGTTGGAAGCCGATCCGCCGGTGCAAGATGCGCTGGAAGCCGAGTTGACAAGCGCGCTGAACCAGCGCCCCGTGAATCCGGAACGAACTGTTTTCGACTTGTTGAAAGCCGACGGCTTGTTGTCGCCGCTAGCCTTGCTGGGGGCCTTGACCGTAGCGGTGGCCGCGGTACTGCTGGAGACCTTGTTGTTCCGGGGCGTGTTCGATATTGCCTGGGAACTGAAAGCCGCCGAACAACGTCTGGGGGCGTTATGTAGCTTATTGGCCTTTGTCACGTTGCTGTTGTCGATCGAAGTGCCGATTGCGATGGAAACACTACGTTATGGCCGGCATCTGGAAATTCAACTGCGTATGGCATTGCTGCGTAAACTGCCGCGTTTACCCGATCGTTATTTTCAAAGTCGGCCGGTGTCCGACATGGCCGAACGCAGCCACGCCATTGCGCTAACCCGACAGATTCCGGGCTTGGCGATTCAATTCATGCAAACCCTGTGCGACTTATGCTTGACGTTGATCGGCATTCTATTGCTGGATCGCGCCGGATTCGCTTGGGCGGCGCTCGCCGCGGGGTTGGCGGTGGCAGTGCCTTTATTTGGTCAAGCCTGGTTAAACGAGCGCGATTTACGGGTGCGCAATCACACCGGCGCAATGATCGGCTTTTATCTCGACGCCTTGCTGGGCTTGGTGCCTATACGCACTCACCGAGCCGAACCGGCGGTGCGCCGCGAACATGAAGGACTGTTGGTGGATTGGGCGCTCGCCTGTCGCGGTTTAATTCGTTCGGCGTTGACGATAGAAGCGGTGCAGGGAGCGGCCAGTTTGAGCGCGATCGGCGTGATGCTGTGCCAACATTTTATTCGGACCGGCAGCGTCACCGGTTCTGACCTGTTGTTGGTATATTGGGCTTTGAAATTGCCGGCGCTGGGTCAAAAATTGACGACGCTGGCGCATCAATATCCGGCCCAGCGCAATAGCCTGTTGCGTTTACTGGAACCGTTGGCCACGCCGGAAGAAGCGGATGATCCGGAAGTGTCGCCGTCGTTCGATACCCGCGATGCCGTGGTCGGCTCGCGGCCGCGGTCGGCGAGTGAGGTTATTGGCGGCAGCGACAGCGGCGGGGCCAGCCCCTTCGGCTCCGCTCAGGGCGAGCACTTCGACTCCGCTCAGGGCGAGCACTTCGACTCCGCTCAGGGCGAGGAATCCATGTCGGGTGGGCCGTTTGGTTTGGCGGACGGCGCGCTTTCGGGTAACGAATCGGGCATTTCCCTTGATGGACACTTCATTTACGGTGTCGGCCGGCCGGGCAAACGCCGATTTGGCAAGGCGCGGAGGAGGGCGGACGCATCCCGGCCTTCCTTCGCCAGACTTGGGGGCGAGCAGCCCGGAATCAACAAGCGGAGCCCCGACAAAATTCGGACGCATCGGCTAGGCGGCTTTACGCGGCCGCCCGCCATCCGCATCAACGAAGGCCACGTGGTCGCCGCCGGTCACGATATCTTGCTGAACGTCGATTTAAGCATCGCTCCCGGCGAGCATATCGCGATAGTCGGTCCTTCCGGCGCCGGTAAGTCCAGTTTGGTCGGTTTGTTGTTGGGCTGGCACCGCTTGGCGGTGGGCAGGTTGTTGGTCGACGGCAAGCCGTTGAGCGGCAAGTATCTTGCCGCGTTGCGCCGGCAAACCGCCTGGCTGGACCCGGCCGTACAGCTTTGGAACCGTTCGTTTTTGGAAAACCTGACTTTCGGTGTCCAGCATGGCGGATTCGGCCGGATAGGCGAGGCCATCGACGCGGCGACCTTGCGCCCGGTGTTGCAAAACTTGCCGGCCGGCTTGCAGGCTCACTTGGGCGAAAGCGGCGCCTTGCTGTCCGGCGGCGAAGGCCAGCGCGTGCGGCTAGCCAGAGCGTTGATGCAAACCCAGGTGCGGCTGGCCTTGCTGGACGAGCCGTTTCGCGGCATGGACCGCGTTCAGCGCCGACAATTGCTGATGGAAGCCAGACAATGGTGGCGCGCCGCGACGCTGTTATGCGTAACGCACGATGTCGAGGAAACCCTGAGTTTCGAGCGGGTGTTGGTCGTCGAAAACGGCGCCATCGTCGAGGACGCCGCGCCAAGGGTCCTGGCCGGCCGAGACAGCCGATATCGCGAGATGTTGAACAGCGAACGCCGTCTGCACGATCGGCTTTGGCAAGGCAAGCATTGGCGGCGTTTGGCTATAGCTAACCGGCGCTTGTCGAGCGAGCGGGCCGGGAGCTCGGCGTGAGTTCGACAATTGCCGCGCTGAGTTGGCCGCTCGCCCGATTGGGGGAGGGTATCGAACAACTCGCGCGCGGTGCCAACTTACTGGCCACCGGCCCTCGGAATCCGCTCACCGCTACTTCACCTCCGCAGCACCGGGCCGAGCTCGGAACTTGGATCGAGTGGGCCGGCGAACGCTTGGGTTTGGAAGCCGAACCGATCGAGAGTTTCGTTCCCCAGGTCGCTGAGTGGTTGCGCGACATCGGGCCGGCTATCTTACAAATCGATATTGCCGGGGAAGCGCGCTGCCTGTTTTTATTGCGCTCGCGCTTTGGCGGTCTGCAAGTGTTGGGGCCGGATTTACAATGGTCGACGTGCTCGGTTGCCGGTTTGCGCAATGCGTTGTGTGCGGATTTCGAAGCGCCGTTGCAAGCGGAAATCGAAGGCTTGCTGGCCTTGGCCGACGTGCCGGAACGACGGCGGAAGGCTGTAAAGGCATTGCTACTGGACCAGCGCCTGGCAACCCAAAAGATTGAAAACTGCTGGTTGTTGCGTCAGCCGGCGACGGCCAATCTGCGCCGCCAATTGGCCGAATCGGGTTTGCCGAGACGGGCATTGGGCTTGCTGGTCGCGCTAGCGGTGGTCTATGCGCTGGAAATTGCCGGCTGGCGTTTGATTGGCGCAGCGGCGTTGAACGGTCGGCTGGATTTCGGTTGGCTGTCGGCTTGGGGTTTGGCGGTGTTCTCGCTAATTCCGCTGCATTGGATCAGCGGCTGGCTCGACGCCGGCTTTGCATTGGACGTTGGAATCTTGCTGAAGAAGCGCATGCTGGCCGGTGCGTTGCGTTTGGATCTGGAAGCTGTCAAACAGCAGGGTAGCGGACAATTGCTGGGAAGGGTCATGGAATCGCAGGCCTTGGAGTCCTTGTCGCTGAACGGCGGATTTTCGACGTTGATCGGCCTTGTCGAGTGGCTGTTCGCCGCATGGATCTTGAGCGCCGGCGTCGCGGGCTTCGGCCACTTGTTGATGCTGGCCGGCTGGACGGTGTTGGCCTTGTGGCTGACCGGACGCTATCTGCGCCGGCTGAAACACACCACCTTTCAGCGGATGACCATGACCGAGCAGTTGGTCGAGCGCATGGTCGGTCATCGTACCTGTCTGGCCCAGGAATCACCCGAACGCCGCGATGCCGACGATGACAGCCTGCTCAACGACTATTTGCTTAGCGCCAGCGAAACCGACGCCGCGCTAATACCGCTGATCGGCTCGCTGGCAAGGGGCTGGCTGGTGCTGGCCTTGCTGGGTCTGTCGCCGGCTTTCGTCAGCGGCGATACCGCATCGATCGGTTTGGCGATCAGTTTGGGCGGCATTTTATTGGCCGGCCGGGCTTTCTCGAACGTTGCAACCGGCTTGGCGGTGCTTGCCAGGGCCTTTATTGCCTGGCAACAGGTGGCGGTTTTGTTTCATGCTGCCTATCGAGCGCCGCCCAGCCAGCCGTTTTTGTCGGCCGCCGATTTGCGCGGCGAAGTCGGCATCGCCGGGTCCGGCAAACTGGTAGATGCCAGCGATTTGAGCTATCGGTATAGATCGGGCGGCGAGCCGGTCTTACGCGGTGTCGATCTGACGATTCGGCGCGGCGAACGCTGCTTGCTCGAAGGTCCTTCCGGCGGTGGAAAATCGACGTTGGCGGCCTTGCTGGTCGGATTACGCCAACCGGAGTCCGGATTGTTGCTACTGAACGGCTTGGACCGATATACCTTGGGTGATAACTGGCACAAGCTGGCCGGCGAGGCGCCGCAATTTCACGAGAACCACATCCTGACCGGCACGTTGGCTTTCAACCTACTGATGGGCCGTCATTGGCCGGCCGACAAGCCGGATCTTCTGGAGGCCGAGGAATTGTGTGTCGCGTTGGGGCTGGAACCCTTGTTACAGCGCATGCCGTCCGGTATTCATCAACGGGTCGGCGAAACCGGTTGGCAACTTTCCCACGGCGAACGGAGCCGGATTTTCCTGGCGCGCGCGTTGCTGCGGAACACCGCGTTGACAGTATTGGACGAGAGTTTCGCGGCACTCGATCCGGAGACGATGGAACAATGCTTGAGTTGCGCGCTCGCCAGAGCCGATACCTTGCTGGTCATCGCTCATCCTTGAGCGCGGCGAACGCGTGTTTATCACTGGCAACGCCAACCCACCTCGCAAGTGACCACGGTCCCACCGGACAACATCCCGAAATCGCATCGACCGCTGGCGATAGCGGCGTTCCGAGCATGAATTCATAGGCGTATTCCATGCCTTTTCAGCGGCTGATTCCGATTGAATACCGGCATCGGTTCCGATGCAAACCAGGCCATCGATTCCGATAAGATCGCGCCAATGTTTGGCGACCGTTCATGGAAGTGGTGAAATGCTGGAATCGACCCTTTGCGGTCTGTTGTTCGAAGTGATTCAATGGCGGCTATCAAGCCCTTACCGCCCCCAATTTTTTAATTATGAAACCAATTTCTAAAGAACGATTTGAAGCATTTATCGCTTACACAAGGCAACCACCTGCGGCAGGCGAGTACTCTCGTGAATTAGAATGGTATGCGAGTGATAATGAAGTATTACTTGCGACTATTATTATCGACTTTGAAGATGAGTTTTCAGCAGTTATTCTTGGAAGAGATGTGGATTCAAAATTCCGTTGTATTAATTTTCCAATGGTATTTCAAAAAATAGAAGAAGCAAGAGAATATATGCTCTGTGAATCAAGAAAAATTCTTTTAGATGATAAATACATCTTTCCTCTGGGCGATGAAAGACATAAAAAACTTGATTTATTCAGTTCAATATGCGACCCAAAAAATCTTAATCAACATTTTGAGGCTGTACGCACGCTAAAAGAGTATTCATCAGCAAGAGAAATTATTGCTGAATTAATGGCTAATTTCAAAGATATTGATGGAAATTTTGTTGAACAGTTTCAATCAACGGGATTTGATTCTCGGATTTGGGAGCTGTATCTATTTGCTTATTTGAGCGAAGAAAGGCTATATATTAATAGGGAATACGAAGCTCCCGATTTTCTTGTTACAGATGGTAGACAGAAGGTAGCTATTGAAGCGATTACTGTGAACTCCTCAGAGGGAGATAAAGACATAGAAAATCTTATGCCCGAAAAAATTGTAGAGCTTTTAAAAAATGATATGCCCTTAAAGTTTGGCAGTGCTTTGTTCTCCAAAATGAATAGAAAAAACAAAAAAGGAAAGCCTATTGAAAAATATTGGGAGCTAGAACATGTTAAAGATTGTCCACTTGTTTTTGCAATTGCCGATTTTTCTTCAGAAGGCTCCATGTGTTGGTCATCTAATGCCATAATAGATTACTTATATGGCACAAAACGCAATTGGCAGGTTTCTGATGATGGGCAGCTAATTATAGATTCAACGGAGATTGATTTTATAAAACATAATGGAACGAAAGTGCCTGGATTTTTCTCTTCAGAAAATGCCGAAAATATTAGTGCTGTTTTATTTTCACCCTCAGGAACAATATCAAAATTTGTCAGAATGGGAAAATCAGCAGGTTTTGGTGATTCTTCTGTTTGTGTAAAATATGGTGGTGTTTGTCATAATCATGAAGGCTTATTACATCCTAATAAATTCTTTTTTGAGGTTGATAGTAATTACAAAGAATTATGGGGAGCTGGTATTTCAATTTTTCACAATCCAAATGCACTTCATCCTCTGCCTCAAGAATTATTTCCTTCGGTTGCTCATTTTTTCCCAATGGAAGATGGTGTTATCGGATGTCTTCCACCAGCTTTTCACCCCTATACTGGACTAACTTTCATGCATCCTGCTACTGAAAATGTAACCGAAGAATATTTTGAGTTGTTAATTACCCGTTTTTCTACCATTACGGGGAAAACGATAAAGTTATAGGGCCAAGGATGCGCTGAGCAAGGCCGTAAGGTGCGCAGACTATAGGGTGCTGCCGTCAGGCGCACCGTTCGCGATCGTTGCGCCTCGCATGGCTCGGCACAACCTATAGGCGGTTGCACTTTTTTGGGATTACGGCTGGCGGCTGTAGATCAACCAACAGACCTTCGTCAGAAAAACTATCCGTCCGCAATTGGCCGATCTCCGGCGTTCAAAAATACGGCTGACTGTATCGGAATCAGTGGCGGTGGCTGGCTAGGTTGGCCGGGCAAGCTTGCCCGGCTGGTATAACGCGTGTTTCTCCGCGTGGCGGAAAGCGCGGAAATCGCTGAATGCGACTTTAACGCGGGTTCGCGCCGCTATGAATGATGGTGCCGACGTGTTCGCCGCGCAACGCGGCGGTCAGTCGGCCCGGCACCAGGCCATTCACGATCTGAATGTGTTCCAGGTGACGCGCGGTCGCCATCACTTCGAGCAGGGCCGGATCGAAGGGCAGAGGGCCTGCCTGCTTGGCCAATTCGGCGGCGCTGGTTTCGCGAATCCACTGCGCTTGCTCGCCGTCGGCCTTGGGGTCGGCAGTGTAGACGCCATCCACATCCTCGACAATGGTCAGGCCGGCCGCGCCGAGCGCGTCGGCCAGCAAAAAGGCGCCAGTATCGGCCCTGTGATACGGCAACCGCGAGGTTGGAAACTCGTGGTGGTGGTAGGGCGGAAAAGCGCTGCCGACCACCGCGCGGGCGGCGGCGAGGTGGATGGCCAACTGACTGGCGATGGTCGGGTGTTCGACGTAGGATACGCCGTCCGGTGCCAGCAAGGATGCCAGGATATGGCCGTTCTGACCCGCTTCGCTGGCGGCGAGCGGCGCGAGCGAACCCACCGGTAGGCCAAGATCCAGTCCAACGCCGTAAAGATGGCGAGCGCGGATTCCGGCTCCGGTCAGGATCAGCAGGCGGTGTTCCGGCAGGATTTTACGCAATTCGTCGACAATGGGCAGGATGGCGTCGGCGCCGCGGTCCATGATGGAACGACCGCCGATCTTGACGACTTGCAGCCAAGGCAGTAATCGAATAGGGCGCCTGCCGGCAACCGGACGGGTAAGATCGCCGTCCAGCAAGGTCTGGCGGGCCAGCGGCGAAGCAACGTGTTTGATGGTATTGGTATGTTCAGCCATTGTCGTATTCTCAGCTCGCGGTAATGATGGTGCCGACGTGCTCGCCGGCGAGCACGCGGGATAGGTTGCCGGGGACCAGTCCGTTGACCACCTGGATTTCGCGAATATGGCGCGCGGTTTTCAACAGGTCGAGCACCGGGAATTCGAGGATGGAGTCGTGCAAGCCCTTGGCCTTCATCTCGTCCACCGAAATCTTCGGGATGAACGTGGCGTCCTTGGAGGTCTTCGGATTCGCGGTGTAGAGACCGTTTTCGTCCTTGACGTAAATCATGGCTTTGCAACCGAATTGCTCGGCGAGCAGGAAGCAGCCGGCGTCGGTACGGTAGGGCGGAATCACGCCTTCGGGGGCTGGGCGCATCCACAAGTTGTAGGGCGGCATGCCGCTGAACACGACCGCATTGACTTCGGCCAAGTACAGAGGCACCGCCGACAGGCCTGCGCCGTCTACCGCCGAAATACCGTATTTCGCCAGCAGTTGTCCCAGCATCACCGCATTTTGGTCGGCAACCGAGGCGCCGAGTTGCGAGAGTACGCCGGCCGGCAGGCCGACGCCGGCCGCGATCGAATACAGATGGCGGGCTCGGGTGCCCGCGCCGGTGCCGATCAGCATCTTGTGGTGTTTACGGGCGGCGACGATTTCGTCCACCAACGGATAAACGGCGGCGCGGCCGCGATCGATCACGCTTTGGCCGCCGATTTTGATGACGGTGGCATCCGGCAGGATGCGAAAATCCGGGGCGGCCTCGGCCGCCGCCAACAGTTGCGGATCGGAGAGAGATCGCTGCATCAGCAGCTCTTCTAGCTCGGCTGTGGAATGAGTCATGTGGGGTTGTCCTATTCGGTTGGATGGCACCGGTTTTGGGGTGTTGTCGCGAGTTACCGTTATTATTCGGGAAACGAGAATATCGCCATGTTTGAGTATGGCGAAGGGTTTAGTCGTGGTTCGGTATCGATCCCAGGGCTAAGCCTACGGCGAGTGCAAGCCTCGAAACTGCTTGGGTTCGCAGCATATCGCAAAGCAAACGCCGAAACAACGGCGTCGGGCGATTGGATGTTCAATTGTTGGCCCGGTGGCGTTTGTATTCGGTGAGACCACGTCCGCCGAGTTTATGAAACGGAAAATTGGCGTTACCCAATCGCGGTTTTCGAGCACAATCGTACGGCCGGTCAAGCCGCGAGGGTAGGCCGGGATGAAGATCGGTGTCAGATTACCATTGCGATAGGCGCACGTTAAAACGATGGCCCTTGATCTTGCCTTTGCGTAAACAGGCCAATGCCAGGTCGGCACGGTCGCGTTTGATCGCGACGTAAGCCTGCTTATCGAACACGTCGATTTTGCCGACTTCGCCGCCGGCTATGCCGCCGGCGCCGGTCAGGGCGCCCAGAATGTCGCCGGGCCGCATCTTGTCCTTGCGGCCGCCGTCTATCCACAAAGTCACCATCGGCGGCTCGTAGCGTTCCTCGCGGTCGAGTCGGAACGGCGCGACTTCGTCCCACCGCGCGCCGACATTCATATAGTCTTCGATAGCTTTTACCCGGTTTAACTCGGCATCGCCGACCAGACTCAAAGCCAGCCCCTTGGCGCCGGCCCGGCCGGTGCGACCGATGCGATGCACGTAGACTTCCGGATCGAACGGCAGCTCGTAATTAATCACCGCTTGCATGTCTTTAATATCCAAGCCCCTGGCCGCCACGTCTGTGGCGACCAAGATCGAGCAACTTTTGTTGGCGAAGCGCACCAATACCTGATCTCTATCCTTTTGCTCCAGGTCGCCGTGTAGGGCTTGTACCGAAAAACCGCAGTGAGCCAAGGTGTCGGCTACGTCCTGGCACTCGCGTTTGGTGTTGCAAAACACCACCGTCGATTCGGGGCGATGATAGGCCAGCATATAACCCAAGGCATTTAGCCGCTTGTTCTTGTCGATCCGGTGAAAACGCTGTTCGATGTCGTTGTCGCGGTGGCTGGCTTCGACACTGACCGACACCGGTCTGAACTGAAAGCGTTGGCTCAAGGCTCGCACGGCCTCTGAATACGTTGCCGAAAACAACAGGGTTTGGCGGTGGCTAGGCGCGTGGGAAATCACATCGGTGATGATATCGGCGAAACCCATGTCCAGCATGCGGTCGGCTTCGTCCAGCACCAACACTCTCAGGTGCTCCAGCCGTAAGCTGTGTTTTTGCAGATGCTCCCATAAGCGGCCCGGCGTACCGACCACCACGTGCGCGCCGTGCTCCAGCGAGGCACGCTGCGACGTAAACGGCGCTCCGCCACACAATACGAGTACCTTGATGTTTTGGGTAAGGCGGGCCAGCTGGCGGATTTCCTTGCAAACTTGATCGGCTAGCTCGCGCGTAGGGCAAATCACCATTGCCTGGACTTTAAAACTGTTCGAATCCAGTCGCGATAACAAGCCAATGCCGAACGCGGCGGTCTTGCCGCTACCTGTTTTTGCCTGGGCGATGACGTCCTTGTTTTCAAGTATATGCGGTAGAGTTTCGGCCTGGATGGCTGTCATGCGGGTATAACCCAGGGATTCGATGTTTTCCAGCAGAGCCGGCTTTAACGACAGGGAACAAAATTCAGGTGTATTCACAATGGGTCGATTATTGGGGCAGAGCGGCGCGTTTATCGCGATGGTCGCTCATGATAACTGTCCGCCCGATTAGGCGTTAGTTTTTTGGGTGGGGGCTCTGAGCGTGGATGCGAAGCCTTTCAAGAAACCGGTATCGATATTGATGTCTTTACGGTGATTTGCCTTTGGGATTGGTCGCAAATCACCGATTCTGCCTAGTATCCGGAATAATCGTCAGCTGTCACGATAAACCAGCCAAACTTCCATGCAGTCCGGCCAGCGCAGCCAGAGGAACGCCCGCACGGGAAAGCGCCTCGAACATGTCCGCTACGCCAATTACCAGATAGCCGGATCTACAACACAGCAGGGCTTCACGCGTTCCGCTTTTCAACAAGGCTCGAACCTCGATAAGGCAGAAGCGCGCCGTGACGTGTAGCTACATTGGGAGACTGTCCGGACGCGAAGCACCGGAGCCGTAAGGCAGTCGGATCACCGCTGATGGTTTTTGATTTTGCGAAAACCCGGCACGAGTGGGCGCCCGACGACGCCGTGTTGTTCTTTAACGAGGTGCAGAACGTGTACGAAACACCGGAAGCGATGGTCAGGCGTCGGATGGCCATTTTCCGATCAGCCAGGTCATCGTGACGGTGACGACCTGGCCAAGTTTGTCCAATAAGACCGACGCCGTCAAGAGCGGCTACAAGCTGCCCAAACACGTGTTCGAGCTGTACAAGTCGGCGAGCCTGCATACCAAGCAAGAACGCAAGTTACCCGTTCAGGTGTATATCCTAGCCGCGTGTCTGGTGGGGTTGGTCTTGGTCGGCATGCGCTTTAAGGCCCGTTATGATCAAATCACGTCTCCAGTGGAAAATGTTGTCGCGGATCCGGGTCAAATGTCCAATTCTGAACCGCTTGTTAGTCAAGATGTCAATAACGCAAAAAACATGCCTTAATCAGATTTTAGAGATAGTTCTTAAAAAAGATGGCATGCAATTTGATTATAATCCGACTATTGCGAACATCCCCGAGTCCGCGCCGGCGTTTGCCGACCTGGCAAAGCCGGTCACGTTCCCGCGCTTATCCGGTTGCGTCGTCGATCTTCGCCAGCCCGAGGGCTGTCGTTGCTACACGCAGCAAGCGACGCCTTATTTTGTCAGCCCGGACCAGTGCCGCGCGTTCGTGAAGTACGGCCGTTTCGATCCTTACCGCGATACGCCGGCCAGCGTTGCGAGTTCTGGTAGCGGCCGCGACACGCGGTCCGACGCTACGGCTTCACGTCCGGCGTCTTAGTCGCCGGCATTCGTTACAGGTTTCCGTTAGTCAGCGATGATTCACCGTATCGGATGAGGCGTATCGCCTTGCTTTGTCCTGTTTGTATGCGTCGAATGGTCGGCGGTTCTCGCGGCCCGCAGCCTCGTTATTGCTCGCCGGCTTGCCGTCAGAAAGCTTATCGTCGGCGCGAGCCGCCTTCCTCCTAAGGCCGCGACTTCGTATAATGTACATTATCGACAAAAACACCGGATTCTTGCCGCAAAAAATCGCCGCCAGTCCATGCCAACGATATAGCCAGTACCACCCCAGCGGCTACATTTAAACGCCGCGCTAGCGCGTCCCACGCGCTCTTGGTATCACCTTCACTTCTTGCCATTGCGGCGGCCAGCAGTAACTCTCCGCGATCCACGCCTAATAGGTCGGCCATTTTAATGGCCGTTTCGTCGGAAACCTGACCTCTTTTTCTCATGTTTGACAACGATTCCTTTCTAATTTCTAGCCTTTTTGCAGTTGCGTAATCACTTCCGGTTTTTGCTTTTAAATCTTCAAAGTATTCGTTGATTGTTCTCATTTTTCACCTTCCTAAGGCCAGGTCTACTAGGAACTTTGTTACGGTCATTATTAGCGCTATTCCTATCATTCTGCCGATCATATAAGCAATTGTTTTCTCATCGTTATTTTTGTTAGTGGGCGGCGTTTTCTCTCTATCTACTTTGTACCAAGCTTTGTCTTCCATTCGATTTTTCCGCTTCAGGGTATTCAATTTGACAACTTACGCTTGACTTCTCTTTAAAGCAAGGTTTTCAATATGACTACCGTATTCGTATTGAATACCGTGTTTTACATAGAGGCGAAGCTATGAACATTCCTGGTCACAAACTCTGTTTTTTCCTTCGAAGCCTACCCAAGCTGGTTTGCAAGCTCCGACGCTTACCCTACTCGGCCCTTCGCGGTCGCCCTGTTGCCGTATCGATAGAGCAGGGCGGCACCCGCCGCGTTTGTTGTCATGTTTGCCTTGAACAAGGCTTTACCAGGCTTGCCTACTCCGGCGAACTGGTCCCTTGCGTTACTTGCGGTGGTCGCGGTGCTCTGCTGATGACCGAGCTCGAATTCAACGAACTCCCGTTCTGATATGCGTCCGTCCATCTACGAACTCGCCGCTTACGCCATCGACCACGCCGACCGCTCGCACCTCGAGCCGCCGCCGGTCGTTCCTAGTCCTCCGCAGCCTAAATTGTCGCTCGCCCGTCCCAGCTATTACCGTTACCGCGTCAACATGCTGGACGGTTTGCCCGAGCCGGTTCGCCAATGGCAAGTCGGCATTTGTGACGACGTATCCCGCGCCGCCGAAATCGCTTACCGAAAAGCTCGCGGCATTTACGTTCCGAACATGCTGGAGCTGTCTAACGAAAAACTGGCTTCACTCAGCGGCAAAAAGTGTGAAAGTGCTAGTGACACTCACACTTTACCCCGGAAGTCCGGGGTAAATATCACCTTTGGGACGGTCTAAAGATGTTTATCGATTGGCTGTCTTGCTATCAAGATTACGACTTCGACTTGCCTGTTATAGCCGCCGATGGCTATGCCTATATTGATTTCGTTACAGACGTTAAACAAGCCAGACAAAACCGGGTCAAACACGAAGGCAGCTTTTCAACGTCGATTCAGATTCAGGTGCGTGGCCGTCGTGTTTACGTGTCTGGTAATCCATCTCGCTTTGATCGCCTGGACAATCTTTTCGGCCTATCAACTATCGATCAGTGCGTTGCCGTCTACAACGGTATTTTGGCAAGCCTTGGCCTGCCTGCTTTCACACGTTGTACTTTCTCGGGTTTCCGTGAAACTCAAAAAGAGGATGGATCGATCGCGCTCACGCCGTTTGTTGATGGCTTAGTGATTACCGAGGTTCACTGTACTACGAACGTTGCGGTAGGCGAGGGCAGTACTGACGCGTACCTGAAAGCCATCGCCATGCTGCCGTATCGCAACTCCGTTCCACGCCTTCACACCAACGGCAAGACCACCGATTGGCTCAGTAAGCAAGGCAATGCCCGCGACCTGTACGCCAAGGTCTACGAAAAAGCCAACGAACTGCGTCTGCATTCTCTACCGATTATTAAAAAACGCTACGGCGAACATTCCGACGAATATCAATATCTCGCCGCTCTGGCGGATTATTGCGACCAAACCGGGGCCGTCCGTTTTGAACAAAAGTTTCGCTCGTCATTCCTGCGAAAAAACAATCTCCAGTTTTGGGGCTTGTCTGATTACACCGACCTTAAACAATTACATGAACAATTCCTAGGCATAGATGAAAAACTAAAGGTGTCCGCCATGAATCTACAGACATTAACTGAAACATTGCTTTCTGAAGGCATTTGCAAAAGTACCCAATCCGCTAATTCTACGGCTTTGTATGCCATTAATTGGATGAATGGCGAAAAGTTCGACTTGAATAAAACCCAGGTCCAAACCAATCGCGCTCGTCTTCGTAAAATCGGTATTGATATTGCAAAGCCCTGCAATCTAACTGTATTTAGTCCGGTAATCGTTAAAGAGGTTATCGAGATTGAAAAAAGAGCATTAACCCCGCCGGCTTTTTACCGGCATCCAAACCACTTGCGGCTAGCCGCTTAAACTCAACCCGTAGAGGTAAAACCATGCATGTCGTGATTGAAAAAGATGAATTAATTAAAGACCAGATAACCAGCCGCAAGAATGGTCAGGTCTTTTATGTTGCCGAACAACCTGCGCTGATGTTTGTTGACCACAGTGAATACCCTTTTCATTTCAAGCTTCGCCTTGCGTTCGAAGATAGTCAGCAAGCACGTGATTCTGTCGGCCCGGTGGCTAAAGGAAAATACATGCTCGCGGATTCCGCCTTTGCCGTGAGTCGTTTTGGCGAATTAGCGTTACAGATAACGCCAAAACATCTTAAGCCTTATTCCGTCTCTTCTGCGGTGAATATCCCCCGCAGTTCGGCGGCTTAATCCGTGGTTGAAATGTTGTCTGGTTGGGTCAACCTCCCAACTGCCTCGGTCACTGGCGAGGCAAGCCTGGAGTATTTGCTGGCTTGCGGCCTCGCCGTTGTAGTGTTCGCGTTAGGTTTCCAATCGGGTCAACAACGATGAGCGCGGGCGCTTGGTTTGTTGGCTTTCTGGTCCTGATGTGGCTGTCTGGGTACGCCTTGGGGCGTATCTTTCTTAACCTTCGACAATTCGTCGAAAAATCAAAATAGGTGAAAACATGTCTAAATTAGGCAAAATTGCTGTTGTTGTATCCTCAACCGTTGCCACTGCCTCTACTCAAGCGGCCGGACTGGAGGCTACCGACTTCGGATCGATACAGGTCGATACCATTGCCACGCTCGGCGTTGCTGCCGGCATCGGTATTGCGATTATGGTCGCCGGTCTCGGTTGGGACGTGGGTATCTCCGCCGTTAAAAAGTTCGTGAAGCGTGGCGCGAAGTAATCCGCAAGGCGGGGCGGCCGGCGCAGCCGGACGGCCCGCCATTCCCTTTATTTCGTAGGGGCTATCCATGTCAAATCGGTCCTTTTCCGCTTCCTTTTTTGTCGCCTGTCTTTTCGCATCCCCGATCCTGCACGCCGCCGCGTTGCCGAGCTATATCTACAAACTGCCCACGTCCGCACCCACTACGCCTCTAACCTCGATTGTGGCCGCTGCAACGCCTATAGCGTATCAAACCGCATCGGGTTTCAAGGGTACGTTTACGCCGTATGGTTTGGGCGCTTCTCTTGGTGCTGCGTTGGTGGGTGTCGCCGTGGGTGAGGGCATTAATCAACTGCGGATACAAGCCGGCGTTAACGTTCGTGAATATACCGACCCTTCTTCATCCGTTGGTAGCGTGTCTTCTGATACGTATTCTATGACTGTAGGCCCTCAGACATGCGGGCCTCAGGCTTTTTATTCCGGTTCAAATACTCAAGTATGCAATAGTTTGAATGGCTGGCTTCAATCTCGTGATCAATGCGCAAATCCTACAAAGAATCCTCAGAATACTGTCTTATCTGTTCTTGATTCTGCTTGTACGATTAAGACGACTTTAAATGACGGTACGTCGTCAAACTGGACCTATACAATGTCTAAGGTAACCGAGGTTACTTGCCCGGCCGGTTATATCAAGAGTGGTTCTTCTTGTATTTTGCAGGATGTTACTTCTGTTCCTTATCCTTCCGACGGCGTTCCGTCCTGGAATATTCGTTTCGGTGCTGACGGCGTGCCAGTGATTAAACCGGATCCCCGCGATCCAGATGTCGCCACAAACCCGCCTCCCCTGGAAGGTACTGGCGAAGACCCTTATGGCAATCCGACATCGATAGCA
This sequence comes from Methylomonas koyamae, assembly GCF_001644025.1. Taxonomy (GTDB): domain Bacteria; phylum Pseudomonadota; class Gammaproteobacteria; order Methylococcales; family Methylomonadaceae; genus Methylomonas; species Methylomonas koyamae_A. The sequence continues at coordinate 29,135 of NZ_LUUK01000151.1, forward strand.
ATTCGGCCGAATGATCGCGGTGGATTGTCGATTGCTAGAGAAACTCAAAGTGAAGACGCGCACGGTAACCCGCAAACTCAACGCGACGTATTGGAAACCGATTCTTTCGGTACGGTCACGAAGGCGACCAGTACCGTTTATAACAATACGACAATCACCAATGTCGCCCAAACCATCGATACTTCGCAATTGGCCCAGCAAGCGACCTTGCAGCAAGTAAAAACGTTGCTTGATCCTCAAGAATCGCCCGATTTAACCAATATCGATCAACCGGTTTTAAACGCTCGTCAATCCTATTTAGAAGCGATTAATGGTGTTTCTACGACATTAACCGCTAATCCCGCCGCAACGGCTCAACCGGTGGCGTTTTGGACGTTTGCCAGCAATACCTGTTATCCCATGGAATTTAGTGCCGGCAAATTCGGCACTATCTCGCTGGATAAGTTTTGTTTTATTTACGATAGCTATGGCCGTCCGCTGATTGTTTGGCTATTCGCTGTGTTCGCCATGCTTCATGCTTTCGAATATTGGTCTACTACCGTTAAAGAGGTGTAATTATGCAGTTTTTACTGTCGTTTCTTGGTTCTGGATTAACTCGGGTTTTTTCTTTTATAGCGACGAAATACGGTTTTCAGGTGGCTGTTAATGCCGCTTTTATCACCATGTGGCTGGCGTTGATTGCATCACTGACGGCCGCCGCAAATACCTGCTTATCGCCGGTGTCCGGTGCGTGCGGCGCGGTCGCGGCGGCTTGGACCACGTTACCCGAAATGGCCAAGTTCGGCATGTCGTTGATTCCGACTGAATTGGTGACGTTTTGCGGTTGTTTGGTGTCTCTGCATTTGTCCGGCTGGTGCGCTGTGGTGCTAGGTCGCATTCTTCGCGTGAAGTCCGGCATGAATACGCGCGATTTAACAGTTATTTAACGTTACAGGTAACAAAATGGAATTAGCCGATTTTTCCGCCGGGAATCTGTTCATTACCGGTGAGCTGGGTTCTGGTAAGACGATGTTCGCCGTGAAGCTGATTCGCGAATATCTGGCCGCCGGCCGTCCTGTAGCCACAAATCTGGATTTGTACCTCGAACACATGATGTCGGCTAAGTCTGAGGCGACTGCTATTCGATTGCCGGATAAGCCTGTTCGAGCGCATTTCGATCAGTTGGGCGATGCTTATCCTGTCGCCGAAGGCTACGATGAAAGCCGCTTTGGCTTGATCGTGCTCGATGAGTGTTTGACCTGGCTGAATTCTCGGCCCTGGCAAGACAAGGAAAGGGCAGGGGTGCTTGACTGGTTCTTGCACGCCAGGAAACACGGCTGGAACGTGGCATTTCTCATGCAGTCCGCCGACTTTTGCGACCCCCAGCTACGTGAAACCTTGCTGACTTATCACGTGAGTTGCCGCAAGATGGCAAAGTATCGTGTCCCGATCGTCGGTAAGACGTTGGGTCTGCGTATGCCCAAAGGGACGTTGGCGACGATTACAGCCGGCTACGGTTCGTCGGCCATTGTGCATGATCGCGAGCTATATCGCGGCTCCGATCTGTATCAAGCCTATCGAACCGGCCAAGTCTTTCAGTCCGGCATGGAATTGATCGACGGCAATTTCGTCGATATGCGTGCACCGTACACGATGTTGTCTGCATGGCACTTGCTTGGCCAATGGCAAGAGCCTGAAAAGTCTATTAACAAAAAGCCGTTACAAGTAATGCTAATAGCGCTACTCAACTGGCTAAGCTGGAATCTTTGGCGTCCCCTGGCGTTCTTGTTGCTTGCGCCGTTCTATCCTCGTGAAGTGCTTGACGCCATCAAAACCACCCGCCGGAAAATGGCCCAGGAACGTGAATTAATTACCGCTACATGTAACGAAATAACTTGACATAATTAACGTGACATGTAACAATAAAGCAACTTTTGAAAAAGGGGGGCTTTATGAAGGACCAAACCGACCAACAAACCATCGAATTATTTCCCACCCCTAAACGTCGCGGCCGGCCATCCACCGGCAAGGCAAAGACCAACGCGGAACGCCAGGCTGATTTTCGCAACCGTAAAGCCTGGAGAGGTGGCTCTGATAACAACGGCCATAAATTATGTCATTGGTGGTTAGACTATCGGCGTTTTTCGGAACTGGAATGCCTGGCTAGCTATCATGGCGTGACGCCTCAAGCGATGGTTGAACAATTGATTCAATCCGCCGACAAACAATTGATAAGCCAGCTCACTCAAACGGCATATTTCGATTACGTCGATAAAAAGTTACACGTAACAGAAAGCAAACCGGAGTAGGGGCCATGTCATACGAAACCGACTTTTACGGCTGGACCATCGAACAGGCTGCCGCCTTGCGTTCCGGCCGCTTCACTCAACTGGATTTAGACAACTTGATCGAGGAAATAGAAAGCATGGGCCGGAGTGAAAAACGCGCCGTCGAATCACGGCTAGCCGTGCTGTTCTTGCACCTGCTCAAGTGGCGCTATCAGCCCGAACGACGCGGTAAAAGCTGGAAATGTAGCATTGATGTCCAGCGGTCACGCTTTCAGAAAATCCTGAAAGAAAATCCCGGTTTGAAGTCTCAACTCGATGGCATCCTGGCCGACGCGTACGAAACCGCGCGCTACGAAGCCTTCCAAGAGACCGGCATCGACATTGACGCCTTTCCCGTTGCCTGTCCTTGGGACTGGGCGCAAATTACCGACGTGTCCTACTACCCGGAATAATCGTTACAGGTCTCCGATCGCAATAACAACGTTACAGGTTTCCGGATGTCTAGATTAATTGTTGGCGATGAGCCTTTTTATGTTCTTACACGCGCTGTTCCGTGTTGTCATTGTGCGCGGTTGATTCGTCGCGAGAATTTTGGCCCGGAGCCTCGTTATTGCTCGTCGGCTTGCCGCCAGAAAGCGTATCGTCGCCGCCAGCGCGGCTAACGCCTCATGCAGTCCGGCCAGCGAAGCCAGCCGGACGCCCGCACGGGAACGCGCCTCGAACAGCCCCACCACGCCACTTACCAGACAAATCGGGCGCTACAGAGCTAGGCTTCAAACGTTCCGCCTCTGTTGCTTTTCAACAGGGCTCGAACGTCGACCAGGCAGAAGCGCCGCTGGCGTCGTTTAAGCGACATGAGGAGACGGTTCAGGCGCGAAACACGGAGCCGGAAGGCGACGGCTACGACCTGAGGGCGTCGAAGCGTCTGGTGGACGATGGCCGACGGTTTACCGTCGGCCGGTTTTGATTTTCTGGACGGCTTCGCCGGCCAGGCCTTTCCAACTGCGAAGGTGGGTCAGCTCCGCCTGGAGCCGCTCGATTTCGTCGGTTTGGTCTCGCCACAGGAGTAGCGACTTGGCCGACCACAGATGGGACTTATATTTCAGCTTGCCACGGGTAAAGACGAAGCCGTCCCAGCCTTCGACACCGACGTGTTTTCGATCCCACAAAAGCAAAACCCGCTCACCGAGCGGGTTTCCTTCCAAATCAAACCGGCGAACCTCCTCGACGCTGACGCCGAGGACCTCCGCCGCGCGTTCCTCGTTCAAGCCGACGCGGTTCCAGCGCACGTGATAAAACGAAGACTTCCGTTTAGCCATCTTTTTGACTCCCTCAGGTTAAAAAGCCACTCTAGGCAAAAACTGAGCCGACGGCCTGCGCGGCGTTTCCACTTCGTATAATGTATATTATGTTAAATAATATACCATTCCACGCCCAGTTTTTTTGGAAGCAACGGTTACTATTTTTTCTTGTTGAGTTCGTTTCGCAAGGCTTCTTCCGAGATTTCATGATATAGGCTGGCGAGTTCCGCTATTAATTTTTGATACTCTGAATGGTGCTTTAACATCGGCATCATCATTCGCGCCTCGGATAATAGTTGCTCGAAATGCATAATCTCGATTTCATTTAATGTGTCGCCAGCAGAAACCCGCTTTTTGATGGTCAAAGCATATGGAATCGACTCCTTTTCCAGTTGCTCAACGTAGGCTGTGATAATGCCAATTTCATCGGATGACGAATACATAGGATTTCCTAAAACGGAGTGATGACAAAACCGACAGTGTTGTACAGTTGAGTTTTTTGATGCTGCTAATCTGTATTCAGACGAAGACCAGATGGTCTAATGCTTCTCCGTCGGCCAGTCTTCAAATATAGCGTATTCATAACTCATTTAAACCGAGGCGATCAGTAAAAAACACGGAAACGGAATTCGTTGTGGTGGCCAGTAATTTTTAAATCAGCGGTTTTTCCGATGGTTTATTAGCCGTTATCCTGCTTTTAAAGGCAATGATGACGCAATAATTCGTGCAAAAAAAAAGCCTAAGTCGTTAAACCTAGGCCTTTAATCTGTCTGGTAGCGGGGGCAGGATTTGAACCTACGACCTTCGGGTTATGAGCCCGACGAGCTACCAAGCTGCTCCACCCCGCGATTGATTTGAGCAATTATACAGGTATTTACAGACATGGCAAGTCTTTTGTCAGATGACTGACATTTGTGGTCGGGCCAATTCTGCTCTGCCCTCGTTAAGTCGCCAATTCCGGTGGAAAAGACGTCACTGGGGCGGCAAAAACAGTTTGACTTCGGCAGCTATTATGGCAAAGTTAGCTGACAACCTTAGCGCTACTGCGGGAATAATCGTCTCTCGCGTGTATTCAAAAATTAAACGACTGGCTTCGTCCGTCCTATTCCTATTTATCCATGACCACAGACACTCTCCCTATTTTCGGTCGCGGCAGTCAACCGTCAGAACCGGACGGCGCTGAATTCGACTATTTGTCCATGCCGAATGAGATGCTGACGTATGCAATGCCACGGATTTCAACCAGCCTCAATTCGCCAGCTCTCTCAGCGGCGAGACAACTCTCCATACAACTGCAAGCGAACTTGGACAACTTTCCGGCTGCCGGAAACACCATCGATTTACTGAGCTTGGATGACGAAAATCGCCAATTCATCGACGAACTGCTTGGTGAGGGCGAGGTCGCGGTGTTGATTGACGGAGGCGCCAACGGCCGGGTGCAGGAATCGATATTGGCCGGCGTTTGGCGCTTACAGCATCGCGACTCACTTGGCGGACTGGTCAAGGATAGTCTCGAAGTTGGCGCATTCCCACCATCGGTGGCGGAAACGGCTTTCGCCGGCGCGGCTCCATCGCTCGATGTAAACATGGCCGCTTTGCCGGAAGGCGTCATGAACGCGCCGCCGTTGATCGCCGAACTCAATGCTCACATCGCGAGCTACCAATCCGGCCATGACGCTCATGTAATCAACCTGAGTTTGCTGCCGCAAACCGAACAGGATCTGGTCTTTCTTGACCAAAGTCTCGGCTGCGGTAAAGTAACGATACTGTCGCGCGGCTACGGCAATTGTCGAATAACCGCTACTGCTACGACTTACGTCTGGTGGGTGCAATACTACAATTCGCAAGATACTCTGATACTCAATACCTTGGAAATTTGCGACATTCCTAGCGTGGCCCAAGCCTCAGCCGAAGATATTGCCGATAGCAGTCAACGCTTGCGGGAAATCGTCGGAGCATATTCGTGAACGCCTCATTTTTCGGTGGAGCCTACGGCGGTGATTGCGGCACCCTGCCCGCCGACGCCCGACTGGAATGCAAAATCTGCTGGCACGTTTACGATCCTGCCGACGGCGATCCGGAGTCGCAAACGCCTCCCGGCACGGCCTTTGCCGATTTGCCGGCACATTGGACCTGCCCTCAATGCGACAGTCCTAAGCAAGGGTTTCTATTACTGGCCGAATAAATGCTTACCCCAGACGGAGAATCGATCCGTTGCGCGCTGACCGCAACGTTCGAGAATATACTAGCAAGCCGAATGCGGGAATTACCGATTATAAATCCGCTATTAAGCGTGCAAACCTCGGCATTGCAACGTTACGGCAACGAGTGGCTCGGTATATTAATCACGCCGTGGAGCATGAATTTGACAATGCTGCCGATCAGTTGTGACGACTGGGATTACGTACCGGGCGCTGCGTTCGAACGCCGGTTCCCCTACGGCAATTACCGCTTTTTGGTCAGCCATGCCGACGGCGTTGGCCCTTATGCGTTATGCTCGTTGTTTTCCCCAATGTTCGAATTTGCCGATCAAGCCGCCGCGCAAGCAACCGCCGAATCGGCATTGCTAGCCTTGCTTGCCGGCCCGAAGCCGCCGTCTCTGAGTCGGCGCGACTGGTTGCGTGGCGCATGGTCGGAGAACGCGGCGTCGTGACACCCGCCGGCCGCATCGATATTCATTTAACCGTTACTGGCGAGAGCATAAGCGGCGTTCGCTTAGCATCCAGCCGCCCGATTGCGGCAACTCAGATTCTACACGGCCTGTCGGCGCGGGAGTTGTTGCATACGCTACCAGTGTTGTTTTCGGTGTGCGGCAATGCTCAGGCTTATGCGGCCCGACAAGTTTGTCGGGCCGTTTTGGATCACCCAGAGACCATAGCCAGCGAATCGGCCCGCCAAATATTGGTTCTCGCCGAATGCATGCGGGAACTGGCTTGGCGAATTTTGCTGGATTGGCCAGAGGTCTTGGCCGAAAAAGCCGAGAAGGCAGCGATGGCAACCCTGTTGCGGAGCGACGACCAACTGAAGCGCATACTGTTCAAGGACGGCGACGCCTTTAGTTTAAGCAGCACGGCCAACGCAAGTGGAGACATCGTCGAACTACTCGATGATCTGCGATACACGCTGGATAAGGCCGTATTCGCCGGCAGTTTGGCAACTGTTTTGCAAATCGCCAGCTTAGACGACTGGAAAGACTGGTGGCGGTACTGTCAGGCCCCCGCCGCTCGGCTAATGCGCGAGATCGTCGATTTTGGATGGGCGGATTTGGGGCGAAATTCAGTCGAACTTCTACCGCCCTTGCCTGCGGCCAAGCTGGCGACGGAGATCGGTGAGGCTCCATCGGAATTTTGCCGAGCGCCACAGTGGCAAGCCCGTTGCCGGGAAACCACGGTGCTGAACCGGCAATCCGCCAGCCCGGCGATTGCCGGCTTATCTCAACATTACGGCAATGGTTTGCTAGTACGAATCGCAGCCAGATTGCGCGAGCTGGCGGAATTGCCGATTCGAATGTTGGCATTGACTCAACATTTGGACGATACCAGCATCATTCCACCGCCTTTCCCGGTGGCCGATGGCTTGGCCTTGAGCCAAGTAGTTGCCGCGCGTGGATTGTTGCTGCATCGATTGGATCTGCGCCAAGGCCGGGTATACGATTACCGGATCGTGGCGCCGACCGAATGGAATTTTCATCCGGACGGCGTCGTCGCCCAGGGACTGTATCGTTTGCACGGCGATAGTGAGACGCTTAAACGTCAAGCCTCACTTTGGATAGCAGCCATCGATCCGTGCGTGGAATATCGATTGGAATGGGATTACGATACCGACGCTTGTTAAGCCGTTTGCCGTATGCCCCGCTTGATCGGCTGTCGCAGAAGTTCTCCGGTCGAAGCCCTGTCCTGTCGTACGAATGAATCATGGTCGGGTTTCGGAATCCTTTATTTTTAGTTGTTCGAGATTTCAACGGATTAACACATGCATGAAATGTCGCTTTGCGAGAGCATTTTGCAAACCCTTGAACAGCAAGCGCCCATTCAACAGTACCGCAAGGTGAAAGCCGTTTGGCTGGAAATTGGCGCGCTGGCCGGGGTAGAAATCGAAGCCTTGCGATTTAGTTTCGACTTGGTAGTCCGAGGCTCTTTAGCGGAAGGTGCCGGGTTGGAAATAGTGACGGTACCCGGAATGGCTTGGTGTCTGCCCTGCGGCCGAACCGTCGAAGTTCAGCAATTTTACGACGAATGCCCTTTTTGCGGCAGTCATCAATTACAGGTGACCGACGGTCATCAAATGCGCATCAAAGAACTGGAGGTAGAATAATGTGCGGCGTCTGCGGCTGCGGCGAGGGCCTAAATCACTCGCATGACCACGATCATCACGAGCATTCTCATACACACGGCCACGGTCACGGAGACGATCACGACCACGACCATCATCACTCGCATCATCCCGCGGAGAGTCCGGAGCACGCGCACGCCAGCGGCTTAACGCCGGCGCGGATGGTACAGATCGAACAGGATATTCTGGCGGGCAACAACCGCTACGCCGCGGAAAACCGCAACTATTTGGCTGAGCGCGGCATCTTGGCGTTGAATTTGGTATCCAGCCCCGGTTCAGGCAAAACCACGCTGTTGACCGAAACTATAGAACGCCTGAAAAGCCAATTCGCTATCTCGGTCATCGAGGGCGACCAGCAAACCGCGCGAGACGCCGAACGGATACGCGCCACCGGTGTCAAGGCTCTACAAATCAACACCGGTAAAGGTTGCCATCTCGACGCTCACCGAGTCGGCCACGCATTCGAGCACTTGCAACTCGAGCGGCACAGTCTGTTGTTCATCGAAAATGTCGGGAATCTGGTTTGCCCGGCGGCCTTCGACCTCGGCGAAGCTCACAAGGTGGTAATTTTGTCGGTGACCGAGGGCGAGGATAAGCCGATTAAGTACCCTGATATGTTTTACGCGGCCGACTTAATGCTATTGAACAAGATCGACCTACTGCCCTACCTGGATTTCGACAGCGAGCAGTGCATACGCTACGCCAAGCAAGTTAATCCGAAAATCAAAGTGTTGGCCGTTTCCGCGAAAACCGGCGAAGGCATGGACGGTTGGTTGAAATGGCTACAGGCCGAATTGACCTTGCAACATATCGAATACGCGTAAACCCGCCGCCTCTCTGGTCAAACCGCGCGGCTGTCCGGCCGGGAAGAATTCAGCGCAGTTTTTCGCCGACGATGGAGCCGCGCACGTTCTCGGCGCTGTCAAGTTCCTTGACCTGTTTGCGCATTGCTTCCGATTGATCGACCTGGGCGTTGGCGTTGCGCTCCAGTGCCTTCACTTCGGCGGCCCTAAGCGCGGCCTCGTGTTGGGCTTTTTCCCGCAAGGCTTCTTGTTCCTTTTTAGCTTGGTAATCGGCTTCTACTTCTTTCAGCCTTTCCAACGCTTTGGCGTTACGCTCGGGATTGCTGATTTCAATATCCACTTGTTTTTCGGCGGACTTGTTCCGACAAGGTTTGGCTTGATAGGTGATCTTACCGTTCTCGCTACACTTGTACAGTTCGGCGACCGCTAAGTTCGGCAACACAATTACTAAGGTCCGAATAAGAACAAAATACACGCTTTTCATTAGCGATCTCCTGAGCTTTAAAGTGGCAAAGTATAGGCCAATTTCAACGCTACCGGATTGGCTATGCGGCAGAATACGCACCGCACTGTTTGTCGCCGATTAAACTGTGTTGGATAACAGAGCTTCTCCAAATCGGCGCGCTTCCGCCGCGCCAAGCGTTGACATATTTCTGACATATTCTGTCATTAGAATCCCGGCAACTACCGTTTTGACCAGGATATTCGCCCATGATCGATGCCGAACGCATTTTGCACGAGACTTACCCCGACCTGAAACTCGGCAAGGACAACAAACTGCTGCTGAAGGCATTGAAAAAACTGATACATGAAGACGACTTCAACGACGTCATTCGCAAAAACCAACATCTGCGTGGCTTCGCGTTTCTCGATAAATTGCTGAATTATTTTAAGTTCAGCTACCAAGTCGGTAACGAATCCTACAACAACATCCCTGCCGAGGGGCGGCTGCTGATCGTCGCCAATCATCCGATCGGCACCTTGGACGGCTTGGCGCTGGTGAAATTGATCCGCTCGGTGCGACCAGACGTGCGTATCGTTGCCAATCGCTTGCTGTACCACATGGAGCCGCTGCAATCGATATTCTTGCCGGTCGACGTGCTGTCCGAACAAAAGAATCTGAAAAATACCTACAAAATTATGCTGGATGCATTGGAAAACGAGGAAGCGATCATCTTCTTCCCGGCCGGCGAAGTATCGCGGATCACGCCCAAGGGCATACGCGACGGCAAATGGCAAACCGGTTTCTTGAAGCTGGCTCGCAAAGCCCAATGCCCGATCTTACCCATCCATATCAAGGCCAAGAATTCCGCGTTGTTTTACAGCATGTCCACGCTGTACAAACCGCTCGGTACCTTTCTGTTGGTCAAGGAAATGTTCAATAAGAAAGGCCAGGAAATCAGCTTTCGGGTCGGTGCGCCTATCCCCTACCAGGCTTACGCCGAAACCGAGCAAACCAATAAACAACTGAGCCAGCGCTTTCGCAAGCACGTGCAGAATCTTGGCAAGAAAAACCAACTGGCCTTGTTCGACACGGTGGCGACCGTCGTGCATCCGTCCGATACCAAGGCGATTAAAAAAGCCTTGTTCCAAGCGCGTCTGCTGGGCGAAACCCGCGATGGCAAAAAGATCTTTCTATATGAATTTCGCGACGACTGTCCGGTGATGCGAGAGATCGCCCGCTTGCGCGAGCTGACCTTCCGCACTGTCGAGGAAGGTACCGGGTTGGCGCTGGACCTGGATAAGTTCGACGTGTATTACAGCCATATCGTATTGTGGGACGACAACGATCTGGAAATTGTCGGCGCCTACCGGGTCGGCGACGGTCCGCGCATTTTGGCCAATCATGGCGTCGAGGGCTTTTACAGTCAAACCTTGTTCGACTTGAAAAGCGAGTTCGCCGACTATCTGCCCAACAGCCTCGAACTGGGCCGCAGCTTCGTGCAACCGCGTTATTGGGGGCAGCATAGTCTGGAGTATCTCTGGTATGGCATCGGCGCCTATTTGCGCGAACGTCCCGATATTAAATATTTGTTCGGGCCGGTCAGTATCAGTAACGCCTATCCTTACGCCGCCAAGGAGTTAATCGTGGGATTTTACCGCCAGCAATTCGGTGCCACCCTCCCCCACGCGATTGCCAGGATGCCGTTCACGATTTCCGAAACCGGTCAGAATTTCGCGGCCGCCGAATTCGCCGGCGACTATTCAACCAGCTTCAAGATTCTCAATTCCGAACTGAAAAAGCTGGGCGTCAAGGTGCCAACCTTATACAAGCAATACGTGGAATTATGCGTGGATAACGGCTGTCATTTCATCGACTTCAATATCGATCCGGACTTCAATAACTGCATAGACAGCCTGATCATGGTCGAAGTTGACAAAATTGCGCCGAAAAAGCGCCAACGTTATATAGAGCGATCCTTGGCGGGGTAACGCCAATCATGCAACGTGCTTTTTCCGAACTCGACGAACTCGAGACGGTCGTCGCGCGCCTGGGCTCTCGTGCCAGATGCCGCGTTGTCGAAACCGTAGCCTGTAAGGGTAGAGAATTCCCGATTCACTGCATCAGCCTCGGTTCCGAACGCCCCGATGCTCCGGTACTGGCCTTTTTTGGCGGCATCCACGGCCTGGAGAAAATCGGCACCGAAGTGATCCTGGCCTATATGCAGACCATAGCGGCTTTGCTGGACTGGGACGAGGAATTCAACACTCGCTTGACCAAGTCGCGGCTGGTGTTTATGCCGATCGTAAATCCGGTCGGCGTATTCCGGGGTACGCGCTGCAACGGGAACGGGGTCGATTTGATGCGCAATTCGCCGATCGAAAGCGTCGGCAAAACCCGCTTATACAGCGGCCAGCGACTGAGCGCGCGCTTGCCTTGGTACCGGGGCGACGAATCGCGGATGGAGAAGGAAGCCCAGGCACTGTGCCGAGTCGTCCACGACGAGCTGTTTCCTGCTCCGCTAGCGATCGCCGTGGACCTGCATTCCGGCTTCGGGATCCAGGACCGGCTGTGGTTTCCGTATGCCTCCAACCATACCCCGTACCCGGACATCGCCGAGGCCTGCGCATTGAAGCAACTGTTCGACGCCTGCTACCCTCATCACGTTTACAAAATCGAACCGATGAGTCAGGAATACGTGATCAGCGGCGATTTATGGGATTACCTTTACGACGACCATGTCGCGCGCCGTGCCAGAGGCAAATTGTTTTTACCGTTGACCTTGGAAATGGGGTCCTGGCTGTGGTTGCGCAAAAATCCGACCCATTTATTTCAACGCCATGGCTTATTCCATCCGTTACTACCGCATCGTCAACAACGCATCATGCGCCGCCACTTGACGTTGTTCGATTTTTTATACCGGTGTTTGCTGCATCCCGGCGCTTGGGCGATTCTGGACCCGGAACGGCAGCAAATCTTGCGCGGCCAAGCCTTGGCGAATTGGTATGGGTGAGGCCGGTCGTCATTGGTTGCTACTGCGCGGTCTAGCGAGGGAAACCGCGCATTGGGGCGACTTTCCCTTACGCCTGCGGTCAGCCTTCCCAGCCTCCACGGTCACCTGTGTGGATTTACCCGGTACCGGTAGTCATTTTCGTGAGGCCTGCCCGACTTCGATAGGCAGCATCCTGGAACTAACCCGTGAGCGAGCCTATCGAGCCGGCGCGCTTGAACGCCCCGTCACACTGTTGGCGTTGTCGCTGGGCGGCATGGTGGCCTGGGAGTGGGCGTGTCGCTATCCCGCAGACGTAGCCGCAGGGTGCTTGATCAATACGAGTTTCTCGGGCGTGAGTCCGTTTTATCGACGGCTACGCTGGCAAAGCTATGGGGCGTTGGCAAATATTTTACTGGAGCGGGAAATTGGTCGCCGCGAACGGCGAATTTTGGAACTGGTCTCGAATCAAACTCGAAATATCGAGGAATTGAGTAATGTTTGGCTCGATATTCAAAGCGAACGCCCGGTAAATCCGAGCAACGCCGCCAAGCAATTGATCGCGGCGGCTCGATTTCGGCCGAAAACCCCGCCCGATGGCATGCCTTGGTTGGTATTGAGCGGCCTCGGCGACCGACTGGTCGCTCCGGCCTGCTCTAGTGCCGTTAGCCAACGCTGGCAATTATCCAATGATAGCCATCCGTGGGCTGGCCACGACTTACCGCTGGACGACCCTGACTGGCTAGTTAATCGGTTGCGGACCTGGATAGCAAATCAGGGAACCGAAGCGATCGATTAAGCGATCTCAAATTCCGCTTTGTCGCGACCCGCGGCCAGTAATTCCTGCATCCATTTTGGTGCCAATCCGCGACCGGACCAAGTTTGGTTGGCGTCCGCCGGATTACGATAACGCGCGGCAACTTTACCGATTTTTCTTTCGGCTTTTTTGTCGAGTTCGTGTATTTCAACGCCAACGCCGATAGAAGTCGCCAAGTCCTTGATTTGTGCAATTACTTCCTTGCGTTTGCTGGATTGTCTGTCTTTCAAGACTTTCTCGGCGTTTTCGATAACTGCTTGCAATTCAGATTCGGATAAAGTAGTTAAATCAGTCATATATTCCTCAGATAATTAAATGACGCAACGGATTCTATCATCAACTTGTAATAAATAAAATACCGTCATTGGATTACATCGAATCCCGTCTCTGAGTATAGTTCGCCTTTTTTTCCAAGCAACTGTACTCGCCACTGACCTTTATCCCTGGACGACAAGTTTTTAGCAGTCCAAACCTTGGCTTTATTATCTTTTACCTCGATTGTCTTTTTGAGTACCGGCTGGCCGTCCTTGAACCATTGATGAAACAAGGTCTTACCTTTCAAGTTTTTCACCTCGTTGAAGTAATATAACTCGATTGGCTCCTTCCTGATCTGAACGGAAGCCGATTTGACTTGCTCGGTCGGCTCGGTATCCTTTATAGCGTAGGTTAACGATGCCCGAATCACTTTCCTTGAGTAAATGATGGCCGGTTGACGTTTCTGTTCCGAGATTGAGCTTGGAGAAACCGGAGTTTCTCCGGGAGATTTTCGCGCCGCCAACGGCGACGTTTCAACTTGCGGCGCCACAATTGCATTGTCGGACCGCATACTAGTTTCCGGGGCCATTGGCAAGGTTTCCGGCGTAAGGTTAGCCGGGGTTTGCTCGCTATTGTCGATGAGTAACCACGCGGATAGCATGATAGCCGCCGCAATTAACCCGGCTACCGCGGCAATTCGCCCGGTATGCCAAACAGTTACCATCTTCGGTGTTTGGGGTGCTTGACCGCTTCTGGATTTATCGTAGTTTATTTTGATAACGACTTTATTTTCAGACATGTGTTTACCGACGTTTCCCAGGGCTGAAATACCGCTCGAGCCGGAATATCGACCGGCGCGGTTCCGCACTTACTGCTTGGTAATATATCATTTTAGCTCTACCATAATGCTCCTTACTTGTGATTCCAGCCGCCCCGGATATGACTAGCCTCTTGAAACTGTTCGAAGAATCATCTTCGCTTTACGGTGGCAACGCCGTTTACGTCGAATCCCTATACGAACAATACCTGCACGATCCCAGTACGGTCTCTGAAGTCTGGCGGCGGCGCTTCGACGATATTCATCGCGGCTCCACCGAGGATACGCCGCACAGCATCATCGTCGAGCGTTTCGAGAAGCTGGCGATCGCCGAACCCGGTCGCCTCGCCAAAATGCGCGGGTTTACCGAACAAAGCGTCAAAAAGCAATCCGCGGTTGCTCGCTTAATCAACCATTACCGCGTCAAGGGACACCAAATCGCCCGTAATAATCCTTTGGGCAAACTCGCGGCGATGCCCGCCGATTTGGAGCCGATTTATTACGGATTGACCGACGCGGATATGAGCACGCTGTTCGATACCGGCGGTCTGTGCGGGGTGGATCGTTTGCCGTTGCGGGAGATCATCCAGACTTTGCAGCAAATCTATTGCGGCAGCATCGGCAGCGAGTTCATGCATATCGTCGACGACGAATCCAAACGTTGGATCAAAAACAAATTGGAAGGTGCCAAACCGGATTTCTCCAGTCACCCGGAAAAACGCCAATGGTTGTTAAAACAACTGATTGCCGCCGAGGGCCTGGAAAAGTTTCTGCATCGCAAATATGTCGGTCAAAAACGCTTTTCGCTGGAGGGCGGCGAATCGCTGATTTTGATACTCGATGAACTGATTCAGCGTGCCGGAGAAAGCAAGGTCACGGAAATCGTGATCGGCATGGCTCACCGCGGCCGTCTTAACGTGTTGGTCAACATACTCGGTAAAAGTCCGGCGGTATTATTCGGCGAATTCGAAGGCACTCACACCTCGATGCCCGGCGCCTTGACCGGCGACGTTAAATATCACATGGGGTTTTCGTCGAATATCGCCACGCCGGGCGGTCCGATACATTTAACATTGGCCTTCAACCCTTCGCATCTGGAAATCATTAATCCGGTGGTCGAGGGCTCGGTTAAGGCTCGTCAGGATAGACACGGCATAGGAGGTATCGATGTCATCCTACCGGTGTTGATACACGGCGACGCGGCATTCGCCGGGCAAGGCATCGTCATGGAAACCTTGAACATGGCGGAGACTCGGGCATTTTCGACCGGCGGTACCGTGCACGTCGTCATCAACAACCAGATAGGCTTCACGACCAGCAATCCGTTCGACGCCCGTTCGACACTGTATTGCACCGATGTCGCCAACATGATTCAGGCGCCGGTGTTCCACGTCAACGGCGACGATCCCGAGGCCGTGGTCTTCATCACCCAATTGGCGCTGGATTATCGAATGACCTTCCACAAGGACGTCGTCATCGACTTGATCTGCTACCGCCGTCACGGTCACAACGAAGCCGACGAACCGGCGGCGACTCAGCCGATGATGTATAAAGCCATCCACCAACACGCCACGCCGCCGCAAATCTACGGTCAAAGACTCGTGCAGGAAGGCGTGATCGACGAGGCCGGCATTCAGCAACTCGAACAGAATTACATGCAGTTGTTGAACGAAGGTAAGCCGGTTTCCCGGCCTATCATCGAAAACAAGGTGTATTCCTACTCGGCACGTTGGGAACCCTACTTGAATAAACATTGGGATATCCCGATCGACACCACGGTCAGCATCGAACGCATCCGCTTCTGCAATTTGCGGCTGCAAAGTCTGCCGTCCGGTTTCGAATTGCACCCTCGGGTCGCCAAGGTGATGGACGATCGCCAAAAAATGACCGACGGAGATTTGCCTATGGACTGGGGCTTCGCGGAAAATATGGCCTACGCCACGTTGTTGATGGACGGTTACGACATTCGCTTGACCGGCCAGGACATCGGCCGCGGCACGTTTTCCCATCGCCACGCTATTTTATTGAATCAGGCCAACGGCGAGAACTATATCCCGCTTAAACACTTGAGCGATCGGCAAGGCCGGCCGCAAATTTTCAATTCGCTACTGTCGGAAGCCGGGGTGCTGGGTTTCGAATACGGTTACAGTTCCACGCAGCCGGACAAATTGGTGATTTGGGAAGCGCAATTTGGCGATTTCGCCAACGGCGCGCAAGTCGTGATCGATCAGTTTATCGCATCGGGCGAAACCAAATGGGGCAAGCTCAGCGGCTTAGTGATGCTGCTCCCACACGGTTTCGAAGGTCAGGGGCCGGAGCATTCCTCGGCGCGCCTGGAACGCTATTTACAGTTGTGCGCGGACCAAAACATCCAGGTCTGCGTGCCGACGACGCCGGCGCAAATTTTTCATTTATTGCGGCGGCAAATGCTGCGCCAATACCGCAAACCGTTGATCGTGATGAGTCCGAAAAGCCTGCTGCGCCATAGATTGGCGGTATCGACGCTGGACGAATTGACCAGCGGCGGGTTTCAGACCGTTATCGGGGAAATCGACGATATCGATCCGTTTCATGTGACTCGACTAATACTGTGTGCCGGCAAGGTCTATTACGATCTGCTGGAAACCCGGCGCCAAGACGGCTTGGATCACGTTGCCATCGTCCGGATCGAACAGCTTTATCCGTTCCCGAATGAGCGATTCAAGCAGGAACTGGACAAATACCCCAACGTCGAACACATCGTTTGGTGTCAAGAAGAGCCGAAAAACCAGGGCGCGTGGTACCAAAGCCGACACCATTTCATCGAACACGTTTCCCCGGAGATTACGATCGGCTATGCCGGCCGAGTAGCTTCCGCCGCACCGGCGGTTGGCAATTACAAAACCCATCTCAACGAACAAAAAGCGGTGGTTCACACCGCACTTTACGGTAGCAACGAAGGAACAACTCATGAGCTTTGAAATATTGGTCCCCAGCCTCCCCGAATCCATCTCCGATGCCAATTTGGTCGCTTGGCACAAGCAAGCCGGGGACTGGGCCGAGGCCGGCGAGAACCTGGCCGATCTGGAAACCGACAAGGTCATTCTCGAGGTGCCTGCACCTCGATCGGGTGTCCTGAAGGAAATTTTGATTCCGAACGATTCGACGGTTGTCGCCGGTCAGGTCCTGGCGCTACTGGACGAACAAGCCGACAAACCCGGCGGATCGCTGACGGCTAGTGGCGTCGAGCCGGTTCTGAGCCCGTCGGTCCGCAAAATCGTCGCCGAACGCGAACTCGACCCACAGGCCATTCCAGCATCCGGCAAACATGGGCGGATATTGAAGAGCGACGTAATGGACTATTTGCAGGAGCAACAGGCAAGCAAGCCGGTCGACGCCGCCGTCGAAGCCTCCCCCGCCCCGCTGTCGACATCGGCGGTGGCCAGTCTACGTCCGGAACAACGGGTACCGATGACCCGGTTGCGCGCCAAAATCGCCGAACGCTTGCTGCACGCCCAGCAAAACGCGGCGATGTTGACGACCTTTAACGAAGTCAATCTGAAAGCCGTCATCGATTTGCGTAACCAATACAAGGACCGTTTCGAAGCCAAGCACAATATCAAGCTCGGCTTCATGTCCTTCTTCGTCAAAGCCTCGATAGAAGCCTTGAAGCGTTTCCCGGCCATCAACGCCTCGATAGACGGGAACGACATCATCTACCACGGCTATTACGACATCGGTATCGCCGTCACCACCCCGCGCGGGCTGATCGTTCCAATTCTGCGCGACGCCGATCAACTCGATTTTTCCGGCATCGAAAAAGGCATACACGACTTTGGACAAAAAGCCCGCAATGGCTCCATCAGTGTCGAGGATCTCAGCGGCGGTACGTTCACGATCACCAACGGCGGGATATTTGGTTCGATGCTGTCCACGCCCATCCTGAATCCGCCCCAATGCGCGATTTTAGGCATGCACGCGATCAAGGACAGGCCGATCGTGGAGAACGGCGAAATCGTGATCCGGCCCATCATGTACTTGGCCCTGTCCTACGACCACCGCTTGGTGGATGGTAAGGAAGCCG
This sequence comes from Methylomonas koyamae, assembly GCF_001644025.1. Classification (GTDB taxonomy): domain Bacteria; phylum Pseudomonadota; class Gammaproteobacteria; order Methylococcales; family Methylomonadaceae; genus Methylomonas; species Methylomonas koyamae_A. The sequence goes on from NZ_LUUK01000151.1 coordinate 47,221, forward strand.
TGCAATTTCTCGGCATCATTAAGGAATGCCTGGAGGCGCCGGCACATTTGTTGCTGAACATTTAACGATGCGATATCAGATTATCCCGGTCACCGCTTACCAGCAAAACTGCACGCTGCTGGTCTGCGAACGCAGCCGCAAGGCCGCTTTGGTCGATCCGGGCGGCGACCTGGAACTGCTCTTGGCGGCCGTTGCGCAACACGACGCCGAGTTGGAATCGATATTGGTCACTCACGGTCATCTCGACCACGTCGGCGGGGTTGCGGCGCTAGCGGAAAAGCTGAGCCTGCCGATCTCCGGTCCCCATCAAGACGACGATTTCTGGATACAGCTGTTGCCGGAGCAATGCCGGATGTTCGGTTTTCCGCCAACCAAGATCTTTAAACCGGACCGCTGGTTGCGGGACGGCGATAGCGTTCAGGTTGGACTCAATACCTTACAAGTCCTACATTGTCCTGGCCACACGCCGGGGCATGTGGTTTTTTACGATAGCGACGCGCGTTTGGCCATTGTCGGCGACGTATTGTTCAAGGGCTCGATCGGCCGTACCGATTTTCCGCGCGGCGACCATCAGGCGTTGTTGGACTCGATACGTCTGAAACTTTGGCCGCTCGGCGACGACGTAAAATTCATCCCGGGACATGGGCCGATGTCGACGTTCGGCGCGGAGCGCAAAAGCAACCCATACGTCGGCGATCATTACCGCTAACCGAGTGGGATTTACGGTTCCAGCGCCATATCGCTCAGCGCCGCGCCGTCGAGTACCGCCAGAAATTGTTCGACCGCGTCGCTCAATAAACCGGTCAAGCGGCAACCGTTTTGAAGTGCGCAAACCCCTTGTTTTTGCGGGTTGAAACATTCGGCCATCTGAAACCGGCCTTCCACTTCCCGCACCACCGCGCCGATATTGATTTCGGCAGCGGGCCTGGATAAACGGATGCCGCCGCCCTTGCCGCGCACGGTTCGCACAAATCCCTTGAGTCCCAATTTGTGCACCACTTTGACCAAGTGATTTCTGGAGATACCGAAAAACTCCGCCAATTCGCTAATCGTCACCAATTTATCGGTATTACGGCTCAAATAAATCAACACTCTGAGCGCGTAATCCGTATGAGCAGTCAGTTGCATATCCCTGATTCCTAAAGTTGCAATGGCAATCTTGTCTTGGAATGAGCGGTCGCTCCGAAGTGCGCTATCGATGGGTCAAGCGAATCTCCTAGACCGGCCCATTGTTGCCGCTACCTGCACCCGCAACCCGGCAGTCGGCTTAATGTCCACCGTGAGACGGCGCTTGCTGGGTAAAGTCGGTCCTGCGCAATTGATAGCGTTCCGCTTGCTTGCCGGAAATGCGATTGCCGTGTTCGTCAAGCTGGGTCAGCGCGTTCTCGCCGACCAGATAGACATGGCTGGCGCCACCGTTTTTCGGGGTCAACGTGATGGTTTTACTCTTGTCGTCCCATCTGTATTTACCCTTCTCGACAAATTCGCGATCCGACTTGCCGGCGAATTGAGTCATCAACATATAACTACTGTTTTTGTTCAGCGCCAGCGAAGTCTTAATGCCGGCGCAATCGGTGCAAGGCAGAAAACCGTTGTAGATCCCCGGCCACTCGAAACTGTCGGATCCGTGATGGCCGGCATGATCTTGCGGCCCGGCATTTTCCGCCTGAACCGGGCCGCCGAACGCGATACCGAGTGCAAGACTGGTTAACAACACTTTCAATCGAACAATGCGCATGTTTGCTCCCGAGCAAATTCTATGGTTTATGGCAAGGTGTCAGGACCTGTTTATCGGTCCGATCCGGATATTGTGCCACAGCGGAGGCCCGAATGACCGTTACCGTGTTTTATTGTCGTCGACGGGCGGGGACGTTTGCTCAGCACTGCGATCTTTCGCCAAAATTACGTAAAACGGCGGCACGACGAACAGCGTCAATACGGTACCGATACCCAAGCCGGAAGCGATCACCAGACCGATCGCAAAGCGGCTGGCGGCGCCGGGGCCGGTGGCGGTCAACAGCGGCAGCATCGCGACGATCATCGCGACCGTGGTCATCAGAATAGGCCGAAGCCGGATCCCGGCTGCCTGTTCGATGGCCGCCGGCTTGTTCAAGCCGTCACGCTGTTGCAGTTGGTTGGCAAATTCGACGATCAAAATACCGTTTTTGGCAACCAAGCCGATCAGCGTAATCAGGCCCACCTGGGTATAGATGTTGACGGTCGCGAAATCGAGCATCAAAAATGCCAATGCGCTGGCGATCGATAGCGGCACTGAAATTAAGATAATCAACGGATCGCGCCAACTCTCGAATTGCGCGGCCAACACCAAGTATATAATGAGCAGAGCCATGAAGAAGGTCAGAATCAGCACGTTGCCCTGCTGACGGTATTGGCGCGACTCGCCGGTGTAGTCCGCGGCGAACCCGCGCGGAAAGATTTCTTCGGCAATGTCATCCAGCGCGGCCATCGCATCGCCGAGACCGATACCCGGCGCCGGAATCCCGCTTAGCGTGATGCTGTTGAGTTGTTGGAACTGACTGCGTTTGCCGGGTTCGACGCTATCGACGACTTTAATCAAGGCCGACAGCGGCACTTGGGCGCCGGAGCTGCCTCGCAAGTAATAGCCGTCCAATTTAGCCAAATCCTGGCGGTCTGCGTCGCCGACTTGCGGAATTACCTTGTAGCTGCGGCCTTGCAAGCCGAATCGGTTGACGTACTGTCCGCCCAGCCAACCGGCCAAGTTGGCGCCGATGTCTTCCATCGTGATACCTAAATCGGCGGCACGGTCCCGGTCGATCACCAACGTCGATTTCGGCCGGTCGAAGCGAACGTCCTTGACCAAAAATGCAAATTGACCGCTTTGCATCGCTTGCGCCAGCACTTGCTCGGCCACCTGATCCAGCTTGGCGTAATCGGCGTCGCTGGTCACGACGAACTGCAGGGGCAATCCGCCACCCGAGCCCGGTAAGCTGGGCGGCGATACGACGGCGGTCTGAAAGCCGGCGATACTGTCTACCTTGGCTTGCAGTTCCGGAACGACGGCTTGTTGGGAGCGCTGGCGCTCGAAACTCGACGGCATTTTCATACCGGCGAATACGGTATTGGTATCCCCGCCGAAGCCCATGATCAAAAAGCTTTCTTCGTGCTCCGGCAGGCTTTCGAAATGCCGGATCAATTCGCGGGAGTAGGTCTGATTGTATTGCAGCGTCGCGGTTTGCGGGCTACTGGCGATCGCGAACAAAAAACTTTGATCCTCGGTCGGCGCCAGTTCCTTGCCCGACCAATCGTACATCCAATAGATACTGGGCAACACCAACAGCGCGAAGATCAGCACCGTGTACGGAAATTCCAAAATTCGGCGCAACACGGACCGGTACCCGCTGGCCAAGCCTTCGAAAAAATGTTCGACCATGGCTTCGAAACGTCCGCCGCGCCCGGCTTCCGGCAAGATGCGCGCGCTCATCATCGGCGACAACGTCAACGCGACAATCCCGGAAATCAGTACCGCGCCGGCCAGAGAAAAAGCGAATTCGGTAAACAGCGTGCCGACCAAGCCCCCCATGAAACCGATCGGCACGTACACCGCTACCAGCGTCGTGGTCATCGCGATGATAGGCAGTCCCAGTTCGCGGGCGCCGGCCAGTGCGGCTTGCAAACGGCCGTGACCCTGTTCGATGTGTCGGTGGATGTTTTCGACGACGACAATCGCGTCGTCCACTACCAAACCTATCGCCAGTACCATTGCCAACATCGTCAGCAAGTTGATCGAAAAGCCCATTGCCAGCATGAAAAAGCAGGCGCCGACCAGCGATAGCGGCACCGTGACCGCCGGGATCAGCGCCGCGCGGAACGAACCGAGCGACAAAAAAATCACGCCTAACACGATCGCGACGGCTTCCAACAAGGTTGCGAAGACTTCGTGGATCGAATCCTCAATGAATTGGCTGGCGTCGTAAGGCAGCAAGATATGCATTTCGTTGGGCAAGTCGCGCTCGATCTCTTTCAACAAGGCTTTAACCGATTTCGCAACCTTCAACGGATTGGCACCCGGCGCCTGCTCGATGCCCATGAAAATCGCGGTCTTGCCTTTGTACCAATTAACCGTGTCGTAGTCTTCGCTGCCCAACTCGATGTCGGCGATGTCGTTTAATCGAACCAGCACGCCGCGACGATTGGCAACCACCAATTGTTCGAATTCCCGTTTCGACACCGCGTCGGTCGTGGCACCCAAATCGATTTTAACGAAATTACCCTTGGTAGCGCCGATACCGGATAAATAGTTATTGGCTTTCAGCACGCCGGCGACGTCGTTGGCGGTTACGTTTAAGGCCGCCATGCGCGCGGGGTCTAGCCAGATACGCATCGCGAAGGTCTTGTTGCCCAACATCGCGGCCTTGCCGACGCCGGGGACCGCCTGCAACTTCGGCTGCACGACCCGAAGCAGATAATCGCTAATCTGCGAGTCCTGCAAGGTGTCGCTGTACAGCGCGATATACATGAGTGCGGTGTCGTCGCCGGTTTGCGAACTAATCACCGGATCCTCGGCTTCGGCCGGCAATTGATTACGCTTACCGGCCACCTTGGCCTGAATCTCGGCGACCGCGGCGTTAGGATCGTAATTCAGTCGCATGTGAGCCTCGATGACCGAGCTGCCCTGGCGGCTATTGGAAGACAGATAATCAATGCCGTTGGCTTCGGCTATGGCCTGTTGCAGCGGCGTTGTAATAAAGCCTTTAATCAAGTCGCTGTCCGCGCCGGGATAGGCGGTCGTGATGGTCACGACGGTATTCTCGGTTTTCGGGTATTGGCGCAATTCCAAGACGTCCAAGGCTCTTAAGCCGAGAAGCAGGATCAGCAAACTGACGACACTGGCTAGGACCGGCCGTACAATGAATAAATCGGTCAACTTCACGGAGCCTGCTCGCGTTCGCCGGGCGCGGGTTGGCTGTCCGGCGTGACGGCCATGCCGTTACGCAGCTTCATTTGTCCGGCGGCAACGACTTTATCGCCGAGCCGCAGCCCTTCCAAAATTTCGACTCGCCCTCCCCGACTGTCGCCGGTTTTGACTTGGCGACTTTGCACGATCCATCCGGCCGGACCGCGCTGAACCGCAAACACGGAATTGCCGTAGGGGTTGTAGCTGATGGCGGTATCCGGCAAGGTCGACACGGTTTGGTCGGCCTCGGCGGACAGTTTGATCTGGGCGAACATCCCTGGCCGAAGCAATTTCCCTGGGTTTCTAAACAGTGCCTGTACTTTGATGGTTCGACTATCGGTGTCGACCGCGGGATTCGACGCAGTGACCTCTCCTTCAAAATACTGGTCTGGAAAGGCAGGTACGCTGGCGATCACCTTTTGGCCCTTGCCAATCCGGCCAAGATCGCGTTCTGGCAACGTGAAATCCAAATACATCGGATCGAGTTGTTCAAGCATCACGATCGCCGAACCAACCGGCAAGTACTGCCCAAGATCGACGCGGCGTATGCCCAACTCGCCGGCAAATGGCGCCTTGATGTGCTTCTTAGCGATTTGGATCTGCTTGCCGGCAACCGCCGCCGCGGCTTGATCGAGCTGCGCTCGATTTTGATCCTGATCGGCGGCGGCGATGAATTTTCGCTCCAACATGCTCTGGCCTCGCTGATACCGTAAGCCGGCCAATTTTTGTTCGGCGAGCAGGCCGTCGAGTTCCGCTCGGTCGGTAGCGCTATCCAGTTCTAGCAACAACTGTCCGGCTTTTACAGTTTGGCCGGAGTTGAAATGAATGGCTTGGACCATCCCGGCAATTTCGTTGCTGATATCGATACCGGCGACGGCGCGAAAGCTGCCGACAGTGCTTAACGAAGAGTCCCAGTGTTCGCTTTTGACCTCGGCGAAGGCAACGACGGCCGGAGATACTGCAGGCACTTGGCTGGCCGCTTGGCGCATCCGGTAAAACTTGAGTCCGAAAATCGCACCCAGCGCAAGTAAGGTCAACAATAGTACTAGCAGGCTGCGCTTGATCATCGATGGCGATTCGGTCAAAGGTATAATGGAGCCATGCGCCGCCAGGAATGGCCTTGATGCGCGCGGCCATCCCATTCGTAGAGCCTGTGCGGCACCTGCTTCTGGGTCAGAATATGGCTCAGGTCGTGATTGTTTTGTAAAAATGGATCCGCTCTGCCGATCACCAAGGTGATGTCCAGCGCCCGAATGGCCGCCAATTGGGATTCGCAGGTCAAATTTGGCAAAAAATGCGTTGGCGTATGAAAATAAATATCGTCGTTATAGTGTCCTTCGAATAAATCCTTGAAGCATTCCACCTCCAGGGTTAGATCGAAGCGTCCGGAAAACGCCACCAGCTTTTTGAATAAATGCGGGTGGCGAAATGCGATATTGGCGGCATGATAGGCGCCCAGACTGCAGCCATGCGAAATTAAGCACGGATGCGGGTTCTTCAGTGCAATGAACGGCAGAATTTCATTCAACACATAATCTTCGAATTGCATGTGGCGCTTGATGCGATCGCCCGGTTGACACCAAAAACAATAAAAGCTTTCGTGGTCGATGCTGTCCAGACAATACAATTGCATGTGGCCCGCGTTGATCTTGTCGGCCAAGCTATCAACAATTCGCAGGTTCTCGTATTCGTAAAAACGGCCGTCCCGAGTCGGAAAGACCAGCACTTTGGCGCCGGCATGACCGAATACCAAAAACTCCATATCGCGTTCTAAACGCGGGCTGAACCAATGATGATATTCCCGTTTCATCGCAAGCTTGTCAGTTGGGCGAGAAAAATAGCTTGAGTTCCGCCAACAACTGCTGCTCTTGTAGACGTTGCGCCGGGTATTCGAAATGGCCGGCATCCAGTGTGAACAGGCGTTTCTCACCGTGCCAGGCATTGTAAATCGCAAACTGACCCGGTGGAGCGACTACCGGATCGAACAAGGCCAATGCGGCATGCAGGGGTTGATTGGCATGGCGCACGGCGGTAGCGGCATCGTAATAGGTCAATGTGTCGGGAATATGACCCAGATGCTGACTATAGGCTCGCAATGCGTCGGCACTACCGCAACTGGGCAGACTTAAACGCAACGGCTGGTTACCGAATGTCGGTACGTTTAGGTGAACGCGACGAATTCTGCCGTCCCAAGGCACCGCTAAAGCCCCAATCCCGCCGCCGAAACTGATTCCCATATAACCGATCCGTTCTCGGGCCTGCGGATAAATCGTCCACAATACCGATACCGCCAGCCACAGATCGTCCACGCAACCGCCGATCACATAACGATCTTTATCCAGGATATTCTGCACGACATGCCAATCAGGCCGCTCCGGGATAGACGTACAACGGCTCCGGGAAATGCCACGAAAGCACGGAAACAAGAGCGCGGTATTGGGAAAGCTCAAATGAAAGTCCGGGCCTTCCCGGCCGCCATATCCGTGTCCCACAACGATGGCCTGCGTGACCGTTTGACCGTGCGGTTCCAGTAACCAACCGGCGATCGTGATACCGTCCGTGGACTGGTAGGAAATATCGTTGACCCGATAACCGTCGACCAGGGTCGGGTTACCGATTTGGAAGCGTGGCGATTGCTGCAGGACTTGCCGATAACGGGTGGACCAAAAGTCCTCAAAATCGGCGGGCTCGGTCGGCGCATCGACGCCGAGCAATCGTTCGAGAGTGTAGCCATAGCCTGGGTCGTAGTTGTAAGGATGCTCAAACAGACTCATCGGCGGCTATGGCAAATATCGTAAAAAACTTGAAGCAGGCGGGGTGCCTGATCAATCGACGATTTTGTATTTCTCCCTGGAAGCGTCGACCATATCCCGAAGCTCCTTGCCGGGTTTGAAGTGGGGAACATGTTTTTCGGTTAACGAAACCGATTCGCCGGTTTTGGGATTGCGTCCCAATCTAGCCGAACGATGATGCAACGAAAAACTGCCAAAACCCCTGATTTCTATTCTATCGCCGCTAGCCAGCGTATCGCTCAAGTGATCGACAACACATCTGACAGCGAGCTCCACGTCTTTAAGCGCAAGATGCGGCTGTTTTCTAGCCAGCACCTCTATCAATTCTGATTTTGTCACATCCAACCCTGAATAATCAAAAAGGGGCGGCATGAGGTTTACGCCCACGCCACCCCCGAAGTCGACGAGTTATTTGTCGATTTGTTTAAAGATGTCGCCTAATGTCGCGGTACCGGCATTTTGTGACGAGTAATCCTTAATAGCGTTGGATTCTTCTTCCATATCCTTAGCCTTGATCGACAATGAAATGGATTTGGTTTTTTTGTCGACGCCGATAAACTTAGCTTCGACTTCATCGCCTTCTTTCAGCAAAGTGCGGGCATCTTCGACGCGATCGCGTTGAATCTCGGAAGCGCGCAAATAACCTTCGACGTTATCGGCCAGGGTAATCACAGCGCCTTTGGCATCGACTTCCTTAATGGTACCTTTCACCAAGCTGCCTTTTTCATGCAGGGCGATATAGTTTTGGAAGGGGTCTTGTTCCAGCTGTTTGATACCCAACGAAATACGCTCACGTTCGGAGTCCACGGCCAGAATAACCGTTTCGACTTCGTCGCCTTTCTTGTAGGCGCGAATCGCTTCTTCGTCGTTCTCGTTCCAGGAGATATCGGACATATGCACCAGGCCGTCGATACCGCCATCCAAACCGATGAAGATGCCGAAATCGGTAATCGATTTGATTTTGCCGGAGATTTTGTCCCCTTTGTTGTGCGTAGCCGCGAATTCATCCCAAGGGTTGGAGCGGCATTGCTTCATGCCCAGCGAAATGCGACGGCGTTCTTCGTCGATTTCCAGAACCATGACTTCGCACTCATCACCCAGTTGTACGACCTTGGATGGGTTGACGTTTTTATTGGTCCAGTCCATTTCGGAAACGTGTACCAAACCTTCGACGCCTTCCTCGATTTCGACGAAACAACCGTAGTCGGTCAGGTTGTTGACCTTACCGAACACGCGAGTGCCGGCAGGGTAACGGCGAGCGATGTTTTGCCATGGATCTTCATCCATTTGTTTCATGCCCAACGATACGCGAGTTTTGTCTTTGTCGAATTTCAGGACTTTAACTTTAACTTCCTGACCGATCTCTACGCATTCGGACGGATGACGTACGCGGCGCCATGCCATGTCGGTGATGTGCAACAGACCGTCGACGCCGCCCAGATCGATAAACGCACCGTAATCGGTGAGGTTTTTGACGATACCGGTAACGATCGCGCCGTCTTGCAAAGTTTTGACCAATTCTTCGCGCTCGGCGCTGTATTCGCTTTCGACGACGGCGCGGCGCGACAACACGACATTGTTGCGTTTTTGGTCGATTTTAATGACTTTGAATTCCAGATCGCGGTTTTCCAGGAAGGTAGTGTCGCGAATCGGGCGCACATCGACCAGAGAACCCGGCAGGAACGCGCGCAACGCGCCGACCGCCACTGTGAAGCCGCCGCGTACCTTGCCGTTGATACGGCCGACAATGGTTTCTTGAGTCTCGAAGGCTTTTTCCAGTTCAGCCCACGCTTTACTTTTCTTGGCTTTGTCGCGGGAAAGAAGAGTGGCGCCCAGACCATCTTCGAACAAATCGAGAGCAACTTCGATTTCGTCACCGATATTGACTTCCAAGTCGCCGTCGGCATTCAGAAACTGCCATTTTGGAATGACACCTTCGGATTTCGCCTGTGTACTGACGATGACAAATTCGTTTTCGATGTCGACAACGGTACCGATCAACATCGCGCCAGGACGCATTTCGGTCTTGGCATAACTCTCTTCAAACAACTCTGCAAAGCTTTCGCCCATCTTTTCTTTCCCAAACTTGTTAAAACACGAACAAGTTTTCACATTTATCAAAAATTAATAAAAAGCCGCCGACAACCGCCGACAACCGCCAAAAAGTCTCATACGACTAAATTAACCACCTGATCGATGACTTCTTGAATTGTCAAATTCGAGGAGTCGATGTACAACGCGCCTTCCGGAACGGTAAGCGGCGCGGACGTTCGCTGACTATCGCGACGATCACGTTCTTCTATCTCACGGGTGATTTGCGGAAGATTAGCATCAATCCCCTTTTCAATCAACTGTTTATATCGTCTTAATGCTCGCTCTTCGGCGCTGGCGGTCAAGTAGACCTTGTAACGGGCATCGCTGAACACCACGCTGCCCATGTCCCGCCCGTCGGCAACCAGGCCGGGAAGCTGTTGAAAATCCTTTTGTTTTTGCAAAAGAACCGCTCTGACATCGGGGTAGGCCGCAATGATGGACGCCGTATTGCCAGTGGTTTCTGTCGCCAGACGCGCCGTGATGTCCACACCGTTCAGTTTGACGATCAATGCGTCACCGCAGTCGAATTCTAACAGCATGGCTTGAGCGACCTCGCAAATAGCCGGCACATCGTCCAAATTCAATCCTGCGTTGAGCACCGCTACCGCTAGAGACCGGTATATCGAACCGCTATCCAGATAATTCCAGCCCAAAAGCTTGGCGACGGCACGACTGACCGTGCCTTTTCCCGCGCCGCTAGGCCCGTCTATCGTTAAAACCGGTGCCGTCATATTAAATCACGCTAACATCGAGTCCCAGCTTGACCGCTAAGTCGCGGAACTCCGGGAACGAGGTATTCACATTCGCGCAATCCTTGATCGTAATCGGTCCGGAGGCACGCAATCCGGCGATCGAGAACGACATAGCGGTGCGGTGATCGCCGTGTGAATCAACTTCGCCGCCACCGATTTGACCGCCGTTGATCACCATGCCGTCTTTGGTGGCTTGAGCGTCAATACCCAGGATTTGCAAGCCGTCCGCCATCACCTGAATCCGATCGGATTCCTTGACCCGCAATTCTTCGGCGCCGGTCAGCACCGTTTGGCCTTCGGCGCAGCTTGCCGCGACGAACAGCACTGGAAATTCGTCGATCGCCAGCGGCACCAGATGCTCGGGAATATTGATACCTTGCAATTGCGCGGAACGCACCCGCAAATCGGCGACCGGTTCTCCGCCGACTTCGCGCTCGTTCAGCACTTCGATGTTGGCGCCCATCAGGCGCAGAATGTCGATGACGCCGGTGCGAGTCGGATTGATGCCGACGTGTTTCAAGGTGACATCGGAATTCGGCGCGATACTGGCACCGACTAAAAAGAACGCCGCAGAGGAAATGTCGCTAGGCACGTCGATATTCGTCGCGGTCAATTTGCCGTTGCTGGTGATTCTCGCGGTCGCGCCGTCGCGAGTGACCGGATAACCGAAGCCGGCCAGCATCCGTTCGGTATGATCGCGGGTCGGCGCGGGTTCGGTGACGCTGGTTTCGCCTTCCGCATACATGCCCGCCAGCAACAAACAGGATTTGACCTGGGCGCTGGCGATCGGCATGTCGTAATGCATGCCTTGCAATTTGCCGGCCTTGCCTTTGATATGCAACGGCGCGGTGCCGTTTTCTTGAGTAACGATCTCCGCGCCCATTTGTGCCAAAGGCGCAGTCACTCGCTTCATCGGCCGGGATTCAAGCGACTTGTCGCCGGTTAACACGCAGTCGAACGGCTGTCCGGCCAACAGCCCGGACAATAGCCGCATCGAGGTGCCGGAGTTGCCCAGGTACAATGGTTTTTCCGGGGCCTTCAAACCATGCTTGCCGACACCGTGCACGGTCACTTCGCCGTTGACCGGCCCTTCGATTTGTACGCCCATCGCCCGGAAGGCTTCCAAGGTACACATCGCATCTTCGGCGTTCAAAAAGCCGGTAACGTGGGTAACGCCGTCGGCCAGCGAGCCGAGCATGATGGAGCGGTGCGACATCGATTTATCGCCGGGGACGCGAATCTCGCCGTTCAGGCTGCCGCCGGGTTGGACTTGGAAAATGACGTTAGTGGATGAGGACATAGTGGTTAGGTTGGATCGTCAAAAATTTCGAGAAAACGTTGCCGGGCCTGCTTGGCGTAGCTGAAAGTTTCGAACAACGCGGAAGCGTCGCCGTTTTGCAGCAGGTGCTCGACTTGATTAAGCTCCGCTTGAAATTGTTGAATCAGCGGAATGATTTCCTGTTTATTGGCCAGACAAATGTCCTGCCACATGGTGGGGTCGCTGGACGCGATACGGCTAAAATCGCGAAACCCGCCAGCCGCGTATTTGAAAATTTCGCGCTGCTCGTCCTTGCGGCCCAGCATGCCGACCAACGCAAAGGCCAGAATATGCGGCAGATGGCTGGTAGCGGCGAGCACGGTATCGTGGTGCTCCACGCTCATGATGGCCACGCTGGAACCGATCCGCCGCCAGAATGCATTGAATTGATCCACGGCCCGCGGGTCGGTGGACGATAGCGGCGTCAAAATCAAGCGACGGTTTTTATATAAATCGACCTTCGCCGCCTCGACGCCGCTGCGCTCGGCTCCGGCGATCGGATGTGCCGGCACGAAATTGCTCGGCACCTTGCCGAACACCGCTCGCGCCGCTTCGACCACGCTGCCCTTGGTACTGCCGGCGTCGCTATAAAGCGTTTGCGAATTCCAATACGGCTTGAGTTGCTCGAAGATGGCTTGCATGCTGCCGACCGGCGTGCAAATGATCACGCAATCGGTACCGGCCATCGCTTGGGCCGGATCGGTATAAAACGCGTCGATGACGCCCAACTCGACCGCGCGCTGCATGTTGGGCAGATTCTTCTCCCGGCCCAGCGCCACTACCTGTTTGCACAAACCCTCGGCGCGGGCGGCCTTGGCGATCGAGCCGCCAATCAAGCCAACTCCGATGATGCATAGGCGCTCAAACACCTTGCAATACCTGGGACAATGCGTCGATGAAGATTCGGTTTTCGCGTTCGGTACCGATGCTGACTCGCAAATGATTGGGCATTTCGTAATTGGCGACCGGGCGCACGATCACGCCTTTTCTCAGCAAGGCCTGGTAGAGCGGCATCGCCGGCTGCCGCATATCGACCGAGACGAAGTTGCCGGAAGATGGAATCCAAGGCAAACCCAAGGCTTCGAAGGCTGATGTCAATTGCGCCATACCGGCATTGTTGACAGCAATGGTCTCGGTCAAATAATCGGCATCCGTCAGGGCGGCTTCCGCAGCCGCCAACGCCAACATATTACCGTTAAACGGCTGGCGCACCCTATTCAGCAAATCGGCCACCTCCGGCGACGATACGCCGAAGCCTATGCGCAAGCCGGCCAATCCGTAGGCCTTGGAAAAGGTGCGAGCGATGATCAAATTCGGGTACTTATCCGGCCAGTGCATGGATTCGGTGCGCACGGCTGGATCGACGAATTCGTAATAGGCTTCGTCGAGCACACATAACACTGACTTCGGCAGCGAGGCGATAAACTCTTCGACGGCTTGCGCAGCCAACAAGGTGCCGGTCGGATTATTCGGGTTGGCGATGAATACTACCCGGGTAAGGTCGGTCACCGCCGCGCGCATGGCGTCCAAATCGTGGCCGTAAGCCTTGGCCGGCACGACCACGGCTTTGGCACCGACTGCTTGAGTCAGGATGGGATATAAAGCAAAGGCATGCTGAGCGAATACGACTTCATGCTCGGGAGCGACGAAGGTGCGCATCACCAATTCCAGAATCTCGCTGGAACCGTTGCCAAGCGTGATTTGTGCCGCATCCACTCTCCAGCGGGCCGATAACGCCGTCTTTAGCGCGAAACCGCTGCCGTCCGGATAACGGCTTATTTCCGGCAAAGTATTGCGAATGGCCTCTGCGACTTTCCGGCCGGTCCCCAACGGATTCTCGTTCGACGCCAGCTTGATGACTTCGCTCAAACCCAGCTCGCGCTGCAATTCTTCCGCCGGTTTACCCGGCACATATGGCATCAGTTGTTGAACGCCGTCTAAAGCAAGAGATAAAAATAAATTCATGAAGCAAAAAGATTAAATGACTGCCTTGGGATACGAGCCGAGCACTTTCAGCATTTTGACGTTGTTCTCCAAGGTTTTCAGTGCCTTGGCGACATCGTCGTCATCGCGATGCCCTTCGATATCGATAAAAAACACATATTCCCACAAACCCTGGCGGGATGGCCGGGATTCGATGTGGGTCATGCTGATGCCATACTCTGCGAAGGGCTCCAAAATCCGATGCAATGCCCCCGGTTGGTTGCCGGTCGAAACCAGAATCGAGGTTTTATCGAAACCGGTCGAAACCGGTTGCAAGCGTCCGACGACGATGAAACGGGTCGTGTTGTTGGCTTCGTCTTCAATGTGTCTGGCGATCACGTTCAAGTCGTACAATTCCGCCGCCGTCAAGCCAGCGATCGCCGCTTTACCGTGGTCCAGCGATGCCAAGCGCGCGGCTTCGGCGTTGCTGCTAACCGCGGTACACGGCACGCCGGGCAGATTGGCGGTTAACCATTGCCGGCACTGGGCCAGCGATTGTTGATGGGAAAATACCTCGCCAATCCCGACTAAGCCTTCCATCTTGCCCAGCAAGTTCTGATGGACGCGGATTTCGACCTCGCCGCAGATTTGCAGCGGGCTGTCCATGAAGCGATCCAGCGTATGGGCGATGACGCCTTCGGTGGAGTTTTCGACCGGCACGACGCCGAACTGGCAATGACCGGTCTCTACCGCCTGGAAGATTTCATGAATCGTCGGGACCGGAGTATCCTGGACCGCGTGTCCGAAATGCTTAAACGTCGCCTGTTGCGAGAAGGTGCCGGCAGGGCCGAGGAAGGCGACTTCCAGCGGTTTTTCCAGAGCGAGGCAAGCCGACATCAACTCCCGGAACAAATGCGCGGCGGACTGATCGCCTAACGGGCCAGGATTGATCTCCATGATGCGCCGCAACACCTGCGCCTCGCGATCAGGGCGGTAGAAACTGCCGGTCTCGCCTTCGGCCTGCTTGGTACGCGCGACTTCCAGCGCGCAACTGGCGCGCTGATTGATCAAGTCGAGAATCTGCCGATCTATGGCATCGATACGCTGGCGCAGTTCGGACAAAGGAATGATCGCGGTCATAAGCCTTAATGAGTACGCTCGAACTCGGCCATGAATTCGATCAAGGCCTCGACGCCGGCTTCCGGCATCGCATTATAGATGCTGGCGCGCATGCCGCCCACCGAACGATGGCCAGCCAGCGTGCTCAAGCCTTGTTGTTCGGCTTGCTCCAAGAAGGCTTTGTCCAGCGTTGCATCGGCCAATACGAATGGCACATTCATCCGTGACCGGCAGGCCGGATCGACCGGATTGCGGTACAGACTGGAATCGTCGATGGCTTGGTAAAGTTTGTTGGCTTTGCGGATGTTACGTTGTTCGATCGCGACGACGCCGCCCTCGCCTTTCAGCCACTGCAGCGTCAAACCCAACAAATACCAGTTGTAGGTGGCCGGCGTGTTCAACATCGAATCGGCCTTGGCCTGCTGAGCATAGCTGAACACGGCCGGCGTATTCTTGGCCTCCAAGCCCACCAAATCGTCGCGGACGATGACTACCGTCACGCCTGACGGCCCCATGTTTTTCTGCGCGCCGGCGTAGATTAAGCCATAGTGGCCGATATCGACCCGTCTGGACAGGATATTCGACGACATATCGCAAACCAGCGGCAGGTCGCCGGCGTCCGGAATATCGTTAAATTCGACGCCGTGTATCGTTTCGTTGGAAGTGTAGTGCAAGTAGGCGGCTGCCGGATCGACTCGCCAGTCCGCGTAGGCTGGGATTGTCGTGAACGCGGTCGATTCGCCGCTGGCCGCCACCTGGACTTCGCAATATTTGCCGGCTTCCTTGATCGCCGCGGTAGACCAAGCGCCGGTATTAACGTAGCAGGCCTTGGTTTTGCCGTTCAGGATATTTTGCGGAATCATCGCGAATTGCGCGCTGGCGCCGGCCTGTAGAAACAACACCCGATAATTGGCCGGTACCGCCAGCAGTTCGATCAGATCGTTCTTCATTTGCTCGGCAATGGCCATGAAGTGCGGACCGCGATGGCTCATTTCCATCACCGACATACCGCTGCCCCGCCAATCCAACATTTCCTGTTGGGCTTGTTGCAATACCGGTTCCGGCAACATCGACGGACCGGCGCTGAAGTTATAAATCCTGGCCATTATTCTTCTTCTCCTGTCGACGGTGCCGCGTCGCTATCCGGACTTTCGTCGTCGAGATCGCCTTCTTCGTCGCCCAGCGCTTCGATGCGGTCGACGCCAACCACTTTCTCGCCTTTATCGAGGCGAATCACCGTGACGCCCTGAGTATTGCGACCCACCACCGAAATTTCGTTGACGCGGGTTCGGACCAAGGTACCGCCGTCGGTAATCAGCATGATCTCGTCGGTGTCGTTGACCAGCACAGCCCCGACGACCGCGCCGTTGCGTTCCGAGGTTTGAATCGCGATCAGTCCCTGACCGCCGCGCTTGTGCTGGGTAAACTCTTCGAGCTTGGTGCGTTTGCCGTAGCCGTTTTCGGTGATATTCAATACCGTCCCCTCGCTGGCGACGATCAGCGAAATCACTTTTTGGCCTTCCTGCAAGCGGATACCCCGCACACCGGCCGCAACCCGGCCCATCGAACGTACGTCGCTCTCGTTGAAACAGACCGCCTTACCGTCGCTGCTGAATAACATCACGTTTTGACGGCCGTCGGTCAGCGCGACGCCGACCAGGGTATCGTTATCGCGCAAATCGATCGCAATTTTACCTTTCGCCAATTGGAATGCGAATTCAGTCAGCGGGGTTTTCTTGACCGTACCGGCCATCGTCGCCATGAACACATATTTGTCCTCGCCGTACTCGCGAACCGACAGCATCGCGTTGATGCGTTCGCCCTCTTCCAACGGCAACAAATTGACGAAAGGCTTGCCACGCGAGGCTCGGCTGGCGACCGGCAACTCGTACACTTTCAGCCAATAGACCTTGCCGCGCGACGAGAAGCACAGGATGGTGTCGTGGGTGTTGGCGATGATCAGTTTTTCGATGAAATCGTTTTCCTTGGTAGCCGTCGCCGATTTACCGCGACCGCCGCGCCGTTGCGCTTTGTAATCGGTCAGCGGCTGGGTTTTGACGTAACCCTCGTGCGACATGGTCACCACCATGTCTTCCTCGGTGATCAGGTCTTCAGCGGTCAGGTTGGAATAATCCTGAACGATTTCGGTTCGGCGCGCATCGGCGTATTGGCTTTTGATTTCTTCCAATTCTTCCTTGATGACTTCCATCAAGCGCACATCGCTGCCCAAAATGAACAAATATTCGTCGATCAATTCCAGCAATTGCCGATATTCGTTGACGATTTTTTCCTGCTCCAGCCCGGTCAAGCGATGCAGGCGCAAATCCAGAATGGCTTGAGCCTGATTTTCGGACAGCCGATATAGGCCGTTCGCCAAGCCGAATTCGGCCGGCAAGTCTTCCGGGCGCGAGCGATCCGCATCGGCGCGGTCCAGCAGCGACGCCACCAGACCGGCATTCCAGGATCGTCCCAACAACCCGACTTTAGCTTCCTGCGGATTCGGCGAGGTTTTGATCAGCTCGATCATCTCGTCGATATTGGCCAGTGCTACCGCCAGACCTTCCAAGATATGCGCCCGCTCGCGCGCCTTGCGTAGATTGAAGATCGTCCGGCGCGTCACGATTTCGCGTCTATGGTCGATGAAGGCGGCCAGAATGTCCTTTAAATTCATGCAATGCGGCCGACCGTCGTACAAAGCCACCATGTTGATGCCGAATACGGTCTGCAACTGGGTTTGCTTGTAGAGATTGTTCAACACCACGTCGGCCACTTCGCCGCGCCGCAATTCGACGACCATCCGCATGCCGTCCTTATCCGATTCGTCGCGCAATCCGGAAATGCCCTCCAGCTTGCCTTCCTTGACCAATTCGGCGATTTTTTCCAGCAAGCGGGCTTTGTTGACCTGGTACGGCAGTTCCGTCGTGACGATGGCTTGTCGGCCGCTGTCGCCGATGTCCTCGAAATGGCAACGGGCGCGCAGATAGATTCGGCCCCGGCCGGTGGCATACGCTTCGTGTATGCCCGATGCGCCGTTGATGATGCCGGCGGTCGGAAAATCCGGACCGGGTACGATCCCCATCAGCTCGGGAATCGTCAAATCGGGGTTTTCGATCAAGGCCAAACAGGCGCCGACCACTTCGCCGAGGTTGTGCGGCGGGATATTGGTGGCCATGCCGACCGCGATGCCGGAAGAGCCGTTGACCAGTAGATTGGGTACCCTAGTCGGCAGCACCGTGGGTTCGGATTCTGACTCGTCGTAGTTGGCGACGAAATCGACGGTTTCCTTGTCCAGGTCGGCCAGTAACTCGTGGGAGATCTTTGCCATCCGCACTTCGGTGTACCGCATGGCCGCCGGCGAATCGCCGTCCACCGAGCCGAAGTTGCCCTGACCGTCGATCAACATGTAACGCAGCGAAAACGGTTGCGCCATTCGGACGATGGTGTCGTAAACCGCGGTATCGCCGTGCGGGTGGTATTTACCGATCACGTCACCGACGACGCGGGCGGATTTTTTATACGGTTTGTTCCAATCGTTGCCCAGTTCGCTCATCGCGTACAGTACGCGGCGGTGCACCGGCTTCAGGCCGTCCCTGACATCGGGAAGCGCCCTACCGACGATGACGCTCATCGCGTAATCGAGATAGGACTGTTTCATCTCGTCTTCGAGATTGACAGGAATGATTTCTTTAGCGAAGTCTGACATGGGTCCGTGATTCCATAGCGGTCGACGGCAAGCGCATCGACGGGTGGGCCTGAGTTGTCAATTCCATTTACTCAGTACCGACAGGTTTGTAAAGCCGGCAATTATAGCAAACGCCCCCCAGCCACGTCAGGCAAAAATCTCCGCCAAAAAGTTTTGCATCGCTTGCCACGAACGCCGGTCGGCGAGCGGCTGGTACACCGTGCCGAACCCCGGATTATTGGCCACCGGGTTGGTAAACGCGTGCAGGGTGTGACCGTAGCTATGCAGTTGCCAATCGGCACCGGCTTTGGTTAATTCGGCTTGCAGCGCGATAACCTGCTCCATCGGCACCATCGGATCGTCGTGACCGTGCAAGGCCAAAACCTTGGCTTTTATCATGGGCTCCGGAATGTTGGCGGGCGGCGAGAATAGACCGTGGAAGGCCACCACGCCTTGAATATCGGCGCCGGTCCTGGCTAAATCCAACGCGCACAAACCGCCGAAGCAAAAGCCGATCGCCGCAATTTTGCGATTATCGGCCCACGGCAATAATTTGGCCGCCGCCAACGCCGCCAGCGTCCTACGCTGCAACAAGGCGCGATCGGCCATGAAGGGCTGCATCAACTTGGCATTTTCATCGGGGCCGCTGCCTAACACGCCTTTTCCGTACATATCGACCGCAAACCCCAAGTAGCCCAATTCAGCCAATTTTCGAGCCTTGCCGGCGACAAATTCGTCCCGCCCACCCCAAGCGTGATGAATCAACACCAGCGGGCGCTGGCCGCTAACCGCGTCGTCGTACGCGAAATATCCTTCCAACAAGGTCTCTTGATCCAGATAAGCAACCGTGTTTGCCACTATGGCCATGTCCTAACTCCTTTGGATGGTTACAAACGACCGGTCTGACGCAGGGACTCCAGAAAGGCTTCGGAGGCTTGTTCGACCAAATCCAATACCCGTTCGAAGCCGTAACTGCCGCCATAGTACGGATCGGGGACCTCATGCTCCAGTAGATGCGGCGCATACTCCAAAAACAAACGGATTTTATGCCGATGATCCGGCGGACACAGCTCGGTCAGACTCTCCCTGTTCTCGCTATCCATCGCCAATATGTGGTCGAAATGGGCAAAATCCGCTGCCGATACCTTGCGCGCGCGCAGGTGTTTCAATTCCACGCCGCGATCGCGAGCGGCTTTTTGCGCGCGTAAATCCGGCGCGTCGCCGACGTGATAGGCATGCGTGCCAGCGGAATCGATCTGAAAGCGATCGGCCAAATTTTGACTTTCGATCAAATTGGAAAACACGCCTTCCGCCGTCGGCGATCGGCAAATATTGCCCATGCAGACAAAGAGTACTTTAATTTTATTCATATAGGTCAATTACTTACTAAATTAATCGCTGCAAGATCGCTTCTAGAATCGCCAACCTTGAGTCTTTGACAACAAAGCTAGCGCGCCTATTTTAGTCGTCCGGCGGGATTTTAGGGTAGAGATGCGGCCTTTGGTCGACAAGAACCCGCAACCGATACGCTCGCTCGGGGAAGAGCCTTCTCGTTCGCTGTGCGTGCTCCATAAAACGCCACCATCGCTATAAAAATCGCACAATAGACCCAATCAGCCCCGGCATTCGAGCTGATAGTACTCGTCGGAGACTTTAATTGGCGTGGCGCTTTTGCTGAGGCAAGGACAATCGTCCGTGACAATAAAAAAGGGGCCTTCCGGCCCCTTGTTTGACTTACAGCGCGGATTAGTTGAAAGCCTTGCCTGGCGTGCCGGGGAGATGCGGCATACTTTGTGTCGGAAATTCGCCGCTCAGTGCGTTCAAAAATGCGACGATGTCGGCTACTTCGGCGTCGGACAATTCCTTATTCAATTGCAGTTTTGCCATCAACCATACGGCTCTGTCCAAGGTTTTCACGGAGCCGTTGTGAAAATACGGTGCGGTCAGAGCGACATTCCGTAACGTAGGTACTTTCCAAAAATGCTTGTCGGCATCGCTTTTGGTGACTTCGGCGCGGCCCAAATCTTTTTGGAAATGGTATTGCGCTTCGAAATATCCGTTGGAATTCACTGGGAATTTTTGGAACATGCCGGCACCGTTAAAGGCTGGACCGCTGTGGCAACTGGTGCAACCGATTTCGACGGCTTTTTTCATGCCGCGTACTTGTTGTTCGGTCATGGCGTTGGTATTGCCTTCGACATATTTGTCGTAAGCGCTGTTAGGCGTAATTAGCGTACGTTCGTAAGCCGCGATAGCCTTGGTCGCATTATCCTTACTGATCGAGTCCTTGCCGAAGGCTTTTTCGAACGCATCTTGGTAGCCTTCGATGGTTTTCAGGCGAGCTACCACGTCGTCCCAACTTTTCATGCCCATTTCAATCGGGTTGGTGACTGGACCGGCGGCTTGCTCTTCCAGGCTGGCCGCGCGGCCATCCCAAAATTGCACTGCGTTGAAAGCCGCATTCCAGACCGTCGGCGCGCTACGTCCGCCGGTTTGACCGTTCACGCCCATCGAGTTGGGTCGATTATCTTCGCCGCCCAGCATGGTGTTGTGGCAAGAGGCGCAAGCCACGGTGCCGGTCGACGACAATCGCGGATCGTGGTAAAGCATTTTTCCCAACGAGACTTTTTCGGCTGTGGTGGGATTGTTTTCCGGTGCCGGAGCGCTGGCCGGCAAGGATTCCGCGGCTGATGCGGACAAGGAACCGGTCATCGCCAATGCGGCGACCAGCAAACGAATTTTTAACATAACCATCCTCCTAAAAGTAATTATTGTTAGCTCAAGGCTGCCGAATTGTAAGATATTGCCGTGCGGCAGGTAAATCTAAATGCACGGTCGCCACTGCTACGACTTGGCCCATGCTTGAAGTTGAAAAAAGACAGAGGAGTTCGTGTTTTAGAGTACTGAATGTTCTCCATTCCCCGCCTATCCGTGGTAGCTCGACATCTTCATGGGTTTTCCGGCTGCAAGCCATCGCGCAACCGCGCTAATTGTAGCTGGGCTTCGTCGATTGCAAAGCGATCGATTGATTTGGCGATCGCGTCAAGTTCCGCCTGCCATCCCCCCCCTGCCGCCAGCGCCCGCAGCTCCGCGAGCGCCGATTCTACCGCGCCAAGATCGGTGTCCAAGATCCTCGCCAAACGCTCGGCGGCCTTGGCGACTTCCTGGGTATTGACGACGGGTTTCGGCTCCACCACGTTTTCCGGCTGTTTCGCCGCCAAATCGGTCAATTCGAGGATAATCCGCGCCAAGCATTGCTCCAAATCGGCGAGTTGCGCTTCGGCCGGCGGGTGGCTTTGCTTTAACACCGCGTCAACAGATGAGGCCGCTTCGAACAAGGCTTGCGCGCCCAGGTTGCCGCTGACGCCTTTCAGCGCGTGGCAATGCGCTTCCGCTTCTTCGAAACGCCCCGCTTCGATCGAAGCACGCAGTTCTGTCACCGAGTCGGCGTAATGCGCCAAAAATCGCAGCAATTGCCGCCGATAAGCCTCCGAATTGCCGCCGATGCGCCGAATGCCCTGCGCGACATCGATATGACGTAAACACTGCAGATCCGCCGGGTATGCGACGCTAGCCGTTGCCGAGGCTGGGGGAGTCTGGCTCCCGGTGCCGGCGATCCAGGTGGTCAACGAAGCCAGCAAACGCTCGGGATCGATCGGTTTGGTGATATGGTCGTTCATGCCGGCTTGCAGACTTTTTTCGACGTCTTGCGCCATGGCGTGCGCCGTCATCGCGATAATCGGCATCGCACCGAAACGGTCGGCGCCGTCGGCTTGGGTTAGCGACCGGATTTGCCGTACCGCTTCCAAGCCGTCCAGCACCGGCATCTGAATATCCATTAACACTGCGTCGTAAGCTGTCTGACAGACTTTCCGCACCGCCTCCTCGCCATTCACTGCCTCGTCTACCTCCAGGCCGTGTCCGCGCAATAATTCGCCGGCAAACTCACGGTTGATTTCGTTATCCTCAACCAGCAAGATGCGGCGACCGTGTAATGGTCCGGTTTCCACGCCACCTGTCAGGCGCGGCTTGAATTTGTCGGCCATGCCCTGGATACGGCCACGTCCCAAGGCCGACAGGATGGCATCCAGCAAAGACGACGGCGAGACAGGTTTAATCAAGAAACCGTCGATGCCGACCTTGTCCGCCAGGCGCATGACGTCCTCGTTGCCGTAAGCGGTGACCATGATCGCCTTAAGCCCCGCCAAGCGAGGGTCGGCGCGCATTTGTTCCACCACTTCATCGCCGTTCATGCCCGGCATGTGCCAGTCCACCAACACCAGTTCGTAGGATTGAGTTGCGGTCGCTTGGTGCAATTCGGTCAAGGCTTCGGCACCGCTGGCGGCAACCCCAATGCGTACGCCGAACGGCCTGAGCATATCGGCAATGATTTCCCGCGACGCTTCGTTGTCGTCCACCACCAACACCCGGACGTCAGTCAACAGCCGGCCAACCTTGTCCTCCAGCGATTGCGACCGCAGCGCGCCGTCACCGACAATACCCAAACGCGCGGTAAAGCAAAACGTCGTCCCCAGACCCGGCTCCGACCAATCGATCCAGATTCGGCCTCGCATCATTTCCACCAGTTTCTTGGAAATGGCCAGTCCCAAGCCGGTACCGCCAAAGCGCCGACTAGTGCCTTGGTCGGCCTGAGTAAATTCGGTGAACAATTTATCGCGGTCGGTTCGCGACATGCCGATGCCGGTATCCCGCACCGTGACCAGCAGTTCCATTTCGGTCGGCGCGACGACGCGGCCGTGAAACGCCAGTTCCAATTCGCCACGCTCGGTAAATTTCAACGCGTTGCTACACAAATTGGTCAACACCTGCCCAAGACGCAACGGATCGCCGATTAACAGCGGCGGAATTTCCGGGTCGTGCCGAATCAAAAACTCGATATTTTTTAAGCCGGCTTGATA
Source organism: Methylomonas koyamae (assembly GCF_001644025.1). GTDB lineage: Bacteria > Pseudomonadota > Gammaproteobacteria > Methylococcales > Methylomonadaceae > Methylomonas > Methylomonas koyamae_A. Next base: position 70,756 of record NZ_LUUK01000151.1, read on the forward strand.
CCCGATGACATCGGCCAATTGATCGACGACCGCATCGAATCGGAATTCGGCTTGCTCCAACGTCAGTTTACCGGCCTCGATCTTGGAAAAATCCAGAATGTCGTTAAGGATGCCTAACAAGGCCCTAGCCGAGCTATATGCTTTGGCCAAATAGTTGCGCTGCGACGCGCTGAGTTCGGTTTGCAGCGCAAGATGCAGCATGCCCAGCACGCCGTTCATCGGCGTGCGGATCTCGTGCGACATATTGGCAAGAAACTGACTTTTGGTTTGAGTGGCCGATTCGGCAGCATTGCGAGCTTCCTTCAGCGCGGTTTCGTATTGTTTGCGTAACGTGACGTCTTCGTAGGTACTGACGAAACCACCGTCGGAAATCGGCCCGCCGCTGATTTCCAACACCTTGCCGTCGGCCCGCGTCCACACGTAGCGGTGTGGTTGAAAGCGACTGATTCTTTCCAGGGCTTCGCGCAACTCGGCCTTGGTTTCGGCGTAACGCAAGGCATCGTCATGTAAATCAAAACGTTCGAAATCGCTGTGATCGCGGCCGGTTTGCAACAATTCTTCCGGATAGCCGCGCACGAGAGCCAATTGCTTGTTCCACACCAGCAATTTCAAATTGGCGTCGAAGGCAATCAAGCCTTGCGACATGCTGTCCAGCACTGTCGTCAATATCGCGCCGTTGTGCGCCAGTTTGACGTTGGTTTCGGCCAACTCGGCGGTCCGCGCCGCCACACGGCGTTCCAGGTCCTCATTGACCGCCGCCAGTTGATGGCGGCTTTCCGCCAACTGGCGATCGCGGTTTTCGATCGTCGCGATCATGGTGTTAAACGCTGAAATCAATGCGCCGAGTTCGTCGTTGCTGTGGCGCTCGGCGCGCAGCGTGTAATCCTGACTGCGGTTGATGGTCTCGACGGTTTTTTTTAGCTTAACCAACGGCGCCGAGATCACCCTTTGCAAGCGCGAAGCCATCAAAAATGCGATGGCACCCGCCAATACCACGATTAGCGATGCCGCGATCAACGAACCCCGCCAGAGATTATTCAGTTCCGCCAAACTGGCCACGATCAACACCCGTCCGACATGCTGACCGTCCAATTCGATATCCTCGGCCATTCGACAAAATTGCTCACCGAAAACCGCCAGTCCGACCTGTTGCCGCGCCGGCCACGAGGCCGGACAAGATTCGCCCCGCCGATATTCGGCGAATAAGCCGCCCTCGGCGTTGTAAATACAGGCGGACACCACCGCGGGCTTGACGCCCAACGCGCTAAGATTGGCTTCGGCGACGCCCGGATCCCCGAAGGACAAGGCGACGGTGCTGCGGCCGGACACAATCCGCGCCAACGACTGCAAGTCCTTGGCCATATCTTCTTTCAGACGCATGCGCTCGTGCACGACGAAACCGGTTCCGGCCAGTAACAGCGCGACCAGGCTGGTTACCAAGATAATCAGCACCAATTTAGTTTTGATATTGACGTCGAGTGAGCGGACCGGCATGGTTTTCAAGGTTTGGAGGGAACGACGATACGGGCAATTTCCATCAACAAGGCATTAACCTTGAGTTGAGCGCCGCTGACCGTTTGGGGGTTGATTTCGACTTTAATCTGATCTTGTTCGCGGTAAAAGCCTATCCCGCCGCCGCGCGCCGCGAATCCATGTTGGTCGCTGACGGTCAGCACCGCCCTGCTCTTCGTTTGCTGTAACAGTCCCGGCAACATCGCCGAATCCCCATCGATGTACAGCAATTGGCATATCTGCAACTCCTCGGTTCCGGACCAGATTTGCAAGGCTCTACCCTTACTATCGCGGCTGGCCAATTCGCCGAGTTGTTCGACCACCGCGTCGGCGCCGACCACGCAAACATGCAAGGGTTCGTCGCCGGGCGTCGGCCATTCGACCAGCCGGGTGAAATTAAACAAATATCCGGCTTTGATTTTCGCGTCGGCACTATCCGCCGCCACCGGCCAAGCCAACCAACACATCGCCCACAAGGCGATAAGGCGACAACGGATCGCCGAAATGCGGGCAGCGCGCATTAGAACTCCAGCCGCGCCGTCAATTTCAGCGTCAGCGGCGGACCGGCCAAAATCGACGTCGGCGCGCCGAAGTCGGTCGAGGCGAAGTTGCTATTGAAAGCGCCGTAATTTTTGAAGTCGAACAAGTTCAAGACGTCCAAACGTAACTTAAATCGCGTATCTCGCGGAGTGTCGAAATTTTTGATTAACGCAATATCGAATTGCCGATAGCCCCACCATTCGCCGGGAAAAATAAAGTCGTAACCACGCGGCGTGTAGGTATCGAAACGGCAGGCACCACTGGTGCAATTGATGCCGTAGCGGGTTTCGGGCGTGGCCAGCGTCAATTTGGCGGCGAAGACCACATCCCACGGTAAATCGACGCTTGCGGTGGTTACGATTTTGTGGGCGCGTACTCCAGAGGTATCGAGCCAACCGACGCTGTGAGTATCCGGCTTTTCAAACAAATAGCTGCTGTTATCCACGAAGGATTGCGGCTTGTTTTCCCGAGAGTCGGTATAGGTATAAGCAAAACTAGCACCCCAACCGCTTTCCTTGACGTAAGGCTTCTCGGCTTTTAAATACACCGAATTGGTTTTGGTTTGCACGCCGTTGTCGAACAGGATCAACTGACCGTAGCCCGGAACCGCTTGAAAAGTACCGCCAAGGTCGCTGCCGGCCCGGTAAAAGCTGCCGTCGGCATTACGTCCGCCCAGCACGCCCACCAAACCATCGTAGCTATGCACGTGCGACACCGCCAGTTCGGTATACCAATCGCCGATACGGTTGCGGATGCCAAGGCTGAATTGATCGGCGAACGGCGTTTTCAGGTTGTTGCGCATTAAGTTGATTTCCCGGCTGGCCGGAGTGGCGCCGGTCAATGCGCTGAGTTGCTCGCCGTTGTAATTCAAATAGGCCGGATCCCAGGCGATGCAGTCGGCCGCCGCGCCGCAATCGTAGTTCGGATCGCCTTGAAACGCCACGCTGAACGACGGGTAACTGCCTTTAGTGCGCTCCAACTGCAACACGTCGTAAATGTTGCGGTCGTAGGCTCTCCCATAACCGCCGAACACGACGTGACGCTGATCGCCGTCGAAGTCGTAGGCAAAACCCAGGCGCGGCGCGATGTTGTCGGCGTCGGCTCGGCGGTTATGGCCGTTGCTGAGATAATCCTCGAGATTGTAGCCGCCGCGGCTGCCGGCGATATTGCTCCAGTCGCGCAACGCGCTCGCCACGCCTGTCGGCGTGACGAAATTCAAGTAGCCGGGGTTGTATTCGTAATCCCAGCGCGCGCCCAAACTTAAACTTAGATGTCGATTCAATTCCCAGTCGTCTTGTAGATAGAGTCCGACTTGACTGACGTCGGTCGATGTCGCGCCGTTGCCGTCGCCCAATCCGGCCATCGGCGCGGCCCAAGTGACCCGGTAGGGCGTCCCGTCCGGGTTGTTCAGGTTGTAGCTGAATTGAGGATTGTAGGGATCGCGTTCCAGTGCGTTCAATTCGATGTACTTCAGCTTTGCGCCGACTTTGACGACGTGCGAACCGTGCCAATTCAAGCCGCTGAAGGTCAAATCGTCTTGCAAGCCAGGACCGCGTTGGCCTTTGTCTTGAAAGTTACCGGCGCCGCCGCCGTTCAGGACCGTGACGCTGCTTAAATTACCGCCGCTTAGGCTACCATCCAAACGCTGTAGCAACTGTCCGGCATTCAAATGCGCCGGCTGTTGCCGCCAATGGCTATCCTCGTAGGTGAAGCGCGCTTCGTTAACCCAGTGTTCGGCGGTGTATTGATATTTGAAGTCCAGGCGTTTTTCGGCGTTGCCCTTGTCCAGCGCGTTCGGTTCGGCATTGCCGCCGCCGATACCCAGTATTTGCGTTTCGTCGCGCAATTTAAACGAGGCCTCTAGCGAGTTGCGCTCGTCCAGCGCCCAATCCAGCTTGGCGAAGAACAGATCGGCTTCGAACGGCCGATTCGCCTCGCCGAGCAGGGATTGGTAGCGGGCCGGCAGCGCCCCACCGTCCGCGGTGCGCACGCCGGCGAAATCGTCGTTTTGTTTGCGCTCGTAAGCGACGAAAAAATGCGCCACGTCGCGGGCGATCGGTCCGCTCAAGGTCACGCCGTATTGGGCCTGCATATTGTCGTAGCGTCCGTTCAGCGTTTCGCTGGGCGTGGCGGCGCGCAAATCTTGATTGGTGTGGTCGTAAAAGGTCTCGCCGTGAAACTGATTGCCGCCGGATTTGGTCTGCACCGAAATCACCGCGCCGCTGGCTTGATCGAACTCGGCTTTGTAGTTTTGACTGATCACTTTGTATTCGGCGACCGCCGATTCCGGAAACACGTTCCCTCGACTGGAATCCTGGCCGGCCACGCCGCCGCGCACCACGTAATTTTTTTGGCTGACGCCGTCGATATAGAGATTGACGCTGTCCGGACGCTGACCGCCGCTTTGCAAGCGGGTACTGCCGTCCTGATCGGTTACCACGTTGACGCCGGGCGCCAGATCGGCGTAGTTCAGGAAGTTGCGGTTGATCTGCGGCAAGCGTTGCATTTGTTCCGGCGTCAGGTAGGTCGCCAGCTCCGGGTTGCGGATTTCCGATGCGGTTGAAGCGGATTCGGTGCCGGCTTCGGCGCCGACCGCCAAGTCCAGCGTCATGGCCTGTCCGACTTGCAAGGTCAGCGCCTGCTCGATACTGCGGCCATCCGGCGCCAATACTTTCAACGAATAGCGGCCGGGCCGCAATGCCATCAACACATAGCTGCCGCCCTCGCGCGACACGGTGCGGGTCGAAAAGCCGCGATCCAAATGGGTGACGATGATTTGGGCGCCCGCTTGATCGGCTGAGCCGGGCATTTCGACCCGCCCGCGTAGCGTTGCCATGCTGGGGTCGGCCCGAGCCGGCAGCCACCAAGCCACGCTCAACAGGCCGATACCGGCCAGCCGGCCAGCCTGCGCTGGCATCGACCGAAGCCATTTGATCGGAGCTGAGCTTTGGTCCGGCATGCCTTCACGCGTCCGATTCGGTATAGCTGGCGGCCGCCACCGGCGAGGGCTGGCCAATGTAATAGCCCTGGGAATAATCGATACCCAGTTCCTTGACCTTGGCCTGGATACGCGGACTGCCGACGAATTCAGCGATCGTCTTCATCCCCAGGCGCCGCGCCGCATCGACGATGACGTGAGCGATCGCTTGCGAATCGCGGCTATCGATGATGTTCATGATGATGGAACCGTCGATTTTTAAATAATCGATCTTCAGCCGTAACAAATGCGCGAAATTGGAATAGCCGCTGCCGAAATCGTCGATCGCGAAACGGCAACCTCGGGCCTTCAGCTTTTCAATAAACTCGGCGATCTCGCCGTAATTTTCGATACCTTCGGTCTCGGTGATTTCCAAGACGATGCGCGGCCCAACCTCCGGCGGCGACAGGCGATCGTACAGAAACGCGGCGGTATCGGCGTCGATGATGTCTTCGACGGTTAAATTCAGCGCCATCAAACCGCTACAATGGGGCAAGGCCTCGATCACTTTGTTGACCATGGTTTTGGTCAGCGCCGTATATTGGCGGGAGCGTTTGGCCACGCCGAGAAAGGTAGGTGGAATCACCGTGCCGTCCTCGTCTATCATCCGCATCAAGGCTTCGTATTCGACAATCCGGCCGGTGGCATTGTCGACGATGGGCTGGTAGTAGGGCACGATCCGGCCGCTGGCTAACGCCGAGCGAATCTTTTGGCTCCAGCGGATGTTGTCGCGGTAATGCGATTTGACCTCCATTTCCTCATCGTAGATCAGGTAATCGCGTTGTTCGGCCCTGGCCCTGGCCAACGCCAGCGCGGCATGGGTATAACAGTTGTCGGTACCCTGGCAAATCCCGGCAGTGACTTGAATGAAAATACGGTCCTCGTCGCAATCGACCGGTTCTTCCTCCAAGTGCCGCATGATGCGGGCTATCAAGGACGCGAACTGCTCCAGCGTGCAATCGTCGCCAACCGCCAGCATCGCGAACAAATCGCCGCCAATGCGGTAGGCTTCGACCCAGCCGCCGCCCATCCGGTCCAAACGTCGGCCGATTTCCAATAAAACCTTGTCGCCGTTGGCCAAGCCGTAAAAGTCATTGATGGCCTTGAATTGGTCGATATTGATCATGCCGAGCAAAGGACGGCTGGCGGCTTCCAAGTCCTGCATCAATTTGACGCGGTTGGGCAGTCCGGTCAATTTGTCGGTGGCTTGTTCGCGGATCAGTTCTTCCTGGTGTATCAAGCAAGTGACGTCCACGCTGCAAGACATGTATTCGCTGGGACGGCCGTCGGCACCGACTACCGGTACGATGGTATTGTTGATGTAAACCGTGTCGCCATTCTTGCGGCGATTGCAATAAATCCCGCGCCAAACATCACCGCCGGCGATGGTCTGCCACATTTCCCGAAACAAACTGCATGGCGTATCCGGATCGGCAATGAGTTTATGGGTTTTTCCGATGACTTCGTCGCGGCTGTAACCGTAGGTATCGACAAAGGCATCGTTGACGAAGGTGATCACGCCGGCCGCGTCGGTACGCGAGACGATGTTGGCGGCATCGGTTGCCCGAGTATACTCGTTGAGCCGGTGCAGGCGACCTTCCAGCGCGCGCCGCAGGCGACTCAGTTCCAGGTGCGTTTTGACTCTGGCGCGAACTTCGTCGATATCGAAGGGTTTGGTGATGTAGTCCCCAGCCCCCAACGAAAAGCCGCGGATTTTTTCGATCGCGGCGTCAACCACCGACACGAACAAAATCGGAATCGCTTCGGTGGCTGGATTTTCCTTGATACGCTGGCAGACTTCATAACCGTCCATGCCCGGCATCATCACGTCCAGCAACAATAAATCCGGCGGGGTGGGGCCGAATACCAAGTCCAGAGCTTTTTGGCCATCGGTGGCAACCAGTATGCCGTAGTCGCCCTTCAAGGCTTCCAGCAGACCATGAATGTTCTCCGGTAAATCGTCGACAACCAAAATGGTTGGTCGGGACTTGCTGACAAAATTGGCATTTTTACTCATGAATTCGTAAGACTCGGGCAGTGAAGCCAATTATAGTCGGCCATAGCGTTTACGATAGGCGGCTAGGGCCAAGTGGGTTCGGACTCTGGCCAGCAAGGTTTCCGGCACGACCGGCTTGGTCAAATAATCCGCCGCACCCATCTGAAATCCCTTGGCTTCGTCGCCCGACTCCGATGCGGCGGTTACGAAGATCACCGGGATGTCGGCAGTGGCGTCCGAGGCCTGCAAGCATTCCAACACCTGGTAGCCATCCATTTCCGGCATCACCACGTCCAGCAGAATCAAATCCGGCACGGGTTGGCGCTGGGCGATCTCCAAGGCTTTCTCGCCGGAGGTTGCCGCCAGAATCGCATACTCGCCGCGGAGTATGTTCAATAGGGTGTGCAAGTTCTCGTGAACATCGTCGACGATCAAAATCCTGGATTTGTCGCCGGCGCTATAAGTGTCAGGCATGGACGCCGCCTCCCAACGGCTGAAATAATGTCTTTAGTGAATTCAATGGCCTACTGATTGCCGAATCGGCACAAGCCGGTTCCGCGGTTTGATTCGAGACAAACATCAACGCTTGCCTCGCAGCCCTGTCGAACCCGCGCTCACCTCGATCCACCTTGCATTTGCTGGGTGTATCGAGTATCCTACCAAGGATAAATCAGTCACCGTTTTTTAAAAAAAGCCTTCCGGCTATCGCCGAGGGGTTGAACAACCTTAGCATGTTTCTTCCGACTGATTCACACCTGGAGAGATGGCCGAGCGGTCGAAGGCGCACGCCTGGAAAGTGTGTATACGGCAACGTATCAAGGGTTCGAATCCCTTTCTCTCCGCCACCGAATATTTTAAGGCCTTGATAAACTCCAGTTTATCAAGGCCTTTTTTATTGTTTGAATTTCCAGTTCGAGCCTGTCTTAGTTTTACCATCGGATAAGCTCGCCGATTCCTAAATCCTTTTCAAGATGTCGGCTCCCCAATCCGAAGCTTTCGATTAGTTTGCGTGCCGGCCCAGGTTCGAGGCCCGTCCGCACACCGCCGGATGGCTTATGTGCCATGGTCTTCGCTTAGAGCATAATCAGTTTTAGCCTCGTCGTACCCAAGCGGTGGATGAGCTAACGACCGCAGCCGGATTTCGAGGAATAGAAGAGTTTCGGAGACTCCTTACGCTGGTAACATCTGGCTGAACAACGTTGCTGGATAGACCTTACATTTGGCGAGCCGGCGACTTCACGCGATACTGACAACCTTCGATTGCAGAGCAAACTTCATGGAAACCGACAGCGAACAACTGACCGAAATCGAAGCCGCCACTTTGAATCATTACGACCTCAATGCCGAATCGTTTTGGGAAGGCACCAAGGATCATGACGTCAGCCAGAATTATGCGGCATTTTTACGGGCGTTACCGGGAGATCGAGCGCTGGATATTTTGGATCTTGGATGTGGGCCAGGCCGGGATCTGTTCTATTTTAAAACCTTAGGCCACAGACCGGTCGGACTGGACGGTAGCGCGAGATTTTGCGAGATGGCGCGCGCTCACAGCGGCTGTCAGGTATTGCGGCAAAATTTTCTAAGTCTGGATTTGCCGACTCAGGGTTTCGATGGCATTTTCGCCAACGCCTCGCTGTTTCATATACCTAGCCGCGAGTTGCCGCGCGTGCTAGATCAGTTACATGCCGCACTAAGATCCGCTGGGGTCTTGTTTATATCCAATCCTCGCGGCAACGGTGAAGGTTGGTCCGGACAACGTTACGGCCATTTCATGGAAATTGACGCGAGCCGAACGTTTTTGGCCGCGGCCCGATTCGAGATCCTCGATCACTACTACCGACCGCCGGGCAAGCCCCGCCACGAGCAACCTTGGTTGGCGCTGACCGCGCGCCGATTGGACTGAACCCACCGGCGACCGGCCCGACGAGATCCAGGGTGTTGGTTTTTATTTTTTGCATCGAAATCCGATTCAGGTGGGTTTCGGCTTGCCTAAGGTCCTCTACCAAACGCAAAAACTCGGCTAGTCTTAGGCATTTGGCGAAAACTAAGGAATATCGAGTTGGAAAACCGTAGACCCAACGTGATCGATTTTGAAGCCTCAGGGTTTGGTGTCGACAGCTATCCCATTGAAGTCGGGGTCGTCTTGGCCGACGGTCAAAAATATTGCGCTTTAATCAAACCGGCTCAAAGCTGGCGGTTTTGGGACGGCGAAGCCGAACGAGTTCACGGCCTTAGCCGTGAGCTGCTGTTGGCGCACGGCAAGCCGATCCAGGTGGTGGTTGGCGAGTTAAACGCCTTTCTCGGTAACCGCGTAGTGTATAGCGACGGTTGGGTCGTCGACAAACCCTGGCTTTCCAGACTGTATTACGACGCCCATGCTCAACCCAGTTTTTATTTAAGTCCGTTGGAAAACATTTTGAAGGAAAGCCAGATGGCGATCTGGAGCGAGATCAAGCACGAAGTGATAGAGACGCTGGCGTTACAACGCCATCGCGCCAGTAGCGATGCGCTGATCGTCCAGGAAACGTTTGCTCGCACCAGGGAAATAAGCGCACTACCTGCTGGATCGCCCGCATGACGACAAAGCGTTCGGACGGAGTCCTACCCTATGTTCCTGGTTATTACGCCTCGCGATAGCACGAGCGGGCAAGCTCGCCAGTAAGGCTATGGCCGCGGTAGCGCGGGCCGACACGTATCCTGGAAACCGGCGAATCTGTCGGTCCGATACCGCGGAAATTGATTCAACAAACGCCTGCGCAAGCAAAAAGTCGTAGTTTATTTTAAGTCGCCTAGCTTACCGCCTACCCCATTCGGCATACCACTCTTTACGTGGCAGCTGCTATGGTCAGCGCTCGCCGTGGCTTTTCAACGTATTATCCGCTAGGCGCAAAGTCAGGATTAGTTGTTGTTTGTCCGATTTGAGCAACGCTGTTTTGCGAGTTCTGCATTCAGAGCCATGGCGGGCACGTTGCGACCCATACCTCGCGTCTGGATCTCGACACCCGCGACAGCGCCAACCCAAATCCCCTCCGAAACCGCGAGCATTACCGAGAATCCGACAAAATACCATCGCGCGAACGGCTCGATTCGTTTGTGCTTGTGCAAGCGGGGCCGTTGCTGGAACGCCTAGCCCTCATGCTACGCGGATCGCGCTATCGGGCACCATCCGCCGTTTTGCTGGCGGATTCACAAAATAAAGCTATATTGGTAATCTTTAGACTAACATACGCCGTGCTAAGACCCGTGAAAGAGTCGCGAGCAAGGCCTAGGACAGCCTAACCAAAACGATAGAGTATGTGACGAACGCCTATTCGGCGACGGTTGACCGGCTTAATTCCACGAGGAGGCTTGGCGGACCATGGCGCGACGCAAACTGCCCGATTTGCCGATGAAGCAAAAGCTTTTGTATTTGCAGGAGCTGACCGTGGCGCTGGCCTTGCTGTTTACGTTGCCGATCACCAGTCTGACGCAAATTCATCAGGAGCGGAGCCGTTTGGAAACCGAAACCCGTTCATTGAGCACGATGGTGGGATTTAGTGCTAGCGCCGCGCTGTTGTTCGACGACGTCAAGACCGCGAACGGCGTGCTGGCGACCTTGCGCGGTAAACCGGAGATTTTGTCCGCGCAACTCTATAGCAGGGAAGGCTTGTTGTTCGCGCAATATCCCTCAAGCGATACAACGCCGGATGTCCCGCGCGACTTGAGCGACGCGCGCTTGGAAAACTCGAGCAACGGCTGGCGACTGACCGAACAGGTCTTGATATACCCGGTTAGCGGCGAGGGTCCCGAAATCATCGGACATCTGCGAATGGCCGTCGATTTACGGCCGATGTGGCGGACGGTGTTAATCAATATGGCGCAACTGTTCGGCGCGTTGCTGACCGCGGTGGTGCTCGCGGTGTTATTCGGCCGTAATTTGGCCAAATCGATCGCCGCGCCGCTAACCGCCTTGTCGTCGTTGGCACGCAAGGTTTCGCAAGATAACGACTACATGGTGCGGGCCGGCGGCGGCGGAGACGACGAGGTCGGCCAATTGGTCGCCAGCTTCAATTCGATGATAGAACGCCTGCAACAACGGGACGCCGAGTTGGCCAAGCAACGCGAAAATCTAGAAAGGCAAGTCGATCTGCGTACCGTCGACTTGCGCCGAGCCGTCGCGGAGGCGCAGGCCGCCAACGTCGCCAAGTCACAGTTTCTAGCGACGATGAGCCACGAAATCCGCACGCCGATGAACGGTGTATTGGGCATGACCGAATTATTGTTGGGAACCCGGCTGGACGACACTCAACGCCAATATGCGGAAACCGTATTCAGCTCCGCGGAATCGCTATTGACCATTATTAACGATATTCTCGATTTTTCGAAAATCGAAGCCGGCAAATTGCAACTGGAAACCATCGATTTCAGCCTCTACGAACTCATCGAGCAACTGTCGGCGTTGTTCTGGGAACGGGCGCGCGCCAAGCATATCGAGCTGGATTGCAGAATCGACGCCAGCGTCGCCGACGCGGTCCGAGGCGATCCGCACCGTTTGCGGCAAATTCTGACTAACTTGTTATCGAATGCCATCAAATTCACCGAACGCGGCTCGGTGGGTTTGTACGTCTCGGCGGCGGAAGCCGATCCGGCCGCACCGGAACGGCGGCTACCCTTGGTGTTTCGGGTGGTCGATAGCGGCATCGGTATCGCCGAAGAAATCTTGCCTAAACTGTTCAAGCCCTTCAACCAAGCCGACGGATCGACCACCCGCAAATACGGCGGTACCGGCCTGGGATTGGCCATCTGCAAGGAATTGTCCAGTTTGATGGACGGGCGGATCGAAGTGCGCAGCCAGTTGGGCGTCGGCTCGCAGTTCACGGTCTATTTGCCGCTCGCCCCGGCCGGCGCTCTCCTGCCGCCGGTCAACGTCGACCCGATTTTGCGGGGACGACGCGCACTGGTGGTTGCCAACGGCCAGCTGGACGTAGAATGCTTGTGCTTGGAACTCTCCGAACTTGGCGTGCATTTCAAGCTCGCAGCGAACGAGGCATCTGCCCTCCTACGGTTGGAAGAGGGCGCAAAATCCGGCATCTATTACGATTTCATTTTGTTCGATGCGGTGATCTTGGACGTCGGCGTGTTGAATGAACGCCTGCAAACCTTACCGCGCCTCGCCTCGATTCGCGCCGTCGAAATCAGTGGCGCTAGCGGCCCCGACCCGAAACGACCGCCGCCGGACTGGCCGGTTTTATACCAGCCCATTCAACGCCAAGCGCTCAGGGAAGTATTGTTGCGTGGAGTAAACGGTAAACCCAGCATCGCCGACTTGGTGGCGATCCGTTGCGATCGTCGGCGAATATTGTTGGCGGAGGATAATCCGGTCAATCAAAAAGTCGCCAAGGCCATGCTCGATCAATTGGGATATCGGGTCAGAATTGCCGATAACGGCAAGTCCGCGCTGCACATTTACGAATCCGAACCGATAGACTTAATCTTGATGGACTGTATGATGCCGGAGATGGACGGCTATTCGGCCGCCAGACTGATTCGAGACAGTGAACGCCAACAAGGCGGCGCCCGAATTCCGATTATCGCGCTAACCGCCAACGCCATGGAGGGCGATCAGCAAAAATGTCTGGACGCCGGCATGGACGACTACGTCAGCAAGCCGTTTTTACAGCAAGCCCTGGCGAGTAAAATTGGCCGCTTTCTACCGAATTCCGGCAACAACGAATCACCGGCCCGTCCGCCCATCGACAAGGACCTGGACAAATTGGACAACAGCGCGCTGGATACTTTACGGCAGATCGGCGGCGATCAGTTGGTCACGGAAGTCGTCGATCTGTTCCGTCAGAATGCGCTCGAACAAATCGACTTAATCGCCACCGGACTACGCGAGCAAAACCCCCAAGCCGTGCGTTTCGCCGCGCACGCGTTGAAGTCGGCGGCCGCGAATATCGGCGCGCGAGGCTTGTCCGAACAAGCGAAAGCCATCGAGCATGCGGCCCGCGACAATACGCTGGATTTCGACGACCGGCTTGCCCTGACCTTGCAAAACAGCTATAAACGAGTGCTTGCAAAGCTTGCTAATCCGGATCCCGAATGACCTCCCCGCCATCCTCCCGTAGTCTGATATTGGTCATCGACGACGACGACATGATACGTCTGATGTTGACGAACATCCTGGACCGGGAGGGCTTCGCGGTGATCGGCGCCAGCGACGGCGAAACCGGTTTGGAGCGTTTGGCGGCAGACCAACCCGATCTGGTGTTGTTAGACGTGATGATGCCCGGCATTAGCGGCTTCGACTGCCTGCAAAGCATTCGCGCCCAGCCTGAAAAACGCTTGCTGCCGATCGTCATGCTGACCGGCGTCGACGATCTGGAGTCGGTCAATCGCGCGTTTCAGCTTGGCGCCACCGATTTCGTCGCTAAACCCATCAGCTGGGCCACCCTCCCGCACCGTTTGCGTTATCTGCTGCGGTCCTCCGCTGCTTTGGCTCAACTCGCCAAAAGCGAGGCGGAACTGCGTAAGGCGCAGAAAATCGCCCAGCTGGGTAGTTGGGAATGGTGGGTCGATACCGACAAAATGATCTGGTCGCGCGAAGTGTTCAATTTACTTGGCGTCTCTCCCGAGCACTTTCAGGCTAGTTGTCAAGACTTGTACGCGGCGGTGCATCCCAGCGAAGTGGGGATCTTGCGGCAGGCCATCGACCTGTGCTTGAAAAATCGCCGCCAATTTCGGCTCGACCTCCCGGTTGTCCACCGCGACGGCGGGGAGCGTATCGTTCACATCCAGGGCGAATTGATCGTCGACGGCGAATCGGCGACCCGGATACAAGGCACGCTGCAAGACATTACCGAGCGCCGCCATATCGAGGAAAGAGTCAGATTTTTATCGTACTACGACCCGTTGACCGGACTGCCGAACCGGGCACTATTTCGGGAAATTCTGGCCGAGGCGATGGCGCAATGCAATCATCAAAATAGCCGGATTACGACCTTGTTCGTTTGCATAGACCGCTTCAGCCGCATCAATGAAACATTGGGCCCAAGAGCCGGCGATCACGTCTTGAAAATGTTTGCCGACCGCTTGGTCGCCGAAGTCCGCGACAGCCACGGCAAGGCGGGAGGCGCCTTTGGCGGCGAATCCACCGTGTCGCGTTTAGGCGGAAACGAGTTCACGATATTGCTTAAACACGCCGACGACGATCAAACCGGCGTGCGCGTGGCCCGCCAAATTCTCAGAACCCTGGAACCCGCCTTCCAAATCGACACGATCGAGTTATTCCTGGGCATCAACATCGGCATCGCGGTTTATCCGGGCGACGGTAGCGACGAAGACGCTTACATTAAAAACGGCGAGTTCGCGATGCACCATGCCCGCGAACAAGGCCAAAACACCTATCAATATTTCAGCAAATCGTTGAATGCGGTCGCGTTCCAGAAACTGGCCATGGAAAACAGCTTGCGGCGGGCGCTGGACCGGGACGAATTGCTGCTGTTTTATCAAGCCAAGGTCGATATGCATCGTCAGCGCGTGGTTGGCGGCGAAGCCTTGATCCGTTGGCGCCATCCGGATCTGGCACTGGTCGCGCCGTCGCAGTTCATTCCCATCGCCGAAGAATCCGGGCTGATCGTGCCTATCAGCAATTGGGTGCTGGAAACGGTGTGCCTGCAAATCCGCGAATGGCAAGATCGCGGCATCAGTCCGGCCATGGTGATATCCGCTAACGTCTCGGCCAACCAATTGCATCAACCGGGCTTTGTCGGCCATGTCCGCAACGCCTTGACCCAGGCCGGCATCGCACCGGAATGCTTGAAACTGGAATTGACCGAAAGCATGTTGCTCGACCATGTCGATGAAGCGCTGGTCACGTTACGCGAATTGCGCGCGTTGGGGGTGAAGACCAGCATCGATGACTTCGGCACCGGCTATTCGTCGTTGTCGTATTTGAAAAAATTGCCGATATCGGAATTGAAAATCGACCGCTGCTTCGTCCGCGACTTGCCGGATAACGAAGACGACGTAGCCATTACAACCGCGATATTGGCGCTAGCCCGGGCCTTAAGCCTGGATGTGATTGCCGAGGGCGTCGAGAATCAAGCGCAGGCCGAATTTCTGATGGCCGGCGGTTGCCATATTGCCCAGGGTTTTTTGTATCACAAGCCGGCCCCGGCCGACGAGTTCTTCGATTTCGTCGCCCATTTCAACCAAGCGACGCTGTCCAACAGCGGACGATAACCCTAGAACAATTCCCAAATCGGCTGGGCGCCGACCGGCAGCGGCGCCAAGCGGCCCAGTTCCAAGTATTGGTTTTCGGGGGCATGAAAATCGGAACCGACCGACGCGAGTAACTGATGCTTGGTGGCCAATTCTTGACTGAAGCGAATATCGTCGCCGCTGGCCCGCCCGGTGACCACTTCGACGCCCTGCCCGCCCGCCACTTTGAATGCCGCCAACGCTTTATTGATCCATTTATTGCTCAATTTGTAGCGCAACGGGTGCGCCAGTACCGCCAAACCGCCGGCGGCGTTTATCCAACCGATAACTTCGGCTAATCCGGCCCATTGCGTGGCGACATAGGCCGATTTGCCCTTGCTCAAGTAATAGTCGAAAGCGTCCTGTTGAGTCCTGGCGCGGCCCACCCCGACCAAAAAATCGGCGAAATGCAAGCGGGTAATTTCGCCGCCGCGCGCCGCGCGGGCGACGGCCTGAAAAGCACCGTCTATGCCTTTTCTAGCCAATTTGTCGGCGATTTTCCTGGCCCGCTCGACACGCAAATCCTGCTGTCTGGCAACGCCGTCGACCAGCACTGGGTGGCTTGGATCGATATTCAATCCGACCACGTGCAAACAATGGCTTTCGAAACTCGCCGACAATTCGATACCTGGAATCAAGCGCAGGCCCAATTCCGCCGCGACAACCCGCGCCTCGGCCAAACCGGCTGTCGTATCGTGATCGGTCAACGCCAAGGCGGTAACGCCGCGGGCATGCGCCCGGCGTACTAACTGGCCCGGCGTCAATACGCCATCCGAAGCATTGGAGTGACTATGCAAATCGTAGATGGCGGCGCTCATTGGTAGTCGCCGTAAAGCTTGGCGTACAACCCGTTTTGCTGAATCAAGACATCGTGCTTACCCTGCTCGCAGATTTTGCCCTGCTCGAAGACGTATACGTGGTCGGCTTGTTTTACCGCACTCAGCCGGTGAGCGATAATCAGCGTCGTGCGGCCCTCCAAAAACTCCGCTAAAGCTTGATGCAACTTGAATTCCGTCTCGGTATCCAGCGCCGAGGTGGCCTCGTCCAGAATGACGACCGCCGGATTGCTGACGATCATCCGGGCAATGGCCAGACGCTGGCGTTGCCCGCCGGACAAACGCATGCCTTGTCGACCGACCACGGTGTGCAGGCCAAGCGGCTGCTCGCGCACCGCGTCCGCTAGTTGCGCCATCGATAAGGCCCGCCACAGGTCGCTATCGGCGACGTCGCGGCCCAAGGTCAGATTGGCCCTTATCGTATCGTTGAGCAAGGCCGGATGCTGTAATACCGTGGCGACATGCTCGCGCACCACATCCAAACCAATCCGATTCAGCGGAACGCCGTCAAAGTAAATCATTCCTCGGCCGGGCGGATACAAGCCGATCAAAGTCTGCGCCAACGTGGATTTGCCGCCGCCGCTGGCACCGACCAATGCGATTTTCTCGCCGGCCGGTATGTCGAGGTTGATGCCGTTCAAAACCGGCTCGTCGCGGTAGCTGAAGTGTAAATCGCGCACGCCGACCGATACCGTTTTCCGGCCGACAAACGGATTCTCGGCGTGCGGATAATCGGGCTCCCGCTGCAAGTGGGTCAATTGGTTAACCCGTGCCAAAGCCGCCTTCGCGGCGTAAAACGATTGCTGTATGCTCAAAATCTCCTGCACCGGCGCCATCATGAACCACAGGTAGCCAAACACGGCCAGCATTTCACCAATACTGAGGTTGGAATACAGCACCATCAGCATCGCGGTGGCGCGAAAAATATCGAAGCCGAACAAAAATGTCAGAAAGCTAAGGCGAATCGCCGCATCGCTTTTCCAGGCGAATACCGTCGAGTGGTTCTTAACCGCCTCGGCACTGGCGACCAACTGCCGGCAATAATGCGCCTCTCGGTTGCTGGCGCGTATCTGGTGTATCGCATCCAAGGTTTCGCTCAAGGCTTGCTGAAACACCGCATAGGCTTTGTTTTCGTTCGCTTTCAGATCCTTCACCTTCGAGCCGATAGCCTTGGCTAGGTAGATCACCAGCGGGTTCAAAAAGATGATGAACAAGCCCAACTGCCAGTGCATCCACAGTAAAATCAACGCGGTGCCGAATACTGTCAATACCGCCACCAACAACTTGCTGATCGTCGTGCCAATAAAAGTATCCAGCGTATCCAGGTCGGTCACCATGTGGGCGCTGACCGTGCCGCTGCCCAGGCTCTCGTATTCCGACATCGACACTCGCTGCAAATGGCCGACCAGGCCCTCGCGTATCCGAAAAATCACATCCTTGGCGATATTGGAAAATTGCCGGGTTTGAATAATGTTCAATACCAACGCGAACAGTCGCATCAACAAGCTGACCAGCAAGATCACGCCGATGTAGAAAATCGGCACCCGCCACTCTGTTGGAATCAATGGGTCCAGAGTATTGAGTACCGTACCGGGATGATGTAATAGCACTTCATCCACTAGCAGCGGCATCAACAGCGGCACCGGTACGCTGGCGACCGTCGCCAGCAAGGCGATGATATGACCGGTCACCAATTGCTTTTTGTGTTGCAGTGCGATGCGATAGATATAATGCCAGGAATACTCCTGAGGTGTTACGGCTTGGGGTGCGTTCAAGGGAATATGACTAAATCCGGTGGCTTAATAGCAAATTATAATAGCGTGGCGATCTTTACTGAACACTTGTTATTTCCGCGCGGCTTTTCGCGATTTCTAAGGATATTGGGTACCGTCCTCTGGCTGACGGCGGCCGGTTGTTGCGTCGCTGCTCAGCCCGCTTCGTCCCAGCGCACGGCTTTCCTGCAAGCCGAACGCGCTGTCGCCGAGAATCGGCTTGGCGATTATCAACGGCTGAGCGCCGAATTGACCGATTATCCGTTACTGCCTTATTTGCGCTACCTTTGGGCTAAATCGCATCTGGACGACGATCAGGCCGTACGTCGATTTCTCGACACTTATGCCAATACCCGCTACGCGGCGCCATTGCGCACCAAATGGCTGATACAACTTGGCAAGCGGCAACGCTGGTCGGAGTTATTAAGCCAATACCGCGGCGGTGAAGACCCCGAACTGCAATGCTACGCCGGCGTGGCCTATTTACAGTCCGGCCGGACCGACGAAGCGTTTGGAATAGCCAGACCGCTTTGGCTGAGCGGCGGCGAGCCGGCGGAACCCTGCATAAGCTTGTTTTCGACGTACCAGGCCTCGCCTTATTTCAACCGAGACCTGCTGTGGCTGCGCTTCAAGGCGGCTCTGAAACGAGGCAATACCGGGCTGGCTCAGCGCTTGCTACCGGCATTCGCGGAAGACGAACTCAGGCTGGCGAATCTATGGCTAGACTTGCAACGCCACCCCGAGCGCCTCGCCAATACAGTGGCCTGGCGCGAATATCCGGCCGAAACCCGCGCCGAGTGCTTAGTTTTCGCCACGGTGGTGTGGCTCGAACAAGACCTGGACGCCGCGCTGATGTTCTGGGATCGCGAAAAAGCGGGCTTGCCGATTCCGGCCGAATCCAGCCAGCGAGTGGAAAAACAAATCGGGTTGGCGCTGGCTACGCAACGCGACCGCCGCGCCTATGCCCGATTGGCGGCGCTAGACGATAGCGACGACTCGATCCGCGAATGGCGGGTGCGTGCCGCGTTGCAACACCAGTCCTGGCCGGAGGTCGATCTGGCATTGTCTCGATTGAACAACGAAGAACGAAACCAGGACAAATGGCAATATTGGTTGGCGCGCAGCCAGGAACTATCCGGACTGCGCGAACCGGCTTTGAGCCTTTACCGGCAAATTGCCGAACATCGCAGTTACTACGGTTTTCTGGCGGCCGGCAAGCTCGGACGGACGGTGAAGCTGGTCGACAAGCCGCTGGCCGTTCCGGAGTCGGAGCTGGAAGACTTGCAATCGCGCTCGGAATTTTTGGAAGTTTCGGAGTTTTTAGCCTTGGATCGACCATTGGAAGCTAAGCGGCAATGGGGCTTCGCCATCGCCAAACTCGATAAACCGCGCTTGGCGGCCGCCGCCAAGTTGGCGCAGCGCTGGGGCTGGTCGGCGCAAGCGATCGCCACGGTTGCCAAGGCTAACGAATGGGACGACATTGGACTGCGCTTCCCCATCGCTTACGCCGACAGTGTGAGGCAAGCCGCCGGCGCCCGCCAATTGGCGCCGGCGCTGATCTTCGGGCTGATCCGCCAGGAAAGCGCCTTCGACCCGCAGGCCGACTCGCCGGCCGGGGCGAAGGGTTTGATGCAAATCATGCCGAACACCGGTCAGGAAATCGCGAAAAATCTGGGGGAGCCCTGGAGCGGCGGAAACGACCTGCTTAAACCGGATACTAACATCCAATTCGGCGCCTGGCACTTCAAGCAGTTGCTGGACCGTTTTGATCGCCACCCGGCTCTGGCCGCCGCGGCGTACAACGCCGGCGCTAATCGAGTGAAGCGCTGGCTGCCGAGCGATAAACCGCTGCCGGCCGATATTTGGGTGGAGACCATCCCCTACAAGGAGACCCGCGGCTACGTGGCATCGGTGTTGATGTATAGTCTGATCTATCGGGAACGCCTGAACGCCGAGACACCACGTTCGGAGGATTTGATGCGTGACGTGAGGCCTGGATGAAATTTAGGGCTGATTTTTTAGGCTAATTATTGGATAATGTCGGGTGTTTTGAACCCAATTTATCAGGTAAGTATTGAATGGAGAAGCCGCACAGTTTTACGCGCGAAGAATTGTTGATGTCCGGTCGGGGCGAGCTCTACGGCCCGGAAAACGCGCAGCTACCGCTTCCCAATATGCTGATGATGGATCGAATTGTCCACATCTCCGACGAAGGCGGTAAATATGGCAAGGGCGAAATCATTGCCGAATTGGACATTACCCCCGATCTTTGGTTTTTTGCCTGTCATTTTCAAGGTGACCCGGTGATGCCCGGCTGCCTGGGTTTAGATGCGATGTGGCAATTGGTTGGCTTTTATTTGTGTTGGATGGGCGGACCAGGTAAAGGTCGGGCGTTAGGCTGCGGCGAAGTCAAGTTCACCGGCCAAGTCTTGCCCAGCGCGAAAAAAGTCACTTATAAAATCGATTTGAAACGGGTGATCTTGCGCAAACTGGTCATGGGCATTGCCGACGCGGTGATGGAAGTCGACGGCAAGCAAATTTATGAAGCCACCGACCTGAGAGTCGGTCTGTTTACCTCCACCCAGGATTTCTGAAGAAGGTCTAGCCATGAGACGAGCAGTAGTAACCGGTCTGGGCATCGTTTCCAGCATTGGCAATAATCGCGACGAAGTGGTCGAATCGCTCCGCCAGGGGCGTTCCGGCATTGGTTTTTGCGAAGATTATCGTGAACTGGGCTTTCGCAGCCAAATCCACGGTCCGATCAAGATCAACCTCGACGAAGCGATAGACCGCAAAGTCAAACGCTTCATGGGCGATGGCGCGGCATACAATTATTTGGCGATGGAACAAGCCATTGCCGACTCCGGTCTGGCCGACGACGAAGTTTCCAATGTCCGCACCGGTCTGGTGATGGGTTCCGGCGGACCGTCTACGTCGAACTTGGTCGATGCGGCCGACATACTACGCTCCAAGGGCGTCAAGAAAGTCGGTCCGTATATGGTGACTCGCGCGATGTCCAGCACGAATACCGCCTGTCTGGCCACGCCGTTCAAAATCAAGGGCGTCAATTACACGATCAGCTCGGCCTGCGCGACCAGCGCCCACTGTATCGGTCATGCGATGGAATTGATCCAACTCGGCAAGCAAGACGTGGTGTTCGCCGGCGGCGGCGAGGAGTTGCATTGGTCTATGTCGGTCTTGTTCGACGCGATGGGCGCGCTATCCTCCAAATACAACGATACGCCGGAAAGCGCGTCTAGACCTTACGACGAAACCCGCGACGGCTTCGTGATTTCCGGCGGCGGCGGCGTACTGGTTGTCGAGGAACTGGAACATGCCAAGGCGCGCGGCGCGAAAATTTACGCGGAACTGGTCGGCTACGGCGCCACGTCCGACGGTTACGACATGGTGCAGCCGTCCGGCGAAGGCGCGGTGCGCTGCATGCAAATGGCGTTGGCGACCGTTGACGGCAATATCGACTACATCAATGCGCACGGCACCAGTACGCCGGTGGGCGATACCCGCGAACTGGAAGCGATGCGCGCGGTGTTCGGCGCCGATTCGGTACCGCCGGTGAGTTCCACCAAATCACTGACCGGCCATGCCTTGGGCGCGGCCGGCGTCAATGAAGCCATTTATTCGTTACTGATGATGCAAGGAAGTTTCTTGAGCGCATCGGCCAACATTACCCAACTCGACCCTGGCGCGGCGGGCATTCCCATCGTTCGCGAATACCGGGACAACGTCAGCTTGAACACCGTGATGTCCAATAGTTTCGGCTTCGGCGGCACCAATGCCACGCTGATCTTCCAACGTTTCAACGGCTAAATCCTTGAGCGGCTGAAGCCATGCTTTAGCCGCTCGCCTAGCGCCCATGTCCGATTCCAGCCAAAAATCCCGAACCCAATTCAACAAACTGCAGAAGCGTTTGCGCCGTAGCGTCGGCGAGGCTATCGCCGACTTCAATATGATCGAGCATGGCGACAAAGTCATGGTTTGCCTGTCCGGCGGCAAGGACTCCTACACGATGCTGGACATTCTGCTGAACTTACAAAAGACCGCGCCGGTGGATTTCGACATACTGGCCGTCAATTTGGATCAAAAGCAGCCCGGGTTTCCGGAACACGTATTGCCGGAATACCTGAGCTCTATCGGCGTGCCGTTTCATATCATCGAGCACGATACCTACAGCATCGTCAAACGCATCATTCCGGAAGGCCAAACCACCTGCAGTCTGTGTTCAAGGCTGCGGCGCGGCACACTGTACGGCTTTGCCAGAGAACATCGGGTCACCAAAATCGCGCTGGGTCACCACCGAGACGACATCGTCGAAACCTTCTTCCTGAATTTGTTTTATGCAGGCAAACTGAAGGCAATGCCGCCGAAATTGCTCAGCGACGACAAACAGAACATTGTGATTCGGCCGTTAGCCTACTGCCGGGAAAAAGACATCAATCGCTTCGCGGCCTTCAAGCAATTTCCGATCATTCCGTGCAATTTGTGCGGCTCGCAGGAAAACCTGCAACGCAAAGCCATGAAGGTGATGCTGAACGGTTGGGATAAACAGTTTCCGGGTCGTATCGAAACCATTTTCGCCGGGCTGCAAAATATTGCGCCATCGCAAATGCTCGACGCCGGCCTATTCGACTTTGCCGGCCTGACACGCGATACTAACCCGCTGCCGGCCGCTAGCGCTTGCGGCGAGGTTGGCACCGACCAATCGGCCGTCGTTGCCTACGGCGCCGGACTGGACATACTCGAACGTTAACCCAATGGAAATCCGGACATGAACCCAACCATTTTGGTCACCGGCGGCGCTGGATATATCGGCAGCCATACTTGCGTCGAGCTGTTAAACGCAGGATTCGATGTTGTCGTCGTCGACAATCTCAGCAACAGCAAAATCGAAGCCATTCGCCGGGTAGAACGTATCACCGGCAAAACAATAGCTTTTCATCAGGCCGACATTACCGACAAAGCGGCGTTGCAAGCCATCATGGCCCAGCACAACATTGCCGCCGTCGTGCATTTCGCGGGACTGAAAGCGGTCGGCGAATCCTGCCAGATGCCGCTGAACTACTATCACAACAATATTTACGGCACCTTGGTACTGCTGGAGACGATGGCGGAGTTCGGGATCAAACGCCTGGTGTTCAGCTCTTCGGCCACCGTTTACGGCGATCCACACAGCGTGCCTATTCTGGAACATTTTCCGCTGCAAGCCACCAACCCTTACGGCCGCACCAAGCTGTTCATTGAGGAAATCCTGCGCGACCTTAGCCAGTCCGATCCGCTGAGCCATAGCGCCACACCTTGGCAAATCACGATATTGCGCTACTTCAACCCGATCGGCGCGCACGCCAGCGGGCTCATCGGCGAAGACCCGAACGGCATCCCCAATAATTTGATGCCCTTCCTGTCGCAAGTCGCGATCGGCAAATTACCGATGCTGTCGGTATTCGGCAACGACTATTCGACGCCGGACGGCACCGGCGTCCGCGACTACATCCACGTGGTCGATTTGGCGGTCGGCCACATCAAGGCCTTGGAATACCTTCTAAAACAGGATGCCAAGGATAGCGTGTGCGACGCCATCAATCTCGGCACCGGTAACGGTTACAGCGTCTTACAGATGATCGAAACCTTTATTGAAGTCACCGGACAAGCCGTGCCCTACCGTATCGCGCCGCGCCGGCCCGGCGACGTGGCGGCCTGTTACGCGGACCCCGGCCTGGCCGCCGAAAAAATTGGCTGGAAGGCCGAGCGAGAGTTGGCTCGGATGCTGGCCGATACCTGGCATTGGCAAACACAAAACCCCAACGGTTACGACTGAACAGCCCTCGGCTCCAGCACCAACCCGGCGTTTTCAACCCGGTTTCTGCCGCTACGCTTGGCCTCGTACAAGGCTACATCCGCCGC
>NZ_LUUK01000152.1 GCF_001644025.1 Methylomonas koyamae
GCCACCGGTACCGCCGGCACCACCGCCAGCGTCGCGGCCAGCGTAATGAAACCGGCGCCGGTCACTCCGGAGGCGCCTTTGCTTGTCAACATCGCCACCAACAACAAGGTCAGTTGCTGGGATAGGCTCAAATCGACATTCAACGCCTGAGCAATAAACAAGGCCGACAGGGTCAGATAAATATTGGTCCCGTCCAAATTAAAGGAATAGCCGGAAGGGACGACCAAGCCGACCACCGACCGCGAGCAACCCAAGCGCTCCAGTTTATTCATCAGCGGCACCAATGCCGTTTCCGACGAAGATGTTCCCAGCACCAGCAGCAACTCTTCCTTGAGGTAACGCAGCAGCTTGAAGATGTTGAAACCGATCAGTTTACCTATCCCGCCCAGCACCAGCACCACAAACAGCGCGCAGGTCAGATAAAAACAGCCCATCAACGCGGCCAAGGGTTTCAAGGCATCTATGCCGTATTTGCCGATGGTAAAGGCCATCGCCGCGCCCGCGCCGATCGGCGCCAATTTCATGACCACATTCATCATCGCAAAGAATAGATGGGCGCATTCCTCGACAAAGCGATGCACCAAACGCCCGGCTTCGCCCATTTTATGCAGCGCAAGCCCAAACAGCACCGAGACCAGCAACACCTGCAGCAAATCGCCCGAGCCGGTGAAGGCGTCGGTAAAGGTTTTGGGGATGATGTGTAAGAAAAACTCGGCGACGGTTTGTTGACCGGCCTGCTTGGCAAACCCCGCCACCGCTTGCGTATCCAGACTGGCCGGATCGACGTTAAAGCCCTGGCCCGGCCGCAGCACGTTGGCCACTATGACACCCAAGGCCAATGCAAGAGTCGATACCACTTCGAAATACACCAGGGCTTTAAAGCCGACGCGCCCGGCTTTCTTCATGTCGCTCGCCCCTGCAATGCCCAGCACCACGGTGCAAAACACCACCGGCGCGATCAGCATTTTGATTAAGCCGATAAAACCGTCGCCGACCGGCTTCAATGCCACCGCATGCGCCGCATCGAAATGGCCGAATAATCCACCCAATACAATCGCCGCCAAGACCCAATAGTACAGCCGGGTTTGAGCGCGGTCAGCCGGCGGTAACGGATGGGATGGTGTGTCCATGGCAGGATTGAATTGGATTTATCGCGGCGATTTTAGACTGAAGGTAAAAGTCGGCCAATAGAGCCGCCCAAATATACGCGCCTTCACTGTTTGGGTTGAGTGACCTGTCGAAGCGGTTTGACACCGATGACAGTAGTCATGACAAACCGGGGCGAAATATCGCAGATATACGACATGTCGTCTCGGTTTGATGTTGCCATAAGCCTTATCTTTCCTACAAGGATCAATTTGTCTATTTAAATTCAACTGCTTATGTATTTCAAATAAATCGGCATGGGGTTTGCGTTGTTTTTAACAAGTGGGTCGGAAACGCCTCAACCAATGATTTCGTCAGCGGCCGGCGGGCATAAACGACACCGTCGTCATGACCTCGATTAGAGGTCGCAGTTAACAGATTAATCAAACAAATTGTGGGACTCTGCGTATGCCGATCACCTTACTGAAAGCATTCAACCTGGCCAAAGATCTCGACGATCTCGGTAATTCGTCGCCAGGGTCTTGCTATTACAGCACGAGTTCTTTCGATGAGGGCGAGGCGTTTAAGTCAGCGGGAGTACGGATTCAGATAGGCAGCGACTTGCATTCAGCGAGAAGCGAGCAGTTGGTTTTGGACGTCACGCAAATGCCCGGCATTGAGCCGTCACAGACGTCGTTGAAATTTTGAATTTATTTTTGAACCCTAGGAGTAAGTAGATGAATACTGAATTAGTACGAACCGCAGTCATTGTTCCGGTTTGGAATGCCAGTCAGCACTTGGATCGGCTGTTGCCGGCACTGGCGAGCCAGTCTTTGCAACCCGATGAATGGCTGATAGTCGATAGTCACTCGACGGATGACACCGTACAACGTTGTTTAGCGGCGGGCGCTAGAGTCGAAACGATTCCGCCGGGAACATTCAACCATGGCGGGACTCGGCGTTGGGCCAGCCACTTGGTGTCTGCGGACATACTGATCTTTATGACGCAGGATGCGATTTTGGCCGATACGGAAAGTTTGCGTAAGTTGCGGGATGCGGTGTTGTTGGATGTCGACGTGGGCGTGGCATACGGGCGGCAGTTGCCGCGCCCGGAAGCCGGCACTCTTGAAGCGCACGCCCGTTATTTCAACTACCCCGCGCGAAGCAGAACCAAGAAACTTTCCGATTCCGCCAGCTTGGGTATCAAGACTTGCTTCAGCTCCGACTCGTTCGCGGCGTACAGACGCACGGCCCTTGAGGCGGTCGGCGGATTTCCACTCGACGTGATCGGCAGCGAAGACGCCTATGTTGCCGCTAAAATGCTGCTGTCCGGCTGGAGCGTCCGTTATGAAGCCGACGCTCTCGTCGTTCATTCGCACAGTTATTCTCTTTGGCAAGAATTTCGGCGCTATTTCGATATCGGCGTGTTTTACGGGCAGGAAGACTGGATTGAACGCCAATTCGGCAGAGCGCGCGGGGAAGGGCGGCGTTTTGTCATTTCAGAAGTTAAACACATCATGCAGTTGGGGCAAACTTGGCGCATACCCGAATGCATTTTGCGTTCCGCGTTGAAATTGTTGGGGTATCGGCTAGGTTGGATACACAAGGCCTTGCCATTGGCCCTGAAGCGGCGCATCAGCATGTTTCCTCGTTACTGGGAGTCTTTGGAATTATCATGATTTTCCAAAATCGCCACGGACTGGTATCCCGGTATTTTCCGATTCTTGCGTATCTTCTATTCATCCGGCCCCTAAAAACCGTTCGCCCCGAGCCTGTCGAAGGGCGTACTGGTCCGGGCTTAGCCGAGCTCGGCCCGAACGGAATGCCAGATCAGTAGGGCCGGGTTAATAATTCTGGATTTGGCTGCTTGAGGTTCGCCCGCTAAAGCCGGTTTGCCGAGCGACGAAGGGGGCGCAATGGGAATTGCACGGATTCACCCTGCGGAACTGCCGACACCGGTGACGAGAATCGTAAGCACATAGACGCGGTGAACAAAATCAACCGCATCGATCGCGTAATTCTCTAGCCGCTATCTTAGGCAAATCGATTTCATGTCCCCATTCTCGGAATAAACACCTAATTTCACGTAACGATGAAAGCTTGAATAAGGCCGGTTGCTGGTCTGTCACCGTTACAATCTACTTCCTTACTCGATCGATACGGTTCGTACCTAAGCGCATCCTTCCGGGCTGAAGGTAAAACTCGGCCACTTTGAGGACGGCACTATAAATTTTTGATCGTTCGGTTAAGTGCTTCTAGCAGATGTAGGGTGGGCAAATTTGCCCACCATTGCAAGCCGCGTGGGCACAAAAAGCCGTGCCTACCCTTATCGATCTACAGCCGCCAGCCGAAATCCCAACACGGTGTGACCACCTATAGGTTGTGCCGAGCCATGTGAGGCGCAACGATCGCGAACGGTGCGCCTGACGGCAGCACCCTATAGTCTGCGCACCTTATGGCCTTACGAGGAAAGGCCCGACCCGATCCGGCCAAAGGATGACATAGCGGTGAAGTGGGCAAGCCGGCGGAAACGGCGCGGG
Organism: Methylomonas koyamae; assembly: GCF_001644025.1. Classification (GTDB taxonomy): domain Bacteria; phylum Pseudomonadota; class Gammaproteobacteria; order Methylococcales; family Methylomonadaceae; genus Methylomonas; species Methylomonas koyamae_A. The sequence continues at coordinate 3,627 of NZ_LUUK01000152.1, forward strand.
TTCGCTGGGTTAGGGGACTGGGTTCGGCCAAAAAGAGACATCCAAGAATCTCAATCTAGGGCGGCTGAACTACCGAAAGCAGTCGATCACCGGCATCAAATTGTTAGCGCATCAATATTCATTGTTATCGTCTTCCATCATGCCGCGAATGTGCTCATCAATATCCACTTCAAAATATTCGATGGCAGTGTAATGTGAGGTGGCGGTGTAAGTATTACCGAGGCCGGACGCGATCAATTTTGAATAGCCATTAATCTTTAATCCGCATGCAACGCACTGGAATGATTCTGGCCGCATTACTTGTTTTTCCACAATCCCGTCATCATCAACCTCCCGTTTAACCTCGCCAACAGCTTTACCTAGCAACAAGCCCGTGCTTTGACAAACAGGACAATTCACCCTATGGCCGTAATGGCGCAGGGATACAGTGCTAGCTTGTTTGCGCGCCTGATCTTGTTCTTCATCTGTTTTTCCTTCCCATGCAGTTTTATGAGTGGCTATCGTGCCCTTGACCGCTTGTGCGTTTTCATCTTTTAAAGCTTCTATTTCTTCTCTTGCTTGATCGGCTATTTCAGAACCAAACAATGACTCTAACGATTCGCCAATTTCTCTAGTCAATACATCACAGACTGTGAAAAAATTGGGCTGCCATGCAGCACTGCCAAGGTTTTCAAAGGGCATATTGCCGGAATGGACTTCACTGTTTCTCCGTTCTAAATGGCTGACGCAGAAGTTCGCATTCTCTCCCGTAAAATCCTTAGCCAAATCTTCAACTCTCTTTAACAACTCAGTTATAGATGCTGACTTGGCAATAAATTTTGATTTCTTGATAGGTTTGCCCAGGGCGAAGAGCAAATTATTCGAATCTTTAAGGTCTGCCAATAAAACTGGCGATGTTTTTGCTACAGCAGATCTTATTAGCATTTCGAGCACAAATGCTGACCACAAACCAAATTGCCAATTGGTATCTTGGTGTTCAAACATCACTTCCGCATATTTTTGAGCTTTTGCAAATAATGATTCTGGTGACCATTCATGGCTGGTTTTTTCCATAAGTTACCCTGTGAATTCAGATAAATAGACTCGTTCTAGTTTTCTATTCGATGCCGCTGCAGGAATAGTCGATCGAGCATGAAAAGCTTGCCAATTATCGATAATGAGGCAATCTCCCGCATGAGCAAGAATATGTATATTAGGAGTAGCGATCGCAATTCGTTGTTCGATACGCGCTTGAAGTGACTTTGCTAATTTACCTATTGGTTCGATAAACAAGTAGTCCCATCTATAGAAATCACCTTCGAATAGCCGAAGTGGACTCAGGTGCCCGTCCAATCTTCGTCTCGGCCTGAATAGGGCTCTGCGCAAATCATTTGGGTCCTCATTCTCAAACAGTGGAGCGGCCTTGATTATTTTTGTTGAAACAAATTGGGAAGCAGTGAGGCATCGCAACATCAAAAATCTTGGAGGTCGATACCAATGCGCCATATCGCTATGAAATGGAAACTCCTCAAATCCATAAATGCCGCTGTAGCTGCTCGCCTCGTTATTAATATTATTGGAAGGCACTAATGTCTGTACCAAATCTACGCCCGGTATATTCTCAACTTTTCCTAGATTGTTTGCTATATCAAGGGAGTCGTCGCCAATTAGATTCCCGTTGAATTCAACAAACCCATCATTCTTTAACTTGTTTAGGTCGAAATACATTTACCGAAAATTTGTAGCTACACAAGGAATTAGATAGCCAAATTCATAGCTAACGCTAAATTTACTTCGACACAAAATTATCTTTCCCTGCATGCATTTTTTCCTGTCCGTAAATCATCGGAGACATATAAGACTTTTGGCAGGTACTGGTCAAATTGCCGCCATTGGATCACGTTAGGCGATAGACAGCAACGGGTCGTTAGCTGCCAACTAAACTTCCTAAACGCAACGAGCCGCAATCATAGTGCATGGAAAAATGTCCGCGCGAAGTCGTTAGCGGCTATTCTATGCTGTTTTCAATTTATAGACTATCCTTTCCAACGCTCAAGGAGGGCGCGCCTCTGCTATTCCACTAGCTTTCCTGCATAAGTTAGCTCGCTGGCGAGCGAATAGGCGCGCATCTCAACGCGGTTGGCGGTAAGCCGCTTTGCTTGCCCGTCCCTGAACGGTTTTTACACGTGTTTCCAACGTTGGGGGGCAACCGCTGCAGACCACGACTGGCAAGGCTTCCGGCGATTTGCCGTTCACGGAGCCGTAGAAACACGACACGGAACGTTGGAAGGACGTCACGGAAGGCTGGAAGGACGACACGGAAGGCTGGAAGGACGACACGGAAGGTTGGAAGGACGTCACGGAACTTTGGAAGCATGTCACGGAAGCCTGGAAGCACGTCACGGAACTTTGGAAGCACGTCACTGGAAAGCGGAAGGACGTGTTTCCAACATAAAAACACGGCATGGAAACGCCGATACCCTCGTCGCGGGCGTTGCCGGTGGCGAAATTGGAGTAGGTGGGCGGATTCAATTCATTCATCGAGGAATTTAACATGCCCAAATCCACGTTTATCCCGAACGCCGATCACGACTTTCTGGCCTGGTTCGACCATTTCCTGGCCAATCTGAAACCCGAACACGGCGTGGCGGATGCCGACTTGGCGGCGCTGACGGCGGCGAACGCCGATTTTCACGATAAGTCGCGGCTGGCCGGCAATGCCGCCGCGCTCGCCAAGCAGGCGACCGCCGATAAGAGCGACAGTCGTAAAGCATCCGAAAACCTGATTCGGGCGGAAGTGCGGCGCATCAAGGCGCGTGCCAATTACACCGACGGTATCGGTGCGCAATTGGGTATCGACAGCAGCAGCCGGACCGGCGATCTGTCCACGGCCAACCCCAAATTGAGCGGCAACGATCAAACCGGTGGGGTGGTGGTACTGAGTTTTGTGAAGCACCGCAGCGATGGCGTGAATCTCTATTGCCAGCGCGACATCGACACCGACTGGGTGTTGCTGGGCCGCGCCACCGTCTCGCCCTTCGTCGATCGCCGGCCGCTGCTGACGCCCGGCAAGCCGGAACTGCGCCGTTACACCGCCGTGTTCATGTCCAAGGACCAGGAAGTTGGCCAGTACAGTCAGGAACTGGTGGTGAATTGCGCGCCATGAGCGCCGGGGGTATTTA
>NZ_LUUK01000153.1 GCF_001644025.1 Methylomonas koyamae
CCGCGCGCGTCGAGCCGGTACCAACCGTGGTCGGTTAAATACACCGCGTTCAAGCCGTGCAGACAATACGGCGGAATGTCGCCGTCTAGAGATAGGCGCTGGTAGCACAAGCCGGCCGGAATTCGGTTGGCGCGCAGCAACGCGGCCAGCAAATGGCTCTTGGCGTAACAATAGCCGGTGGCGTGGCTTAAAACCTCGGAGGCGCGGCAGGTCACCGGGTTTTTGCGGTAATCCCAACTGTGTTGGATGCGGTCGCGGACGAATTCGAAGCAGCGTTTGGCGATGTCTTCATCGCCGTCCGCGCCGGCCGCCAAAACGGCGGCTTGGGCCAAAACGGCCGGATGCCGCCAGTCGATGTATTCGCTGGCGGCCAGGAAGGCTGCGGGGTCGGTTGGGTTGGTCATCGCGGACTTCGAATGCTTGGCAAAGGGTGGGCGCGATTATCGCATTCGTCTGGGGTCCGTGCGATGTTCGCGGCTAAGAGAGAAACCGTTCGCCGCCGTTTGCCGGTCGGGTGCCGCCCAGAATGCCGATCGACGCGGCGTTTTGCGCTGCAATTGGTAAACTGCCGATATTCCTTTCGAATTTCGGGCAACCTTCATGGCAATCAGCGTTTTCGACATTTTTAAAATCGGCATAGGCCCGTCCAGTTCGCATACGGTCGGGCCTATGCGGGCGGCGGCGACCTTTGCCGCCAACATGGAGCAACGCGGTATCGCGCCGGCGATACGCCGGGTCAAAATCGAGCTGTTCGGCTCGTTGGGCGCCACCGGCAAGGGGCACGGTAGCGACAAGGCGGTGATGCTGGGCCTGGAAGGCGAAGCGCCGGACTTGATCGACCCGGCGATTATCCCGACCCGCTTGGCGGCAATCCGCGATACCGGCCTGTTGAACCTGCTGCAACGTTATCCGTTGCCGTTTAACGAAAAAGCCGACTTGCTGTTTCACCGCAAGGCGCTGCCCTATCACGCCAACGGCATGCGCTTCAGCGTGTTCGACGCGGACGGCGCCGAATTGGCCCAAGCGGATTTTTATTCGGTCGGCGGCGGCTTCGTCGTCACCGACGCGGCGGCGGCGCTGGACCAATTGACCCACGACGATACCCGCTTGCCCTACCCGTTTCGCACCGGCGCCGCGCTGCTAAAGCTATGCCACACCCACCGCAAGCCGATCAGCGAGCTGATGCTGAGCAACGAAAAAGCCTGGCAAAGCGAGGAGCAAATCCGCGCTAAATTGCTGAACATCTGGCACGTGATGCAGGCTTGCGTCGAACGCGGCTTGCACGAGGAAGGCATTTTGCCGGGCGGCATGAAGGTCAAGCGCCGTGCCGCCAATCTGCACCGGCAATTGACCGGCGAAATTCCCAGCCAGACGCCGAATCTGCCGGTCGGTACCATGGAATGGGTGAATCTGTTTGCGTTGGCGGTTAGCGAGGAGAACGCCGCCGGCGGCCGAGTCGTCACCGCCCCGACCAACGGCGCGGCCGGCATTATCCCGGCGGTGCTGCATTATTACTGGCGGTTTTGCCCGGACGCCAGCGAAGACGGCGTGATCCGCTTTCTGTTGACGGCGGCGGCGATCGCGATTTTGTACAAGGAAAACGCTTCGCTGTCCGGTGCCGAAGTCGGTTGCCAGGGCGAGATCGGCGTGGCCTGTTCGATGGCGGCCGGCGCCTTGGCCGAGGTACTGGGTGGCACCCCGGAACAAGTCGAAAACGCCGCCGAAATCGGCATGGAACACAATCTGGGCCTAACCTGCGATCCGGTCGGCGGCCTGGTGCAAGTGCCGTGTATCGAACGCAACGCGATGGGCTCGGTCAAGGCCATCAACGCCGCGCGAATTGCGTTACGCGGCGACGGCAAACATTTCGTGTCGCTGGACAAGGTCATCAAAACCATGCGCGAAACCGGCGCCGACATGAAAACCAAATACAAGGAAACCTCGCGCGGCGGCCTGGCGGTGAATTTGATCGAATGCTGATGAGGAGGAGCGCGGTATTACTCGCGCCTCTTGCGTCGGAATAGTGGGTGGTGAATGCTCGCAATCGACCGATAGGAGTTACCCAATGACCGGGGGTGAGCCGATTGCCGACAGTAGGATGGGTCGAGCGAAGCGAAACCCATCAATCGAAGCTAAATATGTCGAAAGGCGAACGAATTTCCAAAAGCCGTGAACACAAACAGGAACGCGGTATTTACCCAACGGGCACAAGCGGCAAAGACGGTTTTGGGGGCATCGAATTAGAAGCGCGGAAGACTTCGTCAAACGCGGCATTCTCCCGGAAGATTGGGCGGGCGACATCTATCCTGAATTGGATTTGGCGTAATCGATGGTATTTTTGAAGGGTTTCGGCTAGCGCCTCTACCACCCACGAGCTGCGTTCAAGTTCGCAACCTCCGGCCGCTGGGGTGCGCCTTAGATTGACCAGGAAATTATGACTAAGAAGAGACAAGCGAAGTTTGACGTTGAAGACTTCTCCAGATACCTCAAACAATTTCTTCCAAACGTGATGAAACTTTTCGATCCAACTCCAGCAGATATCTCTCTTGTATTCAATCGTTTTGAAACTCGATATGCCTTCTATGAAAAACAACTAGCTGTTTCCGAGAGTTTTTACATCGAGAACAGCTTGGTAGACCTAATTTGGAAAGCCGAAGAGGGTGTTCCTTTTGCAGTAGACTATCTAGCATTCATTGAGGCGCAATGCGCCGTCATCATGAAGAACATTGATCCAGCACTCTGCCGTGAGTTTCGCTCGACGATGAAAAACTTGTTTCTCAACTTTGACGACAACGAGTCGAGAATCCAGAGCTACGTCGGTGAACTTTGCGTCCTGGCGAAATTGTTGAGTAGTAACGTCTATAGGTTGCTCAAGGTAGAATACAGACTTTCAAATGGTAATAGCATTGACTATCTGCTTTCGGACGGGGAGCGACAACATCTGGTTGAAGTCTCGAATGTAGATATCTCCGGCTGGCCTACTCCTTCTCGGGACAAGGTGGTTGAACTGATTTGGGGGAAAGCAAAGACCAAGATTGAGACAAAATTCGCCGGTTCCGGGGTGCCAGAGAACATGAGCTTTATGCTGGTCCAAGTCACGTGGGGCGACCTTGAGAAGCTAGTCCCGTACCAGGACGTCTTTTCCAAAGGAGACTTGTTTGGTTCGGTTGTCGCTCAGCCAATGCATATTAGTAGGCTGCAGAATACGGAAACCAACAAGGAAGTGTATGTATTTATCACGACAGAAGCTGCGATCGAGATGAGTCGCAGGCGCCAGCACGGTAGGTTGAGTTGAGGTCCGAACCCAAACAAATTTGACAGACTCAAGTCAAGTCTAGCCAAGCGCGGGCACGGCTTTTTGTGCCCACGCGGGTTGCAATGGTGGGCAAATTTGCCCACCCTACATCTGGTAAAAGCACTTAACCGCACGATCAAAATTTAAAGGGTACGCGATGCGTACCCTACATCCGGTATCAGAAATACCCAATCATTGGCGGCATATGGCTGGTTTGCCGCCGTTAGTTAACGCGCGCGGCATGACCGCTTTTTGATCATCCCTCCGTATTCGGAATACGGTATCGCGGTTTCCGACTTGGGCTACGGAATCGCTCTGCCTTCGGTCTTTTCCACGCGATCTTTTTCGTTCGGCGGCAGTCGCTTGACAAAGTCCATATATAGACTTATTTTCAATTCAAGTTTATTCGAAACCGGGAGGGCTGATGTTGGCCCCAGCGCAAAATCCCTTATCCGCCGATAGCGCCGCCGTGGCCGGTGCGGCGTTGCGGACTTTTTTCAATATTGCCGAGGCTTGGAAACTCAATGCCGAACAGGCGATGCTGCTGTTGGGATTGGACTCGCGCAGTACCTATTTCAAATGGAAGAAGCAGCCGGAGTCGGCCAGTTTGAACGCCGACAAGCTGGAGCGTTTGTCTTACATTTTCGGCATTTACAAGGCCCTGCAGATTTTACTGCCGCGCGCCGAGGCGGCCGATCAGTGGCTGCACCAAGCCAATCAGGCCGCGCCGTTCGCCGGCCAATCGGCCTTGCAGCGCATGTTGTCCGGGCGAGTGGCCGACTTGTACGTGGTCCGCCAATATCTGGACGGCCAGCGCGGTTAGGCGTGATCGATCTGGCGACGATCGCGGTCAACCGCATTACCTGGCTGCCCTGCTGGCGGCTGGTGCCCAGCCGGTTTCCGCCGGACGGCTTGTTCGATCGGGTGGCCGCGCCGGCCGATCTGGACATCGTGTTCGCGATCGAAGCCCTGACCAACGACCGCTTGCGCGAACAAGCCGGCGACATTCGGCTGGTTGCGCCGGAGGACAGGATCGCCGGCCCCGGCACGACGCCGATCATGGCGGCCTTCACCCATCTGAATCCGGAAGGCAGCCGGTTTAGCGACGGCAGCTACGGCGTTTACTATGCCGCCTACGACCTGGACACCGCGATCGCCGAAACCTGTTTCCACCGGGCTCGCTTTCTGAGCGCGACCCGACAAGCGCCGCTGGACATCGACATGCGTAGTTACGCCTCGGATTTGGATGCGGACTTACACGACATTCGCGGCCGCCAAGCCGAGTGGCCGGAAATCTACGCCGCCGATACCAGTGCTTACGCCGCCGCCCAGCGGTTGGCAAAACAAGTGCGGGACGCCTGCGGCAATGGCCTGGCCTATGCCAGCGTCCGCAATCCCGGAGGCGACTGCGTCGCGGTGTTCAAGCCCAGGCTGCTGGCGCCGGTCAAACAGGGCGCGCATTTTTGCTATGTTTGGGATGGCGAGCGCATCAAGGCCGTCTATAAAAAAGAACTGTATTCGCCCGACCGTTCCGCTTTTTCGGAGAACTGATCATGCTGGATTTGCATCCGCCCGGCCCCGACAACCACTATCACCAAGCCCACATTGAGTTGCTGTTGGACAGCTATCGGCGCTTGCTTGGCAAGCCGTTGCTGGACGCGGTCGGCGACGATTTTGGACGGGTGGTTTACGAAGCCGACTTCGCCTTGCTGTCGCACAACACCGATCCCGATCCGCTGTTCAACTACGCCAACCGCAAAGCCTTGGGATTGTTCGAATTGACTTGGCAAGAATTGGTCGGCATGCCGTCGCGATTCTCCGCCGAACCGGTCAACCGCGAGGAACGCGAGCGCTTGCTGGCCAAAGTCGCCCGGCAAGGCTATATCGACGATTATGCCGGCGTGCGCATCGCCAAATCCGGCCGGCGTTTCATGATACGCGGCGCGGTGGTTTGGAACGTGCTGGACGGCGAGGGCCGGCCTTACGGACAGGCGGCGTGTTTCAGCGACTGGGATTGGCTGGCGTGATTCAAGAGTTATTGGCTCGCGCCTGGCGACTCCGGCCTGAAATTGGGCGTTTTATAAAGATTTACAATATTTTACGCCGGTTTACGTCTATTAACCTTTGATACGCCTATTATCAGTCCGCAACAAAGGGAAAGCGGATTTTTAATATTAAATAATAGGATAATCAAATGGTTGGAACAAATACGACATGGGTGTTGCCGGTTGCGGCCGCGTTCTGGATTTCGGGTGCGGCGCCGGTGCAGGCCTCTGGATTCGGCGAAAATTTGGCAGCCGATTCCGGCGGAACAATAACCGTCAGCGGTAGTACTTGGGAAGCGCAAAGTTTTAGCACCGACAATCAGGCTTACTTGCTGGATTCGATAAGTTTGCTGATTTCCAGTCTCGATCAGGGAACTTCGGTTAGCCTCTATTCCGACGCCTATTCGGCGCCGTCTCAAGCGCTGGCGACCTTAACGCTGAGCGGTGCCTATTCGTCCAGTCTGGCAGCCACGACGTTTTTGGCGGGCGATTTCTCCCTTACCGCCAACACCACCTATTGGGTGGTACTAAGCAATGTCACCGGCGCTACCGACTGGTCTTTCCAGGCTACCGACGACGGCAGCGCCAATGCTTGGGCCGAGTGGGACGGCAGCTATTGGTCCTCCTCCACCAGCTATCCCTTTCAGATGAGCGTCAGCGTGACGCAGGCCGCGGTACCCGTGCCGATGTCGCTACCGTTGATGCTGACCGGTCTGGCTGGCATTGTCGGATTCGCTCGCGGCCCACGCCTCGGCGTTATTGGCGCTTGAT
>NZ_LUUK01000154.1 GCF_001644025.1 Methylomonas koyamae
GAGCGGAGCCGAAGGGAACTTAAAACCTCAAGCGGCCAAGCAATAGACTCCGGCCCACTCAAACGGCATGATCAAACCCGATCAAGCCGACGCGCTCGGCCGTTGCCCGACCCGATCCCGCCAGCCGCGCAAGTTCGTGCAAGTTTCCGGAATGCCAATCTGCAGCAGCTCGATCAAGGCCAGACCGGCAAACAACGTGATGTCCGGCATCGTCAACTGTTCGCCCATCACATAACGCCGGCCGCGCAGCACGCTGTCGAAATAATGCATGCCCCTGATCGCCACCTGGCGCTGGTATTCGCCCCATTCCTTAATTTGGATCGGCTCCAGCTTGCCCAAACCGGCCGTGGCGTGATGGAAATAATCGCTGGCGGCGTCCAACACCAAGGCTTCGGCGCGGCGTTGCAGCATATGGATTTGCGCGCGCTGTTGGGCGGTTTCGCCGGTCAAAACCGGCGTGCCGGCGCTATGGTCCAGATACTCGGTAATCGCGGTGCACTCGGCGATCGCCGTGCCGTCGTCCAGCACCAACACCGGCACCTTGCCGACCGGATTCAGCTGCAAAAACTCGGGACGTTTATGTTCGCCGTTCGGCACGTCGACCTGAATAAACTCGATACGGTCGGTCAAGCCTTTTTCGGCGGCGGCCATCCGGGCGCGGAGCGGGTTGGGGAAAGCGCGGAATTCGTAAATTTTCATAAAAACCTCTGTAATGTAGGGAATGATGGAATCGGGTTGCGGCCGGCCTTTGCCAACCGTGGGGACAGTGTATTGGCTACTTCGAATAAACAGAATACGGACAAATTACAATTCACTATTCCGTTTATCGGAATAAAATAGGCGTTCAAGCGCCGCTTACCGACCCCGGTTCGGACCGATTCAAGGAGGTAGAAGATGGACAAACTGCAAGCGATGACGGTATTCGTCGCGGTCGCCGAGGCGCAAAGCTTTGCCGGCGCCGCCCGGCGTTTGGCAATGTCGCCGCCGGCGGTAACGCGAGCGATTACCGCCTTGGAAGAACGTTTGCAGGTCAAGCTGCTGCAGCGCACCACCCGGCTGGTGCGGGTCACCGATGCCGGCCAACGTTATCTGGAAGACGCCAAGCGGATACTGGCCGACGTCGACGAAGCCGACGAAGCCGCCGCCGGTATCAACGCCGAACCCGCCGGCCACCTAGCCGTGACCGCGCCGGCGCAGTTCGGCAAGTTGTATGTAATGCCCGGCATCGTCGATTATCTGCAACGCTACCCGGCGATGAGCGTGACGGCGATGTTCGTCGACCGGGTGGTCAATCTGTTGGAAGAAGGCATGGATGTCGGCATCCGCATCGGCGAATTGCCGGACTCCAGTTTGCGGGCGTTGCGGGTCGGCCAGGTGCGGCCGGTGGTGTGCGCGGCGCCGGAATATTTAAAGCGCCACGCAGCCCCCAACCACCCGAGCGAACTGGCCGGCCATGCCCTAATCGCCGCCGGCGGCCTCAGTGCCGGCCCGGACTGGCGCTTCGGCAGCGGCGCGGACGCGCTCAGCGTGCGGGTCCAACCCCGACTGGTCACGACCACGATAGACGCCGCCATCGAAGCCGCCGTGCTGGGCCTGGGCCTGACTCGCCTGCTGTCCTACCAAGTCGCCCTCTACCTGGCCAGCGGCCAGTTACAAACCGTGCTAAACCGCCACGAACCGCCGCCGGTCCCGATCCACGTCCTGCACCGCGAAGGCCGCTACGCCTCGGCCAAGGTCAGAAGTTTCGTGGATTTGATTGCCGAGCGGTTGAAGCGGGAGGCGAGGTGGTTGTGAGGCGGTTAAACGCGGTTTTGGAAACGGCGCTGTCTGTAACAGCGCTCGTCACAGCACCCGGTAAAGGTTCGGCGTGAAGTTGTTCAATGGCGGTTTTCAAGATAATCTTCCGGCTGATTCAAGATGATTTTTTAATGATGCTCTCGTAACTTGAAAGGACAAGAAAAGGCACATAAGCTGTCATTCAAAAATCCAGCTGCGATTTAGCCCCAAGGCATACAAGCTTGCGTAATCGCATATTTCGAGGTCAACATGTCTCCGATTAAGCCATCGCGAATCGGAGCTACCCAAGTTCCTGATTGAATTGCAAACCTAAACGGAGGCGAACATGTTAACGGCGATAAAAGGTTATTACGACCACGGACGAATTGTTTTACAGGAAGAAGCCCCCGTGCAGTCTAAAGCCGATGTCATTATTACTTTTTTAACGGAATCTCCGGTCGATGAAACTCGCCCGGCGCAGCGGATTCCCGGCGGTTTGAAAGGCCAGGTCACCATTCCCGACGATTTCAACGCGCCGCTGGATGATTTACACGATTACATGTAATGAAACCCAAAGCTTATCTGGCCGATACCCACTGTTTGCTGTGGTTTCTGGATGACCACCCTAATTTGCCGCGCAGTGTGCTGGCGGAAATGCAGGAGCCAGACAACGATGTTGTTTTCAGCCAAATCAGTTTGTTCGAGATTGCGATTAAACAAAAAATCGGCAAACTGCCTGACTTTACCGCTGAGTTGGACGCGATTTATCTTCAATCGTTACGCGCCGGTTTTCGTTTCTTGCCCATCCAAAACGCGCATTTGTTCGGCTATCACAAAATTCCGCTATTCGAGCAGCATCGCGATCCGTTTGATCGTTTGCTGTTGGCAAGTGCTTACCAGGAAAATTTGATTCTACTGTCCGCGGACAATCATTTCGCCCTTTACGAACAATGGGTTCAGGTGTTTTGGCCGCAGTGATGGCCTATCTGCTTTTTCGGGTTATTTTTTGCGCAATAGAATGCCGCCGTTAGGCACATCGTTTGCGACCGTTGCGCCTCGCCACCGGCTCGGCACAACCTATGTGGGGTGCGCAATTTATCGAGTTAAACCGGCACGAACCGCTGCCGGTCCCGATTCACGTCTTGCACCGCGAAGGCCGCTACGCCTCGGCCAAGGTCATAAGCTTCGTGGATTTGATAGCGGAGCGGTTGAAACGGGAGGTTAGGTGGTTGTGAGGCGGTTAAACGCGGTTTTAGAAACGGCACTGTCTGTAACAATGCTCGTTACGGCATCCGCGGCGAAAGTTCGGTGTGAAGTTGTTCAACGGCGGTTTTCAAGATAATCGTCCGGCTGGTTCAAGATAATTTTTTAGCGGTGCTTTCGTAACGAATTGATATTGTTTGACAAGTCTGGCAATTTTAAAGATGTGAGAATCGCATGCCTAAAGAAAGCCAAAAAACACGAGGTAAAGTCGGTGCGGACTTTCATGTAGTCAGCTACGGTAAAAGCATGACGGCTGGACCCACTATGCATACCAGCATAACCAACGTTAGTGGCTGAATTATAAAGAGCTTATTGTGCCAAATTGAGGCGTTGCTTGATTGCAAGACTTGACCCTGTTCAGATGCGTATGAAGATTGACGCATACGGTTGGTCTAGCATATAAGATATGCGGATTTAGATAATAACTTATTAAACCCAATCTAGAAGGATGTTCCTATGAAATTGTCAGCGCTATTGATCTCAAACTTTAAAGGCATAAAGGACGAAATAAAAATACTCATCGACAATATCGTTGTTTTGGTTGGCCCAAATAACTGTTGCAAGTCAACTATTTTGGATGCTTACGAAGCTTATGTTTCAATGGGAAGCGCTTTAAGTTTGGATCACTTTTACGGCAGAAATGCAAATACACCTGTGATTATTACAGGTATCTTTAATGATGTTACTCAGGATGATATCGACACTTTAGGGCAAGAGTGGCTTTTACAAAATGACCGTGAGTTTGGAGATTGTGCAAAATTTCAAATTCGCTGGGAAATACCAGACGAAAATGGAGTCAAATATAGTTTTAGCAACAAAACAAATGATTGGAAGAAGGGCGGAGCAGGTGGCTGGAACACGTTACTGCAAAGTAGGTTGCCAATTCCAATTCGATTAAATCCGAATGATGGCTATGATGCTTTGGAAAAAGTAGTAAAGGACTTGGCATCAAAAAATGCAGCCAAGAAATTAAAGGATGACAAAAGCAAGGTCGCAGGCATTGTCGCAGAAATTGAAAAACTTGCTAAGGAAGTAGATAAAGAACTATCTGGAAGCATTGGGCAACTAAGTAGCAAAATTGAGGCAGAGTTAAATAAATTATTTCAAGGTGCGACTGTAAGTTTTGAAACAGGCGTTGGAAAGTTTAAAGCAGAAGATGCGATTAAGGACGGCAGTAAGTTCTTCGTAAAAACAAGTAATCACCCGGCATCTTTAGAGCATCAAGGAACTGGATTAAAAAGAGCTTTTTTATGGTCGGCAGTAAATGCCTTATGTAGCGAGGGGATGTACAAAAAAGGTACCAAAGTAATCGAAGATGAAACTCCAAAAGTGTTATTGATTGATGAGCCTGAAATAAACTTGCATCCTTCTATAATCAGGTCTGCCAGAAAAGCAATTTATGCATTAGCGGACTTAGATGGATGGCAAGTAATATGTACTACTCACTCTCCAGTGTTCATTGATCTCACGCAAGACCACACGACGCTTATTAAAGTATCGAATAGTCAGCAAGGAGTTTACTACTTCCAGACCGATAAAGCTCAGTTCAGCTCAGATGAAAAAGATAACTTAAAGATGCTAAACCGTTGCTGTCCAACAGTTAATGAATTCTTTTTTTATCCTAACGCCATATTGGTTGAAGGCGATACAGAATACTTAGCCTATCAGTACATCATCGAAAACAGTGGCCTTGAGGGAAATTATTGTGTAATAAATTGTAGAGGAAAGGCTAATATCCCTACATTTATAAAAATATTTGACCAGTTCAATGCGAATGCTATCGCTGTTCATGATCTAGATACAAAACTAAGAAAGGATGGGGTAGCTAATGCAATGTGGGCAATTAATATCAATATCAGAGCGTTAGCAGACGCAACAAGAGGTCGGGTTAAAACTGTTGTTCATAATCCTGATTTCGAGGTTTTTATCTAAATGAGTCACCTTCAAAAGACAAGCCTTACAACCTTTTTACGCACTTAACATCACCTGATTTTGAAACTGATGATAAATATAAAGAATTAAGGGAATCACTAAATTCAATTATTGATGGGACACGTAAAGGCTTGTATAGCACTCAGGCAGATCTAGATGCTATGGCTGAACTAAGCAAGCCTCGATGAAATCGAGGATTCGAAGGGCTCTCGTTGTGGTAAGGAACGAACCGAATCATCCCGAACGATGAGGTGCATGCTGTTCACCGCATCTGGTCTAAAGTGCTGCACGATTGGATTGTGGTGCAATCGTTGCATGCTTTCAAGCGACGTATGCCCTGCATACCATTTTCCAATTCAATTTGAATCGCCACACCCCGCTAAGCCGACCCAATTGTCCAGCGCGCGGCGGCAAAAAGCTGGTGCCCTTTGCTCGCTTGTAGTAATGTTCATACATTGTAAATAGAGGGCGTCGCCATGGCTATTACAACCATCTCCAGCCGAGAGCTGAATCAGGATGTTACCCGCGCGAAGAAGGCGGCCAAGAATGGCCCGGTATTCATCACGGATCGGGGCAAGCCCGCACACGTCTTGTTGAGCATCGAGGAATACCAGCGGCTGACAAAGCAGCGCCGCAACATTGCCGATTCGCTAGCCATGCCGGATGCGGCGGACATCGAGTTCGAGCCGCAACCTTTGACGATAGAGGCTAGGCCGGCAGATTTCGGATGATGTATGTTCTCGACACCAACGTAGTTTCCGAGCTGCGAAAAATCCGAATTGGTAAGGCGAATGCGAATGTGGCGGCATGGGCCGACAGCGTCGATGCCGCCGACTTGTTTTTGTCGGTTATCACCCTGATGGAATTGGAGCAGGGCGTTTTGTCGATCGAGCGCAAGGACGCCAGCCAAGGTGCGGTGTTGCGGGCATGGCTGGAACAGCAGGTCTTGCCGGAGTTCTCCGAGCGGACGCTGCCGGTCGATACAGCGGTTACACTGCGTTGCGTCAAGCTTCATGTGCCCGACAAACGCGGCGAGCGGGATGCGCTGATCGCGGCGACGGCGCTGGTGCATGGTATGGCGCTGGTCACCCGCAACGTGGCCGACTTCCAGGCTACGGGCGTGACCATCCTCAATCCGTGGGAGGTCATGCAGTGACTGCCCCGGTGGGCACGGTGTTTGTGTTCACGCGAATTGAAACGGTGGGCAAATTTGCCCACCCTACGACTGGCTGATTGACAGCCCCACATCTCACACCCATTTGACCACCCCGTGAAGATTTCGTGATGTTTCCGATTGCACAATGGCCGCGCCATTTGGCATTCACATTAAGGAGAATCACGATGCAAAAAAACCATGCTTTCGCGCTGTCGGCGCTGTTGTTGGCGGCCGGCGCCGCTCCTTTGAGTTCGGCCGAGGCGGCTCAAGTCACGCTGAGTTTCAGCAATCTGTCCGCCGCCAACGGGCCGGCCTTGAGTCCGTTTTTCATCGCCTTGCACGACGGTTCGTTCGACGCGTTCGATGTCGGCACCACGGCGTCGTCGGCCATCGAAGCGATTGCCGAATTAGGCAGCGGCGCCGGCTTGTCGTCGGCGTTCGCGGCCAGCGGAGCGGCGGCGGCCGGCGGCACCAGCGCGACGGTGACCGCGTCGGTCAACGCCTTCGGCCCCGGCATTTTCCTGCCCGGCGCCAAAGGCAGCGTCACCCTGGACCTAGACCCGGTTAAAAACCGCTACCTGAGTTATTTCGCGATGGTGGTGCCGTCCAACGACCGTTTCGTCGGCAACGACTCGCCGACCGAAATCGAATTGTTCGACGCCCAAGGCCATTTCACCGGCGGCACCTTCGTCGAGAACAGTAGCAGCATTTGGGACGCCGGCACCGAACTGGACGGCACCACCGGCGCGGCCTTCCTGGCCGGTTCCAATGCACTGGAAAGTCCGGCACAAAACGGCACGATTCAGGCCAACCACGACTTCGCGGTCTACGCCGGCCTGGCGACCGCGGCCGGTTACAATTTTACCGACTTGCCCGGCGCCAATACGCCGCTGCTGCAAATCAGCGCGGTGTCGCAAGTGCCGGTACCTGGGGCGGCCTGGTTGTTCGGTAGCGTGTTGCCGTTGTTCGGCTGGTTGCGGCGGAGGGCGCCTGCGTCGGCTTTGCCGGCTTGAGGCGGTCGGCTTAACTCGGTGGAGTACAAATCTAGATTTGTACTCCGATCGGCGCCCGGCTCTAGCCGAGTCGTTCTATCGCTGATGTCTAGCGACTGGCTGCAGTTTTTCCGACTCGGTGACGAAATGGCGCATTCCCCCTTTGCCATTTCGCCGCTGCCCACGTCCGGTTTGGAGTACAAATCTGGATTTGTACTCCGGTTTCGCACCGCATCAAAACCCGTCGCCGTAACCTTGATTTTGCAAACTGGCCGGCGGCTTGCCGGTTTGGAAACGGGCTTTTAATTCCACGGTTACCGTCAATTCGGCGGCCGGTACGCTGACGATTTGCTCAGCCGCTTGTTCCAACGCGTCAGGGTGCCAGAAGCTCAAGCGGTAGCGGCCGTCCGGCAAATCCAGCGTCCAGCGGCCCTCGGCGTCGGTAACCGCCAGGTAATCGGCATCGCTGACGTAGACGTAACCCAACATCCAGTCGTGAATATTGCAACCCAGCGCGACGATGCCGGGGCGGTCGAACAATACCGGTTCGCGCGGCACGCCGCTATAGAGCTTGATCTCGAAACGCTTGGCCGCGGAAAACGAATAGACGTGGTGCTTGATCGCGTCGCTGTTCGGAAAATACACCGGCGTGCCGCTGCGCACCGCCAACACGTGCGGGACGAATTCGCGGCTTTTCTGATCCAGCGCCATCGCGGCCGGCGCGGGCGGATCGTTGACCCGGCCGGCGGCGTCCAAGGCTTGGGCCGCGACCACCAGATCGGCCAACGGCCTGCCGCCGGCCAAGGCTTTCCCCGCCAATTCCGCGGCCGGCGCGACCACGGCCCAAGCCGTTAAAAAAACAGCCGGTAAGCGACTTGCCACAGTGTGTCCTCCTGATAAGCGGCTTCGCCGCGTTCCTGCCGCGCCGGGCGGGCGCTGAAAATGCGGCTGAATTCGACATTCAATTGATGGTGCTGGGCAAAGGTCAGGTTGTAATTGACGGTCCAGGCTTGACCGTGTTCGCCGTTGCGGTCTTGCGGCAGGTAATCGCGTTCGTCGCTGCCGAAACGTTCGTAGCGCACGCTGAAACGGCCGTCGCCCAGCGGCCGGCTCAACAGCCAGCTTGCCGACCAAAAGCCGACGTCGACCGCACGCAAGTCGCCGAGCAATTCGCCCATGCTGGTTCGCCCGGT
This sequence comes from Methylomonas koyamae, assembly GCF_001644025.1. Taxonomy (GTDB): domain Bacteria; phylum Pseudomonadota; class Gammaproteobacteria; order Methylococcales; family Methylomonadaceae; genus Methylomonas; species Methylomonas koyamae_A. The sequence goes on from NZ_LUUK01000154.1 coordinate 8,313, forward strand.
CATTGCTTGCGAAATCAAAGTGGTTTCCCACGGCAATTCGGCTTTGGCGCCCAAACTCCAGAAGCGGGTGTGCCAGCCGTATTGGCCGGCGGACAGCGCGGCCGGATCGGCGTTGTTGTCGTAATACAGCGCGCGCAAGGTGTAACGCTGGGGCCGTTCGGCGGCGATGCCGGCGTAAAAGCCGGGGCGGCCGTCCACTTCGACGAAGGTCTGGCTGGCATTGGCCTGCTTCGGAAACAGCGCCGGTATGGCGATGCCTTCCGGCAGACGCAGACGGCCGGTCAAGGTCGATTCGAAGTCGTGCAAATTCCAGCCGCGCCAGGCCAACATCAGGCCGGCGGTGTCGTTGTTGGCCAAACCGGCGCCGAACACGCCGAATTTATCGCCGGCTTCGGTTTGGTAATCCACCCGCAGCTCGCCGCCGAACGCGCGCAATTCCTCGCCGACCCAGGCGTTGATCGTCGACGAGCTCAAGGTGTACGGGCTGCTCCAGGCGGTGCCGGTGTTTTCCAACGAAATCGGCGGAAAGAACATGCCCAGCCGGCCGGCCAAACGCCAGCCGGCTGCACCGACCGGCCGGTAGGCCAGATAGGCTTCGGTCAAGTCCAGCGGTGTCGATTGACGGTCGGCGTATTTGACGGTGGCGTTGAGCATCCAATCCCAGTCCAAGCGTACCTGCAAGGTGGCGGCGGCTTCGTTGACCCGCCAGCGGTCGCGCTCGCCGCCGGCGCGCAGTTTGCCCAGGCCGTGTTCCAGCTCGCCCGGCGCGGCGTCGCTGTGTTGGTAGCGCAGGTCCAGCAGGCCGTGCCAAGTCACTTCCGGAAATTGGCCGTCGGCGGCTGCGCTGGCTGGTGACAGCCAGCCGAAAACAGTCAGCAGCGCTAGAGAAAATCCGCGGCAGACCGAAATCGCGGACTCCGGCCTCAACGGGAACGACGTTGGCGGTCTGCTGCGCATGGTTCGGTTACCGGCTGCCGCCGGCCGCGCGCGCCGAATCCGCCAGCGGCAAGTCGAAACGAAATTCGCTACCGACGCCGAGGGTACTTTCCACTTGCAAGCGGCCGCCGTGCAGCTGGGCGATCTTGCCGACCACGATCAGCCCGAAACCGCCGCCGTCGGCGCGGGCGCGGCGCGCCAGCGGCGAGTCCCAATCGCATAAGGTCGGCAGATATTCCGGAGAGATACCGATGCCGGTATCGCCGACCGCCACCGCCACCCGGCCGCGCGCCGGCCACGCGTCCAGCCGGACTCGGCCGCCTTTCGGCGTGTGGCGCAACGCGTTGTCGATCAGATTGGTCAGCAGGCGCTCGATCAGGCCGATGTCGGCGGCAACGATAGGCAAATCCGGGCGCAGTTCGGCTTGCAAGCTCACGCCGCGCTGCTCGGCTTGCAAGCGGTATTTTTGGGCGACGTCCTGCAGCAATTCGGCCAAGTTGAAGGACTCGGGATTCAGGCTGGCGTCGTCGCATTCCAGTTTGGCCAGCTCGAACAACTCTTGCGCCAAGCGGCTGACTTTTTCGGTCTGACGCAACGCGGTATCCAGAAAATGTTGCTGCTCGTCGGACGGCAGGGTATCGGCCTTGCGCTGCATGGTCTCCAGAAAGCCGCGCAACGCGGCCAGCGGCGTGCGCAAATCGTGCGATACCGAGGCCACCAGCTCGCGGCGTTCCTGGTCTTTCTGACGCAGTTCGCCCAGTTGGCCGGCCAGTTGCGCGGCGCGGACGAAGGTATCGGCCAGTCGGCCTAATTCGTCGCTACGGCCGGTGAGCGAAGAGGCGGCAAAATCGCCGTTGACCGCCCGTTCGCCGGCGCCAGCTAGCGCGCGCAGCGGCCGCGACAGATTACGGGCGATGATCACGCTGCCGGTCAGAGTCGCCAACAGGCCGAGCAACAACACCCCGGCCGCCAGCAATAACATATGGCGGTAGCCGGCGAAGGCGTCGGTGAATTTGATTTGCAACAACGCGACGATGCCTTCCGCGCGGCCGGCCGCCGGCAAAGTCAGTACCCGGCCGAGATAACGGCCTTGACCGGTATCGACCGTGGCGGTCAGCGCCCGGTCGGCCGGGTTGTTCAGCAAAGCCAGGGCCGCCTCCGGGGCCGAACCGGCCAGCAGGCGGTTGCCGTTGGCACTGAGTTCGGCCAGACCGATATGCAGCGGCAACAGCGAGTTTTGCCGAAACCGGGCGATGCGCTGTTCGTCGACGGCCTGCGCCACCGCCACCCAGCCCATCGGCAACGGCGCCAGGACCGGCACCAGCGCCCATTCCTGCAGGCGATCGTTCAGCAGGCCGAACCAGACCAGCGGGCGGTCGGCGTCCGCCTCCGCCAAGGTTTGCGCATACGGAAACGTTCGGCCTTGCCATAGTCCGGCGCTATCGGCGACGACGTTGAATTGCGGGTCGATAAACATGCCGCGCTGGGCGCGGACCCGCAACAGCAGATTTTCCAGCGCCGAGGCGATGGTGGCCGGGTCGCCGCCGGTCACGGTACTGCGAAAGCCAAAATCGGCGACCAGCAAGCCGGTTTCGCCGGCGACTCGTTCGGCGCGTTCAACCAGCAGTTGCCGGAAGGCTTGCTCGGCGTAGCGCAAGTCCTGGTCGAGCTGACGCAGCAGATTGTCGCGTACCGCGAGATAAATACAGACCACCGTCAGCGCCTGCACCGCGACGAACAGCGCGGCGAACAATAGCGCGATGCGGCTTTGGAAGCTCAGCGTCATGCGCCGGGGTCGTCCGCTCCGGCGAACTTGTAGCCGACGCCCCACACCGTCAGGATGCGCGCCGGTTTGGCCGGATCAGCTTCGATTTTGGCCCGCAAGCGGTTGATGTGTGAGTTGACAGTGTGTTCGTAGCCGTCGTGGTTGTAACCCCAAACCTGGTTCAGCAATTCCAGCCGGGTGAACATGCGGCCGGGATGGCGGGCGAAGAAGTGCAGCAAGTCGAATTCGCGCGCGGTCAGGGCTACCGGTTGACCGTCCAACGCCACCGCGCGGCTTTGCGCATCGATCCGCAAACCGCCGGCGATCAGAACGGCATCGGCCGGTTCGGCGGCCGGTTGGCTCAACGCCGCCACCCGCCGCAACAGCGCGCGGACTCTGGCGACGACTTCGGCCAGCGCGAAGGGCTTGGCGATGTAATCGTCGGCACCCATTTCCAGACCGACCACGCGTTGGATGTCGCTGGATTTGGAACTGACGATGATGATCGGCGTATACACCGGCCCGGCTCGCACCCGCCGGCAAATTTCCAAGCCGTCGACGCCGGGCAGCATCACGTCCAGCAACAGCAAGTCGTAGCGATTGCCGGCGATCGCCGCCAGCGCGGCATCGCCGTCGCCGACGGCATCCACCCGATAACCTTCGTCGCGCAGATTGTCGGCCAGCAGGCCGGCAATGTCGGGATCGTCTTCGACCAGCAGCAGGTGTTTGGTTTTAAGCATCGACGGCAGGATGTTTAAAAAACGCCGATTATCGGCCAATCCAGGCCGCGACGCCATTCACGAAAGACTCACCGCTCCGTGATAACTCCGTGAGATTTGGCCGTTTAAGGCCCGGCTTGCAATTTTTGCAATACATCGGCCACCCGTTGCGCGTCCAAGGCCGGATCGACATCGTCGTCGATGCGCCGGACGATCAGTTCCGGATCAAGTATGAATGTGCGGCGCTTGGCCATCGTCAGCACCGGCATTTTTACGCCGTAGGCGTCGGTGGTCAGCGCATCGACGTCGGCAAGCAGCGTGAAATTCAAGCGATGCTCGCGGTGAAACACCTGCAAAGCGGCAACGCTATCGGTACTGATCCCAAATACCTCGGCATTTTGGCGGCGAATGACGTCGATGGCATCTCGGAACGCACAGGCCTGGGTGGTGCAGCCAGGCGTGCCGGCCTTGGGGTAGAAATACAATACGGTCCAGCCCTTACCGCGCCGCTCCGCCAAATCGAATGCGCCGCCGTCGTGGGTAGGCAAGCGAAACAGTGGCGCCGGACCGCCGAGAGTGGGCGGATCGGCCCAACTCGGCGACGCGAACGGCAGCCAAGTCAAAAACAAAGCCAAGCGTTTTAACAACGGCGAATATTTATTCATGGCGACCTCGCGTCAGAGTGTGAAAGGGCCGGAACGCGCAAGCGGCGCGGCTCGCGCCGGCCCAAGATCACGCAAACCAACACGATGGAAGCGGCGATCATTTGCGAGCGGCCCACCGCTTCGCCCAGGATCAGCGCCGCGCCGGCCAGCGTCAGGAACGGCTGCAACAATTGCAGTTGACCGATCCGGGCAATGCCGCCCATCGCCAAACCTTTATACCACGCGAAAAAGGCTAGATACATGCTGACGAGACTGACGTAAGCGAAACCGCCCAAACTTGTCCAGCCGACCGCCGCCCAATGCGCCGGCGCGGCCAGCCAGACCGCCGGTAACAAACACGGCGCCGCCAACAGCAAAGCCCAACTGATGGTCTGCCAAGCGCCCAGCTCGCGCGACATCCGCGCCCCCTCGGCGTAGCCGAAACCAACCGAGGCCACCGCCCCGAGCAGCAGCCAATCGGCCCGGCTAAGCCCACCCCCGCCTATCCACCAGCAAAAACCGACGATCGTCGCACCGCCAATCAGCGTGGCCGTCCAATACGGGATGCCGGGACGCTCGCCGGCCAGCCAAGCCGCGCAGAGCGCGGTCGCCAACGGTGCCAGACCGACGATGACCGCGGCATGCGCGGCGGCGGCGGTATGCAAGGCCAATGTCGAGAGCAGCGGAAAACCGACAACCACGCCCGCCGCGACCAGGGCCAATCGTCCGCATTGGCGTAGGGAGGGCCGGGGCGCTTTCGCCCACCAAAGCACGACAGCCGCCAGCCCGGCGGCGACCACGGCCCGGCCCAGGCCGACGAAGACCGGGTCCAGGTCCGCGACAGCCAGCCTGGTGGCCGGCAAGGTTAAACTGAAACCCAGGATGCCGAGCATCCCGAAGCACGCGGCACGCCCGTCGGCACCGCGCGGTTGATTCGGTAGATTCATGATGGTTTCTCATAGGTTGGCGAAACGTCGAATCGTCGGCGAATCGGACCCGCAAGCCCTACCGACAATTGACGTGCTTATGCTAGCCGACTCAATCAAAACCGATACAGACCCAAAAGTGTTAAATTTAACCCGTACAGAATCCGCGAATGCTTGTCTGTATTCGTCACCGCCACCCACAACTGTAACGGTCGCCCAATGTCATTGCTATACCAGGAAATCGCCGAACGTCTCGCCAGCGCCATTGCCTTGGGGGTTTACCGACCCGGCGAACGCTTGCCCAGCGTGCGGCAATTGGCCGAAACCCAACAGGTTAGCGCCGCGACGGCGGTGCAGGCCTTGCGTTACTTGGAAGACCTCGGCCGGATCGAAGCCAGACCGAGATCCGGTTATTATGTGCGTCCGGCCGCGCCGGCGACCAAATTGCCGGAACCGGCGGAGTCCGGACCGGTGCTGCAGCCGTCGCCGGTCAGCGGCCAGGAATTGGTGCTGCGTTTAGCCAAAGCCGCCGCCGAGCGCCGCACCGTACCCTTCGGCGCCGCGGTCCCGGCGCCGTCTTTTCTGCCGGTCCTTAGAATCGAACGCGCCCTGGCCGGTTGCGCCCGCCGCCATCGCAACCGGATCGCCGGCTACGAAATGGCGCAAGGCAATCCGGAACTACGCAGACAGATTGCCCGGCGCATGCTGGAAGCCGGCTGCGCGCTGGCGGCGGACGACATCGTCGTGACCAACGGCTGCCAAGAAGCCATCGCGCTGGCCTTGCGAGCCGTCACCCAAACCGGCGACATTGTCGCGATCGAGTCGCCAACCTTTTACGGTCAGTTTCAAGTCATCGAAGCCCTGGGTTTGAAAGCTATCGAAATTCCCACCCACCCGCGCGACGGCATATCCCTGGAAGCGCTGCAACTGGCCTGCGAGCAATGGCCGGTGAAGGCCTGTTTGGTGGTACCCAACTACAGCAACCCGCTCGGCTTTTTAATGAGCGAATCGCGTAAGCGCGAACTGTTGGGTCTGGCCGAGCGGCATCGGTTCGCGCTGATAGAAGACGATGTCTACGGCGATTTGGGTCATGGCGCGAAGCGGCCGCCGGTCATCAAGGCCTGGGACGACGACGGCCGGGTGCTGCATTGTTCGTCGTTTTCCAAATCCTTGTCGCCCGGCCTGAGGATTGGTTGGATCGCGCCGGGACGCTATTTAAAGTCAGTCGAATACCTGAAATACACCGCCAATCTGGCAACGCCGTCGTTGACGCAATTGGCGGTCGCCGAATTGCTGGCCGACGGCGGTTTCGAACGCGGCCTGCGCCAATCCCGGCGCCGCTATGCCGAGGCGGTCGCGAGAATGACCGCCGCCATCGTCCGATATTTTCCGGCCGCCTCCAAACTGACTCAACCGGCCGGCGGTTTCGTCCTGTGGCTGGAATTGCCCGAAGCGGTCGACGCATTAGTGTTGGCGCGGCGGGCCTTGACCGAGGGTATCAGTATCGCTCCCGGTCCGGTCTTTTCGGCGACCGGTAAGTACCGCAACTTCATCCGAATTAACTGTGCCTGCGACTGGGATCGGAACATCGAACGCGCGGTCGAGAAATTGGGGCGCTTGGTCGCCTCCGCTTGAGCCTATCCAATCCCGTGATCGAAGCGGTCGAGCCCGGCCGCCCCCAGCGGTTTCCAGTATTCGGCGACCTAGCCCAGGAGTTTGATTGCGCTCACAGTTTTGCCGGGACCGGCTCGGAAAAATCGTGATAGAGTTCCCAGCGTGATTCACCGACGGCGCAACGCATTGTCGATTGCAAACATTAAAAATTAAGGAGTATCCGCAACCGATGCTCAGAAAAACAGTATTGATCGTCGACGACGCGCCCGAAAACCTAACGGTCCTTAGCGAATTGCTGGCGCCGTTGTACCGGGTACTCGTCGCCAATTCCGGCCGAAAGGCTCTTTCCATCGCCGGCACCCGGCCTCGTCCCGATTTGGTGCTGCTGGATGTGATGATGCCGGACATGGACGGTTACCAAGTCTTCGAGCAACTACGCGGACAACCGCAAACCGCCGACATTCCGGTCATTTTCGTCACCGCGATGGATAGTGCCGAAGCCGAATTGCAAGGCCTGGACGCGGGCGCGGTCGATTACATCACCAAACCGATCACCGCGCCTATCTTGCTGGCCAGAGTACGCAACCAACTGGAACTGAAACAGTCCCGCGATTGGCTGCGCATCCGCAACAATCGGCTGGAGTCGGAAATCGCCAGACGCATGAGCGAAAACGAAGCCATTCAAGACGTCAGCATCCGCGCACTGGCCCGATTGGCCGAAATCCGCGACACCGAGACCGGCAACCACATCCTGCGCACTCAATGCTATGTGCGGACACTGGCCGAAAAGCTGACGGCCAATCCCCGCTTCTCCGCGCTGTTGACCGACGACTACATCAAACTATTGGCCCAGTCCGCGCCGTTGCACGATATCGGTAAGGTCGGCATTCCCGACGCGATCTTACGCAAGCCCGGTCCGTTGGACGCTCAGGAATGGCGCATCATGAAAACCCACGCCAAACTGGGCAGCGACGCGATCGAATTGGCCGAACGCGAAGGCGCCGGTCCGGTGGCCTTTTTGAATCTGGCCAAGGAAATCGCGCATTGGCACCACGAAAAATGGGACGGCAGCGGCTATCCTGACGGCTTGAGCGGCGACGCCATTCCGTTGTCGGCGCGGATCATGGCCTTGGCCGACGTATTCGACGCGCTGATTTCCCGGCGGGTTTACAAGGAAGCGCTAGCCCTTACCGAGGTCCGGCGCATTATCGAAGAAGGCAAGGGCCGGCATTTCGACCCCGATCTGGTCGAGGCGTTTTTCGGCGATTTCGACGCGTTCCGCGCGATCGCCGACACCTACCGCGACGATGCCAACCCTTAAACCACTCTCCGCCGCCGCGCTTCTCGCTTGGCGGCATCAATCCGGGAGCCCGGCGTGCATCAGCCCCACGCCATCCGATTGATAGCGCTGTTAGTGCTGATCCCGGCACTCGTGGCGCCTTGGTGGCTCGCCTCAACCGCCGACTCCGACGATACCAGCTGGGCGCGCATCAGCCGCGACGGCACGCTACGGGTCGGTACGGCCTTGGAGGCACCCTACGTCTATCTCGACGACGCCGGCCGTCTGACCGGCCTGGAAGTGGAAACCGTCAAACACATCGCCGCGGAACTAGGCATTACCCGAATCGACTGGCAACAAACCGCCTTCGATTCGCTAATCCCCGATCTGCTGGCCGGCCGCTTCGACATGATCGCCGCGGGCTTGTTCGTGACGCCCCAACGGGCCGCGCTATTGGCATTTTCCGAACCCACTTTCCACGTCGGTCCAACCTTACTGGTTGGCATCGGCAATCCTCATCGTTTGAACAGCTATGCCGACCTCGCCGCTCAAGCCGAGCTGAAGGTCGCGGTCCTGCAAGGTGCCGTCGAAGCAGAACTGCTGCGTGCCTGCGGCGTCGCCGACCGGCAAATCATCGTGGTCCCGGACGCGTTGACCGGCCGAGTCGCGGTCGAAACCGGTCTGACCGCCGCGCTGGCCTTGTCGCAACCCAGTGTCAACCGGATGGTCGCCGATCAACGTCTGGGCAAATTGGAAATTGCCGCGCCGTTTCAAGCGCCGCGCCACAACGGCCTGGGTTACATCGGTTTTGGCGCCATGGCATTTCGGCCGGGCGACCGCGAACTGCTGGCGCGTTGGAATCGGCAACTGGCCGGCTTCGTCGGCGGCACGACCCACCGCGAACTGCTGATAGCATTCGGTTTCGGCGCCGACGCCCTACCCGATTCGACCACCACCGCCGAAATACTTGGCCGGATGGCGCGATGAAACCGACCGAGATCCAGCGCGACTGGCCGGCCCTCGCGGACCGGCGCGCCGACCGGTTGGCCTGGCCCAGTCCGGTACTGTTCGCTTTGGCCTTGTTCTCGATGGCCTTCGGCTGGATACAGACCGAACAACAAAACCTGCTGGATCGTGTAGGCAGTCAGCAAGCCTGGCTACGCAATGCCAGAGTCGACTTGGCCAAGGGCTATCTACACGTGTTTTTGTCGGCGACGCCGGAATCGCCGTTCGACCGCCGCGAAGGTTTGGCGCTATTGGACCAAGCCAGTCGGGCGCTGGCCGCCGCGTTGGCGGAAGCGCCGGCATCGCCGGCCGGCAAGCCCGCCGAGGCCGATCCGGCCACCCAAAAGTTGACCGCCTACACCGAAACCATGCGCCAATTTCGAGAGACGCTGGCCGGTGTCGGCGACGGTATCGCCGGCAATCCCCGCTTGCAAACCGAGTTACGCATCCGTTTTTTCGAGCTGGAGCGTCAAGCCCAAGCGCTGGACAATCTGATCGCCGCCAACCTCGGTGAGAGGATGCGGACATTCGGCCGTTACTACGGTTGGCTATTAGGCACGATGGCTTGCGCCCTGCTCGGCATCGGCTGGGTCGCCTATCGCGCCAAACGCGGCCGGGACCGCGTCGAAGCCGGTCTGCGCCTGTGGGCGCGTGCCTTCGACCAAGCCGATTTCGGGCTGGCGATCGCCGATGCCACCGACGACAGCTTCCTGGCCGTCAACCCGAAATTCGCGGCCGAACGCGGTTACGCACCGGAGGATTTGATCGGCCAGCCCATCGCCAAGGTCTATCCCCCCGAAGTCTGGCCGCAAATCCAGCGTTTGCTTCCGCAACTGGATCGCAACGGTCACGGCATGTTCGAGACCGAGCACATCGACCGAGACGGCCGGCGTTTCCCGGTCATGATCGACATCACCGTCACCAAGGACGCCGACGGCAAACCGCTCCGGCGCGTGGCTTACGCGCTGAACATCAGCGAGCGCAAGGCGGCGGAGCGCGCCTTGCGGCTTAGCGAAGCGCGCTTTCAAGACATTGCCAAGGCTTCCGCAGACTGGATCTGGGAAGTGGACGCGGACTGGCGTTTCCGCTACGTGTCCGACAGTATCCAAGACCAGCTGGACTATCGCGCCGACGAGATGCTGGGCGCCAGTTTCTTCGATCTGTTGGCCGGCGACGCCGCCGGCCCGCGCGAAACGCTCGCCGAAATCGCCGAACACGGTCTGCCGTTTCGAGACCTGGAATACACCATCCGCAACCGCCAAGACCAACACCGGCAAGTCCTGGCCAATGGCGTTCCGATTCGCGGGGACGACGGCTCTGTACTGGGTTATCGCGGCCTGACCCGCGACATTACCGAAAAAAGGCAGGCCGAGCGGCATTTACTGGTCAACCAGGAACGCTTGCAATTGGCTCTGTTGGCCAGCGAAGACGGGCTTTGGGACTGGGACATCGTCGAAGGCGGCGCCTATGTGACCCACCGCTATCGAGAAATGACCGGTTACCGGCCCGATTCGACAATGCCCTATTTCGATTTTTTCCTGCAAGGCGTGTTGGCCGAAGATCGGGAACGAGTTCAAGCCGCGTTCAACGCCCACTTCGCCGGCGAAACTCAGGACGTGGATATCGACTATCGCTTGGCGAACTCGGCCGGCCCGACGCAATGGCTGCGAGTCAAGGGCCGAGTCGTCGAACGCACGATCGACGGCAAGCCCCTGCGGATGGTGGGCGTCATGTCCGACGTCAGTACCCAAAAGGATGCCGAAGCACTGCTGCTCCGCCAAACCGGCGAATTGGCGCGACGCAACGCCGAACTGGAGCGCTTTAATCGGGCCATGGTCGGCCGGGAACTGGAAATGATCCGACTGAAGCAAGAAGTCAACGAGTTAAGCGCGCGACTGGGCGAAGCGCCGCCCTACCGCACCGACTTTATCCACCGCGGCGGTGCGGTTGGCGGCGCGAGCGGAGACGCTTAATGCCCGAGAATCGCTACCGCCGTTTACGCGCCTACGGGATTGCGGCATGGCTGACCGGTTTGGCGATCGCGGTGCGTTTATCGCTGGCCGCGGAGTTCGGCGACGCTCCGACCTTGATTCTATTCATGCTGCCGATCGCGCTCAGCGCCTTGCTCGGCGGTTTCGGCCCCGGCGTGCTGGCCACCGCTTCGGCCGGCCTGTTCACTGCGTATTACCTGATACCGCCGCTCGGCACCTTTGCATTCGGCACCCCTCACCAAGCCATGCAATGGACCTTGTTGATCGTCAACGGCGTTCTGGTCAGCGGCCTGAGCGAAAAACTGCAGCGCTCCCGCGCCGGAGAAACCGAACGCGCCCGTCAATTGAACGCCGCCGAGTCGCACTGGCACCTGGTGTTGGAACACGCCGCCTCGGGCATGGCCCTGGTCGCGCCGAACGGCCAATGGTTGTACGTGAATCGTCGCTTGTGCGAAATCGTCGGCTATTCGGCGGACGAACTGACCCGCATGTCGTTTCAAGACATCACCCACCCCGACGATTTACGCGACGACATGGCGCAAATCGAACGCATGCTGGCCGGCGACATCGAGCGCTACAATCTGGAAAAACGCTATTTGCGCAAGGACGGCACCCCGGTCTGGGTCAACCTGACGGTCGGCTCGATCGCCGCCGCCGAACATCGCGCGGGCTGTTTCGTGACCGTCGTGGAAGACATCACGGAACGCAAACGCATCGAGGCTGCGTTAAGGGACAGCGAAGCCTCGTTGCAAGAAGCCCAACACCTGGCCAAAGTCGGCAGCTGGCAATGGGACCCGCATACCGACCAAGCGGTCTGGTCGGCAGAAATGTATCGCATCTTCGGCCACCCGCCAGACCTAGCGCCGCTGAAATTCGCCGAAATCGCCGGCCGCTTCGAACCCGCCAGTTGGCGCCGGCTGGAAGCGGCGATCGCGCAAGCGTTGGCCTCGCATCAACCTTACCAATGCGAAGCCGAAATCGTCCGTCCCGACGGCGAACGCCGCTGGATCGTCTCCAGAGGCGTGCCGAAGTTGGACGCCGACGGCGGCTTGCTGGGCTTGAGCGGCAGCGTCGAGGACATTACCGAACACAAACTCGCCCAGGCGGCGGTCAGCGCCAGCGAACAACGTTTCCGCAGCCTGTTCCGCAATGCGCCGCTACCGCTGTGTCTGGTCGGCGGCGACGGCACGCTGTTAGACGCCAATCTCCGCTTCGAAACCACGTTCGGCTATGCCCGCGCCGACATCCCTCACATCGATCTGTGGTGGACGCTGGCCTTTCCCGATCCACACTACCGCACCTGGGCCATGAACACTTGGAGCGACGCCGTGTTGGGAGCCACCGTCGGCGGCGGCGACATCGAAGCGTTGGAATACCGCATCGGCTGCAAGGATGGCAGTCAACGCATCGCGGTGGTATCCGGCATTGTGATGGGCGGCGACTTATTGATGGCGTTTTTCGACGTCACCGAAAGAAAACAGGCGGAAGCGCGCCTGTTGGAAAACCAAGAGCAAGCATTACTCGAGCAGCAACAAGCCCGTCAGGCCGCGCTGAATCTGATGGAGGACGCGCTGGCCGCCCAACAGCGCGCCGAGGCCGCGGCGGCGGCCTTGCTGGCCAGCGAACAGCGTCTGCTGATGGCCCAGGAAGGCGCTCACGTCGGTATCTGGGAATTGGACATTACCAGCGGTCGCTGCTACTGGTCTCCGGAATGCGCCCGGCTTTACGGGATGCCGGGCCGAACCGAAGTCAGCTACCGGGAATGGCGCAATCTGATTCATCCGAACGATTTGGCGGAAATCGACCGGCAATGGGAGTCTCGAGTTTTAATCGGAGAACCGTTCGATGTCGAATTCCGCCTAAGGCTCGATAACGGCGAAATCCGCTGGCTGGCGAGCAAGGGCCAGGCCCGATTGGACGCCGCCGGCCAGCCGGCCCGCTTGGCCGGCATCAATCTGGACATTACCGAACGCAAACGCGCCGACGAACAACTGCACAAACTGGCGCAAACCGTCGAACAAAGCCCCGACGCGATTTTGATCACGGACCTTGACCGCAACATCGAATACGTCAATCAAGCCTTCGTCGAACGTAGCGGTTACGGCCGGAACGAGGTCATTGGCCGTACGCCCGGACTGCTAAAATCCGGCAAAACTCCGGCGACCACCTACCAAGCGCTTAACGCGGCCTTGGCGCGCGGCGAAACCTGGAAGGGCGAATTCGTCAATCGGCGCAAGGACGGCGGCGAATACGTCGAGTTCGCCATCGTGATTCCGGTGCGCGGTAGCGACGGCGGCGTCAGCCACTACGTATCGGTCCAGGAGGACATCACCGAGAAAAAACGCATCGGCGCCGAACTGGACCGCTATCGCCACCACCTCGAGGAACTGGTGGCCAGTCGCACCGCCGAATTGGCTGCGGCGCGCGCGCAAGCCGACGCCGCCAACCAGGCCAAAAGCGCGTTTCTGGCCAATATGAGCCACGAGATCCGCACGCCGATGAACGCCATCATCGGCCTGACCTATATCTTGCGGCAAAGTCTGCCCACGCCGGAACAACGCGAAAGGCTGGACAAGATCGACGCCGCCGCCCAACACTTGCTGGCCATCATTAACGATATTCTGGACCTGTCCAAAATCGAAGCCGGCCGGCTGGAACTGGAACAAACCGATTTCGCGCTGGAAGCGGTTCTGGACCACATTCGCTCGCTAACCGCCGACCAAGCCAAGCATAAAGGCTTGCGGGTGGAGGTCGAAAACGCCGGCGTACCGACCTGGTTGCGCGGCGACCCCACCCGCCTGCGCCAAGCCATGCTCAACTACACCGGTAACGCCATCAAATTTACCGAAACCGGCACGGTGCGACTGGTGGCGCGTTTATTGGAAGACCGACACGACGGATTGCTGGTCCGCTTCGAGGTCAGCGACACCGGCATCGGCATCGCCGCCGAGCAATTGCCGACCTTGTTCGAATACTTTGCCCAGGCCGATGCCTCCACCACCCGTAAATACGGCGGCACCGGTCTGGGCTTGGCCATCACCAAAAAGCTGGCGCAAATGATGGGCGGCGATGCCGGCGTCGAAAGCCGACTCGGCGCCGGCAGCCGGTTCTGGTTTACCGCCCGCTTGCAACGCGGTCACGGCGTGGCGGCGGGTCCGTTACCGCCGCCGACGACCGACCACGAAAATCGGCTACGCCGCAACCATGCCGGTGCCCGATTGCTGCTGGCCGAGGATAACCCGATCAATCGCGAAGTCGCGTTGGAACTGTTGCACGGTGTCGGCCTGATCGTCGATACCGCCGAAAACGGCAAGCTGGCAGTCGAGAAAATTCTGAGCCGTCATTACGATTTGGTCCTGATGGACATGCAGATGCCGGAAATGGACGGCCTGGAAGCCGTTCGAGCGATTCGGGAACTGCCGGAGTTCGCGGCGTTGCCTATCCTGGCGATGACCGCCAACGCCTTCGACGAAGACCGCGCCGCCTGCCTGCAAGCCGGCATGAACGACTTTGTCGCCAAACCGGTCAACCCGACGGCACTGTATGCGACATTGCTGCACTGGTTGACACCGACGCCGGAACCGGCATCGCCGCAGCCGATTGCCGAGTCCGCCGGTGCTGGCGACGACACGAGTCAGCTCCTGGAGCGCCTACGCGGAATTCGCGGCCTCGACGCGGAGCGGGGCTTGGCGATGCTGCGCGGCGATCCGGTCAAATATCTGCAGCTGCTGCGCCAATTCGCCGAGCATAACCGCGACGATCCGACCGACATCGCCCAACTGCTGACGCGCGGCGACTACAAATCGGCCAGGGCGCTGAGCCATACCCTGAAAGGCGTCGCGGCAACCTTGGGCGCGGTCGCGCTGGCCGAGCGGATAGCCCCGCTGGATCGCGCGCTTCGAGACCGGCTGAGCGCCGACCTCTGCCTGCCGCTGATCGAGGCCTGCGCGGCCGAATTGCAACCCTTGTTGCAAGACATCGGCGACATGCCGTTCGTCGCTTCGGTCGCCGCCGCCATCGACCCAACCGAAGCGCGGCGGCGCCTGAGCGAATTGGCGGATTTGCTCGCCGAAAACAACGCCTTGGCCAATCGCTCGGCGCGCGAGCTGGACGCGGCTTTACAAGCCGCGCTCGGCGAATCGCACGCCGATTTTCAACGAGCGGTAGCCGGTTACGATTACGACGCGGCCCTAGCCTTACTGAGCCGAATCGGCATCGAACCCGCCTCCGGCGGCGCCTAGCGGACCAGCCGGCACATCGCCGGCCGAACAGCGGCGGCGGCGGCCGACATCATCGCTTGGGTCAAAGCCGAAAAATACTGTTACATTACCGGCTTTTTTCAACGCTCCCCCTCAGTCACTCATGCCCAAACACATCATCATCGTCGGCGCCGGCCCGGGCGGCCTGTGCGCCGGCATGCTGCTCGGCCAGCGCGGTTTCAAGGTTACGATATTCGATAAACACCCGGAAGTCGGGGGCCGCAACCGGGCGATTCGGATGAACGGCTTTACCTTCGACACCGGACCGACGTTTTTGCTGATGAAGGGCGTGTTGGACGAAATGTTCGAATTGTGCGGCCGGCAAAGCGCGGACTACCTGGAATTCCTGCCGCTGGCGCCGATGTACCGCCTGCAATACGCCGACCGCGAAATTTCGGTGTACTCCGACCGCGAGAACATGCGGGCCGAACTGAACCGGGTGTTCGACGAAGGCACCGCCGGCTACGACGACTTCATCGTCAACGAGCGCAAACGCTTTAAAGCCCTATATCCCTGCATCACCCGCGACTATTCCGACCTGGCTTCGTTTTTGTCCTGGGATTTGATCAAGGCCCTGCCCTGGCTGGCCTATCCGAAAAGCGTATTCGCCAATCTCGGCCGCTACTTCAATCAGGAAAAAATGCGGTTGGCGTTTTGCTTTCAATCCAAATATCTGGGCATGTCGCCGTGGGAATGTCCAGCCTTATTCACGATGCTGCCCTATCTGGAACACGAATACGGCATCTATCACGTCAAGGGCGGTTTGAATCAAATCGCCGAGGCGATGGCTAAGGTCGTCGGCGAATGCGGCGGCGAGATTCGCCTGAATAGCGGGGTTGCATCGCTCATCGTCGAAAACGGCGCGGTCCAGGGCGTCAAGCTGGACAACGGCGACGAGGTTCGCGGCGACGAAGTGATCGTCAACGCCGATTTCGCCCACGCGATGAGCCATTTGCTGCAACCCGGCCAACTGAAAAAGTACGCGCCGGAAAAACTGAAAAAACTCGATTACTCTTGCTCGACCTTCATGCTGTATCTGGGTTTGGACAAGGTCTACGACCTGCCCCACCACACCATCGCCTTCGCCAAGGACTATCGCACCAACATCCGCAATATCTTCGCCGACAAAACCCTGAGCCGGGATTTTTCGTTCTACGTGCAAAACGCGTCCGCCAGCGACGCCACGCTGGCGCCGGCCGGCAAATCGGCGCTGTACGTGCTGGTGCCGATGCCGAACAACGATAGCAGCGTGGATTGGCAGGCACATTGCCAAACCGTGCGCGAGCAAGTCTTGGATACCTTGGCCGAACGCATGGGCTTGACCGATCTGCGCGAGCATATCGAATGCGAAAAAATCATCACGCCGGGCAGTTGGGAAAGAGACGAATACGTCTACAAGGGCGCGACCTTCAGCCTGGCCCACCACTTCGGCCAGATGCTGTACTGGCGGCCGCACAACCGCTTCGAGGAGCTGGACAACTGCTATCTGGTCGGCGGCGGCACCCATCCCGGCAGCGGCCTGCCGACGATTTACGAATCGGCACGGATTTCGGCGCGGCTGATTTCGCAAAAACACGGCGTGGCGTTCCGCGACATCGATCAAAGCCGTTGGTTGAAAAACTAGCCCGAGCCGGTGACAGCCAACGCCACTTGCCGCGCCAGCGCGGTTTCGGCCGACAGCCTTCGCCCTAACTGCTTGCCGACCCTGAGTCCAGCCAACCCATGTCTATAGAACCCACGCCGATTCGCGCCGTTTCACCGCTGGACGGCCGCCTGTTGGGCAAATACCAAACCACGACCGCCGCCGCGCTGGCCGAACAAATGGCCGCCGCCCGCACCGCCGGCGCGGCCTGGGCCAGCCTGTCCGTCGAACAACGGCTGGCGAAACTGGCGCCGCTGACCGAGCGGCTATTGGCGGACAGCGACGCCATCGTCGATTGCCTGCGCCTGACCACCGGCAAGGTGCGCACCGAAGCCCTGCTCGGCGAAATCTATCCGTTGTTGGATTTGCTGGGCTATTACCGCAAACACGCCGCCGGGATTCTGGCCGGCCGCGGCGTGCCGACCTCGCCGTTCGCGTTTCCGGGCGCCACCGCCCAAATCCAACGCCGCCCTTACGGCGTCGCCGCGATTATTTCGCCGTGGAATTATCCGCTGCAACTGACCGTGGCACCGCTACTGACCGCTTTGATCGCCGGTAATGCCGCGATCATCAAGCCGTCCGAGTTGAGTCTGCCGGTCGGCCAACTGATCATCGAACTATTCGCCGGCTTGGATTTGCCGGAAGGCCTGCTGCAATGGGCGATCGGCGGCGGCGCGGTCGGCGAAGCCTTGATCGACGCCGGCCCCGACCTGCTGTTCTTCACCGGCGGCTTGCAGTCCGGCCGCGCCGCGATGCGCCGCGCCGCCCAACATCCGATCCCGGTGCTGCTGGAACTGGGCGGCAAGGACGCGATGATCGTGTTCGCCGATGCCGATTTGCCGCGCGCCGCCAACGCCGCGTTGTACGGCGCGTTCAGCAACAGCGGCCAGGTGTGCGTGTCGATCGAACGCTTATACGTGCAACGCGAGTGCCACGACCGATTCCTGGCCTTGTTGCTGGACGGCGTCGCCAAGCTGGAAGTCGGCACCGGCGCGGACGCCGATTTGGGGGCCATGACCTCGGACCGGCAAATCGACATCGTGCAAGCCCATTACGACGACGCGTTGGCCCAAGGCGCCCAAGCCTCGGGCGCGTTGCAACGCGACGGCCGCTTCCTGTCGCCGGCGCTGTTGTGGAACGTCACACCCGATATGCGGGTGATGCGCGAGGAAACCTTCGGCCCGTTGTTGCCTATCCAGGCTTTCGACAACGAAACCGACGCGGTCGCGGCGGCCAACGCCGGCGAATTCGGCTTGAACGCGAGTATCTGGAGTAGCGACATCGCCAAGGCAGAACAGGTGGCCGGGCAATTGCAAGTCGGCAACTGGGCGGTCAACGACGTCATCAAAAACATCGGCCATCCCGGCCTGCCGTTCGGCGGCGTCAAGCGCAGCGGCTTCGGCCGCTATCACGGCGCCGAGGGCTTGCTGAGCTTTAGCTATCCGGTGGCCGGACTGACCAGCCGCAGCCGCTTGCCCAAGGAACCGAACTGGTTTCCCTATTCCGAACAGCACTATCAAAACTTAAAAGGTTATATCGACTTCGTGCACGGCGCCGGCACGCTGAAACAACGCATCCAACGCAATTGGCCGGCCTTGCAGGCGTTTCGGGAGTATTCGGCTTTCGACCTGACCCAACGCTGGCACAATCTTAAATTACTGTTGACAGGCAAACGAGGCTAACCATGCAGCAATACACTAAGCACCGCAATGTCGTCGTGATCGGCGCCGGCTTGGGCGGCCTATCGGCGGCGATTTCGCTGGCCTCCGAAGGCTTCCAAGTCGAATTGGTCGAAAAAAACGACAAGGTCGGCGGCAAGCTGAACATTCTGGAAAAAGACGGTTTCACCTTCGATTTAGGCCCTTCCATCCTGACCATGCCGCACATCTTCGAAGCCTTGTTTACCAGGGTCGGCAAACGCATGGCCGATTACGTGGCGATCGAGGCCGTCGAAACCCATTGGCGGAATTTTTTCGAGGACGGCACCGTCGTCGATTTATGCGCCGACCCGGAAAACCAGCGTCGCGAGCTGGAAAAGCTCGGTCCCCAGGTGTACGACGAATTCCAACGCTTCATGGCCTATGCCGGCGAATTGGGCCGGGAAACCGAAACCGGTTACTTTGCCAAGGGCCTGGACGGTTTTTGGGACTTGCTGAAATTCTACGGTCCGCTGCGCAGTTTGAAATTCGACGTATTCCGCACCATGGATCAAGGCGTGCGCCGCTTCGTCTCCGATCCGAAACTGGTCGACATTCTGAATTACTTCATCAAATACGTCGGTTCCTCGCCCTACGACGCGCCGGCCTTGATGAATCTGCTGCCCTACATCCAATACCAATACGGTCTGTGGTACGTCAAGGGCGGCATGTACGGAATGGCTCAGGCCCTGGAAAAACTGGCGCTGGAATTGGGCGTGAAGATTCGGCTGAATGCCGAAGTCGCCGCCATCGAGCACCAAGCCGGCCGCGCCACCGGCATCCGCCTGCAAAGCGGCGAACGGCTGGCCGCCGATCTGGTGGTATCCAACATGGAAGTGATTCCGTGCCTGGAAAAACTGCTGAACAGCCCTGCCCCGGCGCTGAAAAAAGTCCGCCGCTTCCAACCGAGTTGCTCCGGCCTGGTGCTGCACCTGGGCGTGGACCGGCTTTATCCGCAACTGGCGCATCACAACTTTTTTTATTCCGATCACCCGCGCGAGCATTTCGATGCGGTGTTTAAAAGTCACCGCTTGTCCGAAGACCCGACCATTTATCTGGTGGCGCCGTGCAAGACCGACCCCGCCCAAGCCCCGGCCGACTGCGAAATCATCAAGATTCTGCCGCATATTCCGCACATCGATCCGGAAAAACCGCTGAGTGCCGACGATTATTGGGCCTTGCGCGAGCGGGTGTTGAGCAAATTGGAACGGATGGGTTTGACCGATCTGCGCCGCCACATCGTCTGCGAGGAATACTGGACGCCGCCCGACATCGAAGCCCGCTACTATTCCAACCGGGGTTCCATCTACGGCGTGGTGGCCGACCGCAATCTGAACCTGGGCTTCAAGGCCCCGCAACGTAGCGGCGAATTGCGTAATCTGTATTTCGTCGGCGGCAGCGTCAATCCCGGCGGCGGCATGCCGATGGTGACTTTGTCGGGGCAATTGGTCAGAGACAAGATACTTGCCGACCTGTCCGGCCAATAAACCCGCCGGCCATGCTGGAGGAAGCCTGGCACTATCTGGGAACGCGCGCCGCCAGTCCGGCCGCCCGTCGCCTGGGATACGTCCGCGAAGCCGCCGCGCTGGAAACCCGGCATCGGCGCTGCCGTGACGCCTGGCAGCCGCATATTCAGGCCACCCGCGCCGCCTTGCTGACCTCCGCCGATCGCCTGGAAACGGCGGGCGGAACCGCGTTGATCGTCGGCGGCGGCATCGCCCGCGACTTGCCGCTGGCGGATTTGCTGACCCGGTTTCAACAGGTGGTGTTGCTGGACATTGTGTTCAGCCGAGCCACTCGCCGTTTGGCCCGGCGCTGGCCGGGTCGCGTCGGTTGTTGCTACTGGGATGTGACCGGCACGGTCGAATGGTTGGCCGAACGGCGCCGTATTCCGCCCGACGTGCTGGTTTCCCGTCCCTCCCACCCCGAGCTATCCGCCAAACCGGCGTGGGTAGCTTCGGTCAATTGCCTGATGCAATTGCCGCTGATGCCGATCGCCTGGCTGGCCGCTAGCGGCGCTGCGGAACAGCACCTGGAAGCCTTCGGCCAGCGCTTGGTCGAAGCGCATTTGGACTGGCTGACTGCCTGGCAAGTACCGTGTTGTCTGATCACCGAAGTCTGCGACACGACCTACGACGCCACCGGCCAACGCCTATCCGGCAACGACTACCAGCCCTTGCTGGCTCGCTTACCGGCCACGGCAAGCTTGGCGGCCCAGTGGGAATGGTCCATCTCCCCGCCCGGCGAATCGGCCGGCGGCGGCTCGGATAGTCTGAATGTCGAGGTTTGGGAGTTTTAGCCGGAAGACTAGCCGCAGCTTGAGTTCAATGAGGCGATGAAACCTGGATGAGGCAGAGCGAAATGCGGTTTTTTCGGCCTCATCCCGGATTCCATTTCTGTGGGTTTAGGCCGGACGCCGGCTAACAAATCAGCTAATCCGGCTACGGCATCGTCATTCGCGAATTTAACCGTTTTGGAATGTGGCGAATTCATCCGGCATTATTTGTGGGCTAATAATAAGGTCCGTTGTTTGGTCGAATAAAAATTGATGCTCGCGTCTTCGGGCACAATATCTTCAAGCCGTTTGAAGCCGGCATTATATAAGGTATAATCCAGCGCCGATTGAGTAGGCCATAACTCAATATCGGACAAACCGGCCGTCGGACCGTCTTTATTTTCTATCCGTATATAATAGGCAGCGGATTTCGGGCGATAATCCGAGTTATTTGAAAAAACAACCTCGGACGGACAAGCCAAGACGGTCTCTATAACGCTAATTTCCTTGGTCTTTTCGGCTATTTTCTTCGTCACGTTAAAAGGATCTTGCAGGTGATATAACAAGCCCATGAACAGCACGAGATCGTAAGTACGCTCGTCATTTTCCAAGAACTTATTGACATCTTCCTTGACTATCTTAAATTCGCAGCCTAATACATTTTGCACGAATAAAGCCTTGTCGATATTAATATCGCGTGCTTCGACGCAGGTAATATCGCGCACGCCTTTCTCCCAGAGCCCGGCGGCAAACGCACACTCCCCGGCGCCAAGATCGAGAACCGAAATTCGATCGTAGCGGCCTTCGAAATATCGATCCAATGCCGAAAGCGTAACCGCCCGGCGCCAAGGATGAAGTTCGCGCTGGGTTGGCGTGTACGTTGGCGCTTCGATGCCAAAGCCGAAATCAAAGGGATATTGCCATCCTCCGTTCGGGCAATCCGGCCAACTTGCGTCGCGGGCTAAGCGGTCAACATGTTCTTTGATTTCGTGCGGTGTCATAAGTAGATATTCTTACTTTTGAGGTTAATATTTTTCAATGCCGATGCAGCCGGGACTCTTTAGAGTCTCGTGCCTTTATTGATGGGTATATAGTATTGCCAAAAAGAGGCTTACTGTCTTTACCTAACGCCAACCAATTCCACGGCATATTGATCCATGCGGAGGTTTTCCACTCTAAGGCACATAACCATAACGCCAATCGGTAGTATCTATTTTTAGATAAACACTAGCACCCGCTCCAACCACCGTACTAGAGTTCTGAAAATTCAAATAAGCATGATTTAATGAAGGCACTACCGTTCCATCTTCTTGATATACCATTATCTCAACCTTAAGATTATGTATTGTACTATTCGAACGGAAAATATCAGTTCTTTGCCAGTTCCGCCGGGTGTTATCTGAACCAAGCTTCGGCACAGTTGTTCTTCGATTTACCGCTATCGCATCGACACAAAACGAGCATGGCGCAATGTTGAAACAATATTGCAGCGAGAGTTAATCATTGAAGAGTTATTCACGATTTAAAGCAATTTATTCGTATTTTGCAGCAGATGTACCCAAACCGGGCTGAAGACTATCATAGATACTAGGGTTGTCAAGCTTGATCCCAGAAATTCCGCCCTATAGCTGACTGTCGAACACACCTAAGTTGTTGGGATCTTGGCACATTGGAGGGCTTGAGACCGAATAGCGCAAACGCTATAGAGCTAACGACTAGCGGAATTCCCTACCCAGAGTTTAGTTTCGATGAGGCGCTATGTAGCCCACGGAATTTAGCGACCGACCCAGGGTTTCGCTCCGCGCAAATCAGGCTAATCGGGAAACCTGTGAAAAAAATGCCCGGCGTCTCCCCAATATGCCGACAAAGCCATAGGTTGATGAGGCACGAAGCCGAACAAGATCAGCGTTCAGACACCAACCCAGCGGAACAACGGGACCACAAAACAGTTATTCATAGGCAACGGTCAAACCGGTAAACGTTGAGGTTCGTATGCCTCGCTCCAAGCTACAGCCGCGCGAGCCTATCGCGCCGGATCAGGGCTAAAAGCCCTGCTAGGCCGCTCGGGAACAGAAACACCGAAGCCGGCACCGGGACGCTGACCAGCGGGAAGTAATTTTGTGAAAGATCGAAACCGCTGGTCGACAAAATTTGCACCGGATTTCCCACCGCGTCGCTGGCTTCCAAGCCGGCCCAATACAGCGAGTGACCGGCATCGAGCGAAATCCATGCAATATTGTCGTCGAGCGTCGAATCCACGACGCAACCGCCGTCGGGATTGAACATCACGCAACCCGGATTGGCGCTGGCATCGGCCTTGACGCTGACCTCCAAATTCATGCGCACCCGAAACTCGTCCGCGTAGCTCATCTGGAAGGCAAAACTGATCGGATCGCCGTTTAAATACGCACTCTCGGCGAGCGGGCTGAGCGCGCCGCTCCCGTTTTCCAGTATTGCAATCGATTGAGTATTGGAAAACGGCCGGTCGATCGGCGGCGCCACCGACTCGAATTGATCGGTAATGTCGAATTCGAAATCGGACTCGCCGACGTAACCATGCACGGGGTCCTTGCGCTCGACCGTGACGTTCAGCGCCAATATCGAACTGATCGAACAGCAGCTGCCGCCGGTGCCGGCGATACCGGAAAGTCCGTAGTCCAAGTCCGACTCGATAACCAAGCGGCCGCGTAGCGTCACGACGTCGCCGATGCCGCCTCCGCCCCTGACCAAGACGGCGCCGCCGTCGACGACGGTATTGGCCGATGCTGTCGCGGTCTGCATGCCCAAATTGATCGAAGTCGCGGTCGCGACCGCTCTCGCGCTGCCGGGCCCGGACCACGCCAACGCATCGGCCGAGGCATACGGCCCGCCCACCGCGTGCGCCTCGCTGCACTCCTCGCCCAAACCGCAGGCTTGGTTGCCGGACGAACTGGCGCCGGCGGTCGCCGTCGCGAACGTCGAGGCATCGACGGAATCGAGCGTGAACAACAGGCCCAGCAAGACCATGATTTTTGAGTGATGCACGGACGATCTCCTTTTAGTGAATTGCAAACGGCTCATTCTACGTTGTCAGATTTAAGCGACGCCATCATGCCCGCCGGGATGCGGGCATCCAGTGCCATGGATGGCAAGCTTCGATCCGTCCGTGAAGTCTGGATTTCGGCAATCCCCGCCGAAATGACGAGCGCTACCGGGAGTCTGACAAGGACGTGATTGTCGACGGAACCCTAACCATCCGCTGAAACCCTAACGAACGGTCAGGGTTCAACCTTCTATCCCAAGAATACCCGAAAACGCCTTCCGGTAGGATTACAGCACGGCTTCGTGTCAAGCGCATGACTCAGGACCGACCGGTCGGTCTCACGCCGCCGCCGGTTTCAGCATCGAGGTTTTGCCGACCATGATGTCCACCGCCTTCAACAAGCGCTTGAACACCGAGTCCTGACAATACGGAATGCCGTGCTTGTCGCAAACCGCCTTGACCTTGGGCTGGAGCTTTTGGTACTGACTGAGCGGCAGGTCCGGCCATAGATGATGCTCGATCTGGTAATTCAACCAACCGTAGAAAAAGTCGTTGAAGTTGGAACCGGTCGGATAATTGACCGAGCCCAGAATCTGCCGCAAATAAAATTCGCCCTTGCCCTTGGCCTTATCGTCGAAGCCCATCACGTCGTCGCCGGCGTGGTTGGGGATCATCACCAGAAAGGTGTGCATATTGGTGAAGATTTCGGCCAGCAAGGAATTCAACAACACGCTGGTCGCGGCAAAGCTGCCCAGCGGCAGGAACAAGGCCGGCAACAGCACGAAACGGTAAGCGACGTAGGGCAGAATGCTTTCCGACCAGAGCGCCCGACCTTGCGGCGTAAACCAGCTCCAGGCGCCGAGGCGGGTCATCGGCGGGGCCGGCCGATCTTGCTGGCGGGCGGCCAGCAAGCGCAATTCCTTATGGGTACGCGGCGTGTAATAACTCAGCTTCCAGATGCCGGAAAATACCGCGACGATCGCGTATCGCAGCCACATCGGCAGTCTCGACTGCCGGAGCCATTGCATATTGTGCTCGGCGTTGTTGGGATCGGCGGTTTCGCCCAGCCGATAGTGATGCAACACGTCGTGTTCGTGGTGCCAGCCCGCCGGCGTCATCCAATCCGGCCAATCCAGAAAGCGGCGCCAGCCCTGGGCGAAATGCCGGCTCTTGTAGTGCTTGGGGGCGGCATCCAGTTTATCGTAGCCGCGATGCTGAATCGGATGAGCCACTTGGGTCCAACGCGTGAAACTGCCCTGGCTGATCAACAAGGCCGATACCGGATTCGGCGCCAGCCAGGCCGTGGCGTAACCGGCCAACGAACTCAGTTGGCCCCAGCGCTCCATGCGCTTCATATGCCGGTAATCTTCCGGGCCGATGTCGGCCAGGGCTTGTCGATGGAGCTCGGATATATCTTTCGCTAACTGCTCGCGATCGACGGACTGGTAACTGGATAAACTCAAAACACAACCTCTTGAAAATGCAATGGTAAGCGACGAACCTAGCGCTCCTGATTCGTTGGTTACCATCCCATGGCCGGCGGACCGGCCGAACGCGGCGGCGGCGTCTTTCAGAGTCGGGTAAAACACTAAAGCAGAAAAACCGGCGGAACTGCAATGATGTCCGATCGCGTGCCGACCGAACACCAGCCAAAAAAAAGGCTTTGCATCGCTGCAAAGCCCTGATTCATTGTTTCCCTGGACGGGCTCGAACCGCCGACCAAGCGACCGTCACTTTCGGAGCGCCGCCGTTGCGGCACCCGTTTGACCGTCACTTTAGACGTTTCACCGTTCAAGGACTCTGACTAGTCTACAGTCTTCGCCGCCAAAAGCCAAGAAACCCCGGCGTTTCCGGCTATTCCTTGACCGGCTTTTTCTCCAGCTTGCGCTGCAAGGTACGGCGGTGCATGTTCAAGGCTCTGGCGGCGGCGGAAATATTGCCGTCGTGCTGCATCAACACCTTTTGCAAGTGCTCCCATTCCAGACGCTTGATCGACAGCGGATTGTCGCTGATCGCCACCGAGGCGTCGCCTTTGTCCTTGTACAGGGCATTGACGATCTCGTCGGCATTGGCCGGCTTGGTCAGATAATGAATGGCGCCAAGCTTGATGGCCTCGACGGCGGTAGCAATACTGGCAAAACCGGTCAACATGACGATCTGAGTATTGTCGTCCAGCGAAATCAGCTTCTTGACCATTTCCAAGCCGGAGTCGTGGCCGATCCGCAAATCGATGACGGCGTATTCCGGTTCGGTTTGTTCGGCCAGCGTCATCGCGGTCTGGACGTCGTTGGCCACCGTCACCTGAAAATTGCGTTTTTCCAGTGCCGGCTTGAGCACCGAACAAAAAGTGACGTCATCGTCTACCAGTAGCAAATTGGGTATGTCAGCCGTAAGATCTGTCATCCGTACTCTCCTTAGTTAGTAATGGCAAGCTGATTTCGACGCAGGCGCCGCCGGCTTCCGGATTGTCGAACACGATGGTGCCGCCCAGGCGCTTGATCGTCGTGTAGGTTAAAAACAAGCCGACGCCCATGCCCTGCTTGTTGCTTTTTACCGGTTTCCGGCCGGCGAATTGCAATAACTCGCGCGGTAATCCTGGTCCAAAGTCGCGAATTTTCAAGCTCAGCGACCGATCGTCCCATTCTACGTGAAATTCGATGCCGGCGTCGGCCGGAGAGGCCTCGGCGGCGTTGTTCAGAATATTGATGACCGAATGCGTCACCGTGCGTTCGGCGATGATCCGGGCGTCCATATCGACGGTGGTCGATACGAACAACTTCAGTTTGGTGGCCGGCTTGTGGGCGCGCCATTGGTTAAGCACTTCGTCGATGTACTCGCTGACCAGCATGACCTTGCCGGACTCGGCGCGCATCTCGCCGGCGGACGCCGACATCACCGACAAGGCTTGCTTGCAGCGGTCGATCTGCTGCTGGACGATCATCAGTTTTTGGTACAGATCCGGGTTTCGATGCTCCGGGGTTTCCTCCAACATCTCGTGCGTCAAGATCGCGATGGTACCCAGCGGCGTGCCCATGTCGTGCGCGGCGCTGGCCGCCAGCGTGCCCAGTGACACCACTCGCTCGTCGCGTAGCGCACTCTCGCGTGCGTCGGCCAGATTGCGTTCGCGTTCCTTCAGGGTTTTCGACAGTTCGACGACGAAAAACGCCACCAAGCCGGCGCTGAACACGAAACCGAACCACATCCCGAACACGTGCAGGTTGAAATAGCGGCGGTCGTTCATCAAATGCATCTGCAAGCTCATTTCCGGCGTCATTTCCTGCATCGCTTGGTGATTGAGATGCGGCTCTATCGCCGGCAGAGGCACGTTATAGGCGATCAACACCGTATATACGCAGGAAGTGATGATGACCATGTTCCAGGCATAAGCCTGCGGCAGCATGATCGCGGTGATGATCAGCGGCAACAAAAACACCCAGATGATCGGATTGGACGCGCCGCCGGTCAGATACAACAAATAGGCCAGCGCCAGCACGTCCATGCAGATTTGCGAAAAAATCTCGTACTCGGTGACTTCCTCGGCGGTCCGCAAGCGCAACCAGGTATAGAGATTCAGGATGGAAATCGCGAAAATTGCCAGCCACAGCTGGTTTTGCGGCAAACTGATGCCCAAGCCGTTCACGGCGATAAACACCGCCACGGTCACCGCGAACAGCATCAAATTTCTAAGTATGTAAAGCCAGCGGAGATTTTCGCGTATCGAAATCTCGGCTTTCGGGAGTATATGTGACAGCATGGTGAACGTTGGACTGAGACGATCGGGCGGGCCGCTAACCGCCTCCGGCTCATCTAACGAACCAACGGCGCGGATAACGGGGATGGAATGGAGCGAAGCTTGGGCCGGCGAGCCGGCTGCCGAAAACGGTAGCGCCGGTGTCGGAGGCGGCCGCTCGCCCCCTATACCGGTATCACATCAGACATTTTCAAATCGCCAACCGCCGTTGCTGTCCATCCATTTCATGCTCAGCCAATACCAAGCGGTCATCGGCAACATCATCGCAAACCAGCTCCAGTCGTCGATCAAAAACACGCTGGCGATCCAGGCATCGGCGAAATAATTCACCCAGGGGATGCAGTAAAGACTGAACAGCAGACTGCTCCAGATTAAAATCAGCGCGCCCTTGCGGGTTTGGATGCTGGACAGGGCCAAAAAGACCCAAATCGGGGTTTTTCGCGGTTGTTGCATGGCTTTTCCTTGAATTATTCTATGAGTTGCTGGTATGGCGGCGCAACAAACTACCAGTAAATCGACCGAAAGAAAAGCTTTTCCTGTCCTCGATCCGCCGCCGTTTTTGCGGACCGCGGCCGAAGCGATTAGAAGCGATTTCGCCGCGGCAAATCCGGGCAGCCAAGCACTAGCCAAGCCCTCGTTCCGGCATTGGTTCGCAACGCCGATCGCGATTCACCCAGCCGCTCCACCCAAGTTTCCCTCGTCCGAAGCGAACAGCCTAAGCCGCAAGGCTTTTAGCATTACGCGCAACCCTCGGAGCCTTGCGAGTATCGCTTTTTGCGTTGCGCGCAAGCGCTTTTAGCATCACGCGCAACTCTCGGAGCCTTGCGAGTATCGCTTTTTGCGTTGCGCGCAAGGCTATTAGCATTACGCGCGACTCTCGGAGCCTTGCGAGTATTGCTTTTTGCGTTGCGTTCAATAGAGAAAGACCTTCGAGCCCTACCCATCACCTTAAGCGCGACATTTTAACGGGAGACCGGGGTGGGCTCCGGGCTTCGCCATGCGGCGAAATGCGCGCAATATCGGCGAGACGTGCTCCCAAACCCGCCTGACGCCGACGATTACCGGCACCGGTGGCAAACCCATCCGACCGCTTCGGTCCGACTAGCCCCGCCCGGCAAGCCCGGCGCCGGCTCGTTCGCGCAAAGCCTCGTAAAGCTGAGCCGGCCCCAGCAGAATCTCGCGTAAACCGCCGCGCACCCGCGCCGAATCCAAGGCCTGCTTGCTCATGGTATTGTGCGCGGCAAAGGCGTCGATGATGGCGTTCATCAGTTCATTTGAAAGATCCGGCGAATTGGCAAATTGCTCCTTGGTATTATTTGCCGCCTGTTTGACCAAGATTTGCGATTCCAGCAGCTTGCCCTTAATCACGCTGTTGACGTAAACCAATCGGTCATCGTCGGTCAGCTCGCCTTCGAACAAGTCATTGACCTTGGCAATGATTTCCACCAAATAGGCTTTTTCCTTTTCCTGAATTGAACCGCTACCGGCCCCGCTCATCGGTTCCAGTTTTTTATAGTCGCCCGTTTCCAGGGCTAAATCGCGTTTGCCGGTGCGCTTCAGATTGTGGTGAGTCAAGATAACCTTGGATAAATCAATGCCTTCGCGCTCCCGACCAAACGCCAGCAGCGGCAGCAAGCGCCGGTAGAAGATAAAGCGTTTTTCGATGGCGGTATTACCGTAATCGAAGATTTGCGACAGGAAGGCGTACATCCGCTGGAAGGCGGCCATGTCATGCTTGAACAGTATCAGCGCGTCCAGTTCGCTTTGCGCGTCTGTCGCCGCTTTGCCGTCTTCGTTGGCCTTGGCAATCTTCAGCTTGTCCTGTGCCGCTTTGTAACGCAGCAACAGCCGCGATACGACCGGCTCCAATGCGCCGGCCAACTCGCTTTGTTTGGCATTGGGATTAAACTCGACCTCCACCACCCTGTTAACTTCAAACTCGTCATAAAAGCCGGCCGCATCCAGCTTCATGCGTAAATCGAACACCCGATGCGGGTCGGTGACGTTCGAGAGTTCGGCGGTTTCGTAATAGGTTTTAAAGGCGGCGAGAATGTCCTCCGGAGCGTTGACGAAGTCCACGACATAGGTGGTGTCTTTGCCCTGATAAGCACGATTGAGGCGGGACAGCGTCTGCACGGCGGCAATGCCGGCCAGCCGTTTGTCCACATACATGCCGCACAGCAAAGGCTGGTCGAAGCCGGTCTGAAACTTGTTGGCGACCAACAGGATTTGATAGTCGTCGGTGTTGAACGCCTCGCGAATGTCCCGCCCTTTCAGGCTGGGATTCATCGCGCGACTGGTTTCGCTGAACGGGTCCGCGCCGGATTGCGGGTCGGTCACTTCGCCGGAAAAGGCCACCAATGTGCCGATTTTGTAGCCGTTTTCTTTAATGTATTTATCGATCGCCAAGCGCCAGCGCACCGCCTCCAAGCGACTGCCGACCACCACCATCGCCTTGGCTTTGCCATTCAACAACGGGGCGACGTTTTCGCGGAAATGCTCGACCACCACCTGCACCTTTTGGCTGATATTGTAAGGATGCAGCCGCACCCAGCGCATGATGCCTTTCAGGGCTTCGCCGCGCTCGACTTCGTTGTCGTCCAGTTCCTTGCCGTCATGCGCCAGTTTGAAGGCCAGCTTATACGGCGTGTAGTTCTTCAACACATCCAGGATGAAGCCTTCCTCAATGGCTTGGCGCATCGAATAGACATGAAACGGCGCCGGCAGGTTATCGGCACCGGCCGGCAAGTCCGGATTCGGGCGACGACCGAACAACTCCAAGGTCTTGGCCTTGGGGGTGGCGGTGAAGGCCACATAGGTGATGCCGCTCTCGGCCGAACGGTTGGTCATTTGCGCGGCCAGCAGATCTTCGGTGCCGACTTCGCCGCCGTCGCTTAATTCCTGCAACTCTTCCGCCGACAACACCGCTTTCAGCTTGGCGGCCGCCTCGCCGGTTTGCGACGAATGCGCTTCGTCGGCAATCACGGCAAAGCGTTTGCCTTGCGTCGCTGCAAGCTCCCGCACCGCTTTCAGCGCAAACGGGAAAGTCTGGATGGTGCAAACCACAATCTTCTTGCCGCCCGACAACGCCGCCGCCAGTTCCCCGCTTTTACTGGCGGATTCGCCTTTAATGGTGGCGACCACCCCGGCCGTGCGCTCGAAATCGAAAATCGCTTCCTGCAACTGGCTATCCAACACGTTGCGGTCGGAGACGACCAACACGGTATCGAACAGCTTTTCATGAGCGGCATTCGACTGCATGGATGCAGAAGGTAGGGCAACGCATGGAGCAGTTGCCGAGTGCAAATCGGCCAGAAAATGCGCCGACCAAGCGATGGAGTTGGTTTTGCCGGAGCCGGCCGAATGCTGGATCAGGTATTTACCGCCCGCCCCCTCCTGCAACACCGCGGCCAGCAACTTGCGGGTGCCGTCCAACTGATGGAAACGCGGGAAGATGATGTTCTTAATTTGGTTTTTCCGGTCTTTTTGCGCGACCAGATAACGCCCCAAAATCTCCAGCCAGCTGTCCCGCGCCCAAATGTCTTCCCAGAGATAGGCGGTGCGATGGCCGTATTGCTCCCCCTCTCCCCCGGCCCCTCTCCCACTTGGGGAGAGGGGAGCAAGAATGTCTTTTTCTCGAACCGATGTTGCACTGGAAATTGGAGGGTTTTTGCCTCCCTCTCCCTCGACGGGAGAGGGCCGGGGTGAGGGTGAATAGGCTGGATTACCGGCCCCGCCATGATTGCCCCGATTAAACGGCAGAAAACGGGTGGCCGCGCCTGCCAGTTGCGTCGTCATATAGACTTCGCTATTGCTGACCGCGAAATGCACCAACGCCCCATTGGGGAAGGACAGCAAGGGTTCTGGGTTGCCTTGACCTTTCGGCCTTGGCTCGCGATCGAAGCGATATTGGTCGATCGCGTCCTCCACGGATTGGGTGAAGTCGGTTTTCAGTTCCGCCGTCGCCACCGGAATGCCGTTCAGAAACAGGCCAATATCCATGGCGTTTTCGTTATGCAGCGAATAGCGCAGTTGCCGCACCACGCGCAGCCGGTTGGCCGCGTAGCGGGCGAGAATATCCGGATTGATGGCTAAAGCGGGTTTGAATTGGGCTAGGAGCCTGTCGGACT
>NZ_LUUK01000155.1 GCF_001644025.1 Methylomonas koyamae
TCCTTCAAAGATCGCTTACACAACTCGGTGAACTTGATAGACCACTCAGGTGATGTTTTCCAGGGCTGCTTGTAGCTCCAATTGCGAGAAAGGAAGTTGAATGCATGCTGGAAAATTGTTTGAATCTGGACTTCAACTCGGCCCGGAAAGACCGAAGAATGGTAGCTAGAGCATTTCTCGATCACAACGTGGGTCGCTCGATACCCAGAGTCACGGGCAATCTGATGTTTCTTGACGATCTTTAGGTCTTTGCTGATCTCTTGGCGGGTGAGGAAGCGCGTGACAATAGGAATCTCGACCAATGTTCCTACAACGATACGTAGGCCGGCGAGATCGTCAAGTTCGCTGACCGGAATACCGAGGTAGGATGCCTTTTTAACCGCTCGATCATATTGCTTGATGCGACTCGATACAGAGAATAGATTGAGTTCCCCTACGTCTCGAATAAAGAAGTCCCACTCAAGCTCAAGTGTCTTGAGTGCTCGTCGATGAGGTTCGACGATGAACTCATAATTGGCGGGAGTGGGGATTGGTATTTCCAACATCTAACGATAAGGGTAACTTGACGGCGAAAGCGTAGCGACAATAGGAGCGTAGCTTTGGCCGGTCAAGTTGACCCGTTTGTTAAGCATTGAACCTTGCCAAAATAGACTTACATTCAGATACAGAAACTTCTTGTGCCCACTTTATAGACCGCTGTATTTCAGGCTCAAGACGAGAAAGAGCTTTTCGCGACCAAAACTGCCTCGGCGCACCAACTGGCAAATGATCAATTTCCGTGGAAACCAGAGTGAATGCCAGAAAGTCTTTGTCGTCTTCTGGCAAACCAACTTCAAACCTCAGTGAGGACAACTCAATAGCGCCTTCAAGATAAGGCGTAGAACCCTCAAGCATTCCGCTTGCCACCTCAAC
Source organism: Methylomonas koyamae (assembly GCF_001644025.1). GTDB lineage: Bacteria > Pseudomonadota > Gammaproteobacteria > Methylococcales > Methylomonadaceae > Methylomonas > Methylomonas koyamae_A. The sequence continues at coordinate 913 of NZ_LUUK01000155.1, forward strand.
TGCACGCTTTCGATTTTTCTCTATGTATTCTTGGTGGCTTAATTTCATAGGATGCTTAACGTAAAATATACGACATCTGATGTCTTATAATTTGGTTCATCTGTCGTATAACTCAAGTGATTAATTTTAAGCAATTGATTTGCAGCCTGTCTTTGATTTTAACACCCCAAGTGGTGTTGATAAAAACACATTCCGACGAAAGCCCAAAAACGACTATATCTTCCATGATAACCACACTCTAGGCAATAAAGTCAGGAATATTGTTTGGTTTCTTTCAGGCCGCCTGGGTCTGCAGCGTGAAACTGGCAGCCACTCAAAACCACACGCAATCGGGCTGCTTAGGGTCGCTATTTTTGCCGGTCATCCAACCATCATTTACTCATCGTCCGTGACTGCGGTTGGCGATTTCAATTCATACGCAAGTCCACATAGATCCCGAAAATATTTATCGAACCTGAGGCAAAACAGAACAGCTAGCAAATAGGGCTCAGCATAGCTACACGGTTCGCTGGGCGAAGGAGGCGAGTGCCGTGATTTTCCGCCGCCCCAGCCAGAAAGCGCAGCCGGCATTCAATGGAACGGAAGCCTGATGTTGAATGATCTCCCGGATTCCGCCAATGCCGTATAGTTAAGAACTAGTAGGTGCGAATTTATTCGCACTATAGGCGCTAAAGGTCGAATAAATTCGACCCTACAATATGTCCCGTGATTAACTTAACGGCATTGGCAGATTCAGCTCAGCCGCATTCAGATTACGCTCACTAGTTGTTACCGTTCTCCCGACACAATTCATCGATGCCGACACCGCTACCCAAATGTCCCCGCTCGTCGAATTGGCAAGCACTGGACAACGACGTGAAGCTACAACGCAAATCGACGACCCGACTCACAGCATTGCGTTCTCCGACGTCGATCAGAGCCGTGGATGTGCTGAACAACGTGAAGCACATAGTTCGCGACTGGATTCCTGACGAACTTTACCGTACGACAGCGGGTTTCAGCTTTACGGTTACGTGATGATGGAAAATCGCTTGCACCTGATCGCCGCGTCGGCGGATTTGAGCCGGGATATGCAGCGGTTTAATTCTTATTGGTCGGATTCGCGCTTAGTTCTCGTCATTTCGGCAGGGATTGCCGAAATCCAGACCCCACGGACGGATCGAAGCTTGCCTTCCAAGGCACTGGATGCCTGCGTCCCGGCGGACATGACGGCGTTGCTTAAATCCTGCAAAGCAGGGTAAAGGCCTATACCGCCAAGCAAAGCACCAGTCATTTGCAGCAACGCGGTTCGGCGCCGGTGCTGGAACTATTGGCATGGTCGAAGCGGTCGCGTAAGACCGGAAGCAAGCATCAGGCCCGGAACGATTGCCACGCCCCGACTAGCGATCCCGGTTGTCCTGGCATAACGCATCGATCCCGGCGCCGTCGCCCAGCCGCCGGCCGAGGCTGTTTTTGCAGTTCGCGGACAGCGGCGAGAAATCGCAGCGCAAGTCTTCTGTGACGGCTACGACGTCGCCTTCTCCGACCTCGATCAGCGCCAGCGGCGCGTAGTGGTGCTCGACGCCGGCCGGCCGCTTGGACAACGCGACGCGGTTGCCCTGGCCGTCGTCTTGGTGGGGCCATTCGATGTCGCCGGTGGCGGTGCGCGCCGGTATCAGCCAGTAATCGCCGCCGCGCAATTCGCCGTTGAGCGTAAATCGGACTTCGATGCCGGCTTCGACCGGCAGCCATTCGTCCGGCTTGATCGCTAGACCGTCGGCATCGCCCTGCTGGTCCCAGCGTCGCAGCAGCGGATGCCGGTCGGCCCGAAAAATCAGCGGACTGATTCCGGCCAAGGTGACGGTATGATTGACCCTATCGATTGCTCTAATCTGGCATAGCGGATAGCCAGCATTCAGTAACACGCTGTCGTCGTCCTGCAATTCCACCCAATCCTTTTCGTTTAAGGTTAGTTTATCGTCGCGGCCCAAATGCTCCAGCGTCGCGGTCAAAGTTTGGCCTGCGGCGTCGGCAACGATGTTTACAACCGGGAAGGCCACCGCGCCATTTTCCCGCGACCATTTGAAGGTCGCCGGGCTTTCGTCGCCGCCTGGGCTGTGAATCTCGATCCGGTACAACTGATTTTCCTGGCCCCGATAGCGGGCGTCCGACGGCTGGCAACAAGCATCGGTCGGCGCGTCCGCCGGTTTGACTTGCGCGGCCAGACAGGCTTGACTGACGATTAATTGGCTATCCAAGGCCTCCCGCCAGTCGCGGCCATCCTGCAGCTCCAAGGTTTTGACCTGCCAAATCAATTGCGAGCGGCTGGCGGTATCGGCGCCGTTCAGGGCTTTTTCGCGGATATCGTCGTATTCCAGATAGCTGATATGTCGTTCCCAAACGTCCAGATACGCCAGATAGCTGCCAAACTGCAACGGACCGGCTTTTTCGTCCAGACGATAGTTGGGCTGGCTGAGATAGGTCAGCCGCTGTGCTGGGTTTTCGCAGAGCAGGCCATCAACATAATAGCGCCCAGGTCCAATGTTGAAGTCGCCGGCCTTGGGTTTGGGCTTGGTAAAAATCTCGAAGCCGAACGCCGCCGCCGGCCCGCCGTAGGGACCGATCAAATCGGCGGCCAGCGTCTGCAAATAGTGCAGCAGGATCGCGCTTTGCTCGTTCCAGTCGGCATCGAGTTGCACCCGGCCTTGTTGCATCAATACCCGCAGGAATTGCTTGTCCGGGGTAAAGGTCATTCTCGAAAAATCGCCTTTCATATCGTTGTCCTCAATTATGCGGCGGCTTAGCTCGCCAAAATGATGGCGGCATCGGTGCCGGCCGGAGTGTATTCCTGGAGCCGCGTCCGTAAGTTGGCCAGACGTTGCGGCTGAAACAAATCGTGAAACGCGCCCATTTCCGATTCGTCTTCGGCGCCGCGCACGATTTCCGCCGCGCAATCGGCGGCCAATTGCGCGTAGGCCGGCGTTCCGTAACGGCTACTGGTGAAGTGCGGCACGACTCGCCGTTGTTCGAGCAGTTTGGCGTCGCCGCTCAACTCGGCGGTCGCCAAGTCCGGCTGGCAGTGGTAACGGCGCGGGGTTCGCGAGATCGGCGGGGCGTAACAAAAGCGCATGCAGCCCAGTTGTCGCCGGGCCACGCAGACCGTGCCCATGAAAATACTGTCCTCCGCTAAAACCAGCGCATGCACGTTGACGCATCCGAACACGGTGGTGCGAACCACGGTCGCGTTGGCATGGGCAAAGCCGGCGCCGGGCGCGCCGATAGCTTCGCTTTCCGGGCCGTCGCCGTCCCAGCCGGTGGCATCGACGATACTGTCGCTGATGTGCAGTGCCAACGGCTCGGCATTGACTTCGTCGTTGCCGATCTGTATCGAGCCGACGATGCTGTGTTCTATGCGGATACAAACCAGGCTGTTGATCACGGTCAGGCTGGGTTCCGCCGGCCGGCAAGGTTCGCAGACGCAATCCAGCGACCAGCCCGGCACCAGCGTGCAATGGCGGATCGCCAAACTGCCCAGAGGGCCTTCGACCAGCACGCCGCGCCCGGCAATCAACAAACCGTCCAATACAAGATGGCTGTCGGCGCTGCCGCGAATGCTGAAGCTGTCGGGCTGGTCGGTCTGCCAATCCAGCAAGCGGATGATGGGCCGGCTGGCGTCAGCGGCACGAATCTGCAGCACGCGGCCGAGCGCCAGTTCCAGATTGACCGGCAGCACGTAGACGCCGCTGTCGGCAATCTCGACCACGGCGCGGGCCGGTTGCTGCCCGGCGGCTTGGCCGGATTGCCAGGGCAGCAGGGCTTTTTGCAACTCGTCCTGACCGCACACCCGGATCAACTGGCTGGCGTCGGCCTGGCGCAGTTCGCGCGGATATTCGCCGCCGCCGAGCGGCGCGCTGAAGCCGTAGTGATAGGACACCCAAACTTTTTTGGGTAACTGCTTGGCGGGAAACGCCAACCGACCGCGTTCGGTATCGATGGCCAATTGGCCCTTGGCCGGCACGAAGCGCCAGTCGCTCAGATCGGCGCTGACCAGCAAATCCCTGGGCAAGGGCTGCGGCGTGTCTTTCTTCGGCCAACCCGGCGCCCAGATCGCAAAACTGCGACCTTCGCCGTAATCGAGCGACGCGGCGGCGGTTTGGGTATGAAACAAGCGGCAGCGGATCGGCACCGGCAACGCGGTTTCTTCGGCAATCGTATCGGCGGCGTCGGCCTGGGGCCGGTGATAGAGCGGACTGTCGTTGCCCAGCGCGCTAAACGTAAAACAATGCGGCGCCACCTCTTCGACGCAACAGGCCGAAGTCTTGCTGACCGAGTAAGCTTGAATACGCCAGACGAACAAGCCCACCGCCGCCGGATTGTAACGGCCCGGCGAATGAATGGACGCGATACGCCGCACGTCCACGCCGTGAGCAATGGCGTCGAACGGTCCGTCCAGCAAGTCCAGCGCCGTGCCTTGCCGGACATCGACGCTACGGCCCTGCGCTAACCGCTGGTAATTGAGATGCTGCGTGCGGCTGAGCAGCGGTAAAAATTCCACGGCCCGCGCCGGCCAGCCGGCCACGTCGGCGGCCAGACTTTCCAGCAAAGCCAGGCTGCCCTTGCGTCGCCGATAGCGCAGGGTATTGGCGATTTCCCTGCGCGGCGTCAAGGCCCGGTTCAGCAGCCGGCCTTGCGGCGTGGCGGCATCGCCGGGCCGGCCGGCCTCGGCGACCGGCCGGTAGCCGATCAAATCGCCCAAGTACGGCACCACCCAGTCGTCGCAGGTTTCGATGAACCAGTTTTCGTAGAGTTGGGCGATGTCGGCCTCCAGCAGATCGGCCTGTTCGGTTATCACCCGCAGCAGCGCCTTTAGCGGTTCGCCCTGTTCGGCATCGCGAATGCGGTGTATCGCCGGCAGTAATTCGTAGAGTCTATCGAGTGTCGCGTTCATGCCAGCCTCACAGTATCTGATTCAAGCTCAGGGTTTCCGGAATCTCGGTCGCCAACACCGCGATTTGCGCCGGCCGAATCGCGCCGTTCTCGAATTTGGCCAGATTCACGGCCAAATGCTGGGCCGGTTGGGTTTGCGCGGCGATGGCTTGCACCGCCTCGGCGATTTCGGCGGGCGTTTGCAAACGCCGACCCGCCGCCGCGTCGGGGATTTTTTCCGGCACGCCGCCGAAGGCGTCCACATCGACATACACCACCCCTGCCACACCTTGCATCGCACTAATCACTTCCGACAGACAAACGCCCTGCCCCAATTCGCGGCGCTCGAAACCAAAGGCTTCCAGCAATACCCCGCGCAACGCCGGCTCAACGTTTTCCCAGCGGTAATCGGGCGCGATGCGAACCCTGGCGCTGACGACGATCAACAACAATTCCCGCACCGCCAATTGCATAGGCTGAAACGGATCGCCGTAGTCGTGCAGCGCTTGCCACAAATTCAAAAACAAGTCGGAGGTCTCGTCGATAGGAATATCTTCGGCGCCGGCCACCGTCACGTGAACGATTTGGCGGCGACCGTCGGACAACTCGACCGCGTAGGCCTTGCCGATGCCGGCGTAGGTCCGGGAAAAATCCTGGTAATCGCGTACCGACACCAACCGGTCCAACGCCGCCAGGGTCAGCGGCGCATTGATCCTGGCTTGGTCGCGGCTTTCCGGATCGGCGCCGCCAGAGGCCCGCAATGGATTGATCACATCCCGGACGCCCAACGGCCGGCTCAGCAACAGGTTGATTTGCTCGGCCTTGACATTGCCACCCTTGCCGATGCCGCTACGGTAAACCGCTTGAATATTTTCGACCCCGCTCGGCAAGCGCGCACCGTGCACACCGTCGCCGAAAATCAGCGAGGTTTTACCGTCATCGTCGGTTTGAGTTACAAAAGCGCGGCCAGTCGCGCTCAGACCGTTTAAAGCCTCGGCTTCCCGCCACTGCACGCCATTGACCGACACCGCCAGCGTGCTATCTATGCCGGCGGGATTGTTGGCGGCGACGAAGGTCAACGGCGATTGCTTTAACGTAAACCGTTGCAGGGCCTGGGCGCCGTTGCCGCTGCCCAGCACTTCCTTGCGGGTCTCGCCGTGGCTGGCCTTGACCACGTTGGCGTGTATCTTCACCGTGTCGCGTTTGAAGCAATAGGCCAGCGGTTTGGCTAGCTTGACGAAACTGTGGATGCGGTCGCCGGGCAAGCTGTACTCCAGTTTATCGACGCCGCCGTCTCGGCCGGCCAAACTGTAATAGGTCTGCCGATACAAATCCTGGCGCACCGAAGACAGCATCGCCAATTCGCTGAAACGCACGCCGGAAGTACCCGGCAGATCGGCGCGCTCGCCGCTGACGATGACCCAGCGACCGGCTTGCAAATCCTCGTGGTAGCGGTCCAACTCCAGCAACTCGCTATCGCCGCCGCACACCGGCGTGCTGATCGGCTCCTCGGCCAGGGCCAGGGCTTCGCTTTGAATGTGAACCGTCGTGGTACGCACCGTGGCGAACGGCTCCGGGTTGTTGCCGGTCGGTTCGCCGATCCAGGCCTTATCGCTCGGCAGGCTGACAGCCAGACTTTTACCGCTCAGCCCGTAAGCGGCCAGCGAGCGGTGTTGCAGGGTGTCCTTATCCAGGCGCACCACGATCTCGCTGCCGTTGGCTTTGGCAATGACGATCCAGCCGCCGGTGGTCAATGGATAATCGGCGTCCAGATATAGCGTGGTCGGCTGGTGGAATACCGCGCCGGTAACCGAACCGGTATTAGACGTGGTTGGCGTGTTATACGGGTTGGCTATTTGCCATTCTCGTAGCGTGTAATTACCGTTCGCGAAATCCGTCTGCCGCAACTGCGCGTTATGCCCGAACGGCGATGCCTTGCCGCGCAGCGCATACACCGTCACCGGCCCATCCAGCGTGATCCGGGTATTGGCGGTCGCGGCGGCCAGATGCGTGCGTAAGGCCGGACTGAAGCGCTTGGCGATGGCGTTGTTGGCGTCGGCCACCGCATTCAAGCCCTGGGTCGCGTAGCGAGCAGCGACATCGACCGTTAACGGTCGGGCACGGAAGCGAAGTTCGCCCCCATTTCCGCCGGTATCCCCGCCGCCCGCGCCGCCGCCGGCACTGGGATCCAATAGCGGTGCGGCAAAGAACTGACCGGCCAAATTGCGCGTCAAGGTCGCCTGGTTGCGGGGCTGAAGCGACGGAGACTGCGTCAAGCCGGCGATGATTTGCCGGTAATCCTGCAAGCCTTCCAGGGAAATACGCAGATAGCTCAGTCCAGTCGCGCCGATACCGTCCACCGACTTGACCGCATAGCCCAGTTGCCGGCTGTTCCGGCTTAACACGATTTGGTGACCTTCGGCGCCGATCTGCAGCAACCAGGCCCCGCCGTCGGCCAGCGAATACAGCGTCAAGCCGTCAGCCTCCACCTGTTCGATGTCCACGTCGAAACGAAAATCGAAAAACCCCGGCTGGCCGCTGCCGTCGTCGAGCAGCAACAAGGCGTATTGATCGTTCAGTACATCTTGCCAATTTAAGACGGCGGCAATCGGCGTCACGCCAATCTGCAAACGCACCAGGGTGCGGTCGTGCTCGGGTTCCGGCAGGACTTCGCCGACCCGTAGCAGCGCTGGCTCGTTGCCGCCGATCTGGATCAGCAGCGGATCGTCGACGTTCAGCTTGGTACTGATGCCTTTCAGATAGACGCGCGGACCGCCGGGATCGAAGAACATCGACAGCGACGTTTGCGGGCGGCTCAGGCGCGGCTTCAGCGTATTCCAGGCGGCGCGCGCCTCCAGGTCGTCGCTGGTTTCAAAGGTTTGCGGCGACTCGCCGGGCGCCGGCAGACTCTGTACTTTCGCGCCTTTGGCTATCAGGCTGGGACCTTCGAATTTATCGTCCAAACCATAGGCCAAAAACACGCTGGCCGCGACGCCGGGCCGGGGCTGATAACCGATCAACCGGGCCAGTTCCAACACCGAGCGGCGCTCGGTGGCAGTGCGCAAATAGCCTTCGTTGGCGATGCGTTCCTGATAAAAGCTCAACACTTCGGCGAGGCTAGCCCAAGCTTGCAGCAGCGCAATCGAAAAGTCATCGGGCTGGCGACTGGTCAAGGCCTGCAAGGGATAACGGCCCGCTTCGCCCGGCTCGGCCAGATTCAGCGTGGACAGGCGCGCCAGCGCCGATTCCAGAAACCCGTGGTAATCGCCAATCCGGTAGTGTAAGGCCGGCAAGCCGGGCCGGTTCTCGATGGCCGCCGGCACCGAGACAGAGATGCCCGAGCAACAGCCGCAAGATGAGATGGTATTCATCGTCCGCCCTCCATATTCAGCGTCAATAAGCCGTGTTCCGGAAAACCTTTATCGTTATCCAGACGGGCGATTTCCAGCGGCGCCAGCGTCAACACGCCGGTGGCGATTGCATCGTCGGCGGCTTCGAACAAGCGCCGCAATTCGCTGACTTCGACGCCGGCGACGCCGGCCACCTTTTGTGCCGCCGCGACGATGCGACTCAAATACACGCCGTCGCCGAAACTCAGATTGTCCGGATGAAAAAAGCCGCGCTGGCCATCGGCCAAAACGCGGTTGCTGAACATGGTTTGCAGGCTCGCTTTAATCTGGCTTTGCAAAAAGCCGGGCCGAACGCAGACTTTCAAGATCAAGGCCAGCGGCACTTGCAGCGCGGCAACCACTTCCAGGTCGTGACCGATGCGCCGGTAGCTCCGCAAATGCCGGTCGATGCGGCACAGCAAGCTTCGGCAGTCGGCACTGGCCGCGTAGGCATCGACCACCACCAACACCCTGTAGCCGCTGCCGGTCCAGCGCAGCGTTGCGGCGGCTTTTTGTACCTCGGCGGCGAAATCGCGCATTACAATTTGCGCGTAATCGTCGCAAGTGACGGCGCGTTGCAACACTTGCCGAAACGCGTGCGGCGCCAATAAGCGCGCCTGAGCCACCGGCTCCGCCGCCACGCCGCCCTGGGCCGGCAAGGGATTGCGCACTGAAAGGGTCGCGCCGCTGGGAAAGCGATTACGAAATACGATGCGTGTGATGGTCTCGGCGCCGACCAGACCGGCCGGGCCGTTGCCCGTCCGGTAGCGGGCCGCGAAACGGGTACCGGGCTTGGGCATCCGGCCCTGTTGGCCGTCGCCGAAGCGCAGCCAGGCAACCGCATCGTCATCAATTTCGACAGTAAAGTGCCGGTCACCGGCGTTGCTGTTCAACAAATCGGCTTGCGCAGACCATACCTCCGGCGTATCGCAAGCGCCGAGATCGGTTTCGGTCAATGCCAGCCATGGCAATGCCAGACGTACATCCTGATCCGCTAAACCGCTGGCCGCGATGACTAGCGGTTGTGCGCCGCACGGATCGGGCTGACGGCAGGCCGGCAGCGGCTGGACGTGGGTCAATTCGGGCTTGCTCAAACGTGGCCGAAAACGCAGCGGCAACGCCGTCGGTTCGCGCACCCCGCAATCGTCGCAATCCGGCCAATGCCAACTGCCGGGCACCACTTCCAGCGTTTCGGTCACCGTTTCGCCGTGATCGACCAGCACCACGTTACCGCGCGCCACGCTGACGCCGGTCAGCGGCGAACAATCTTCGTCCTTGACCGCCGACAAACACAACGCAAAAGGCAACGCATCGGCCCGGCTCCAGCGAATATCGACGATGAAGCGACCGGTCAACGGATCGACGCCCTCCTCGACCGCAATCAGCCGCACCGGATGCCTATGTTTGGGATCGGCATCGGCGCGGTTGCCGGTGTGCGGCCCCAACACTTCCTCGAAAATCAACACGTCGCAGACTTGCAAACGCAATTGCCGGCTTTCGATACCGGGGTCCAGCAAGGTCGCCGAGGTTGCGCCCTTGAGCAGACAGCATTTAGCATCGCCCCAGGTATAAAAATCGATGGCATTATGCTCCGCGTACCAGTGCAGGGTTTGCTTGGCCGGCACCAGCAGGGGTTCGTAGACCAAATAGGGTTGCGGCAAGGTTTGCGGCAAATCCTCGGCCTTGAGCAAAGCCGTGTCGTCGCCGGAATCGAACGCGGTGATAAAAAACACATCGGCGCTTTCGACGGCCAAATCTTGCGAGACCTCCAGACACACCCAGGCCCTGGCGTTGCAACCCTCGTGCAAGCGGTAATCGACTAAGCGGGCGTGGCGTCTGACCGAGATCCGCCGCCGCGCGGTGTCCAGATACGCTTCGGTGGCGACCGCATCCTGATAGTAACTGAGATGGTCGCCGACGTAAGCCAGCAATTCGACCAGCGTCACGCCCAAATCCGGGACATGGCGTTCCCGCCAATCCGGCAGTACCAGCGCCAAGCGGTCGTAAATCAATTGCCGGAAGCTGGCGTAATCCTTGGCCAGATAATTGATTTCCGGCAATTCCGCCGCCGACGCCGCACAATCCTGCGCCGGCTTACAGTCGATGTCGCCGCCGCAGGCCACCTTGAAATTGAATTCCAGACTCGCGTAACGCGGATCGAAGCCGGGCATGCTGCGCTCGGTGGGCCGGCCTTGTTCGTCCAGCGCCACCGCGCACAAGCGATAATTGGAAAAATCGCCGTAACGGTCCAGGCCGACCAGCATGTAGTCGTCGCGCTCCGGGTCTTCGTCGCGAACAATCTCTACAGAGACCACCCGGATGCCGGTAATCCGCTCGCCACCGACGATACGCAGATTCGCGGCGTCGAGGTGATCGGGGGCCTTGCGCAGAAAAAACACCGTCAAGCTCAGTTGGTCGTCGCCGACTTCCAAGTAATCGAAGCCGTTCAAACTCTCGCTGGCCCGGACTAGCGCTCGGCGACTATCCTCGCGGCACAGCAATGCCGAGGCGCTCATGTCGGACTCCTGAGGAATTCCGCGCTGCGAACCTCGCCGCTGCGCTTGACCCGGTATTGCACCTGCACCTGCAAGGTCGAGTCCTGGCTGGTCACTTCCAAGGCCAGTACATCCAGCACATCGCCCAGCCAGCGCTGTAAGCCGGCCTGAATCGTGAATTGTAGCGTCGCCGCCAATTCGGCGCTGTTCGGCGCGAAAATTAGTTGTAGCAAGCCGCTGCCGAAATCCGGTCGGTTGACGCGTTCGCCGTTGTTGGTGAACAGAAATTGTTCGATCATGTCGCGGATATGCTCGTCGTAAGCGGTGACGGCGGTGCGTCCGCGCTGGTCGAAATGCAACGGAAAATCGACGGCTATCATGGCATCCTCACAGCGCGCTGACGCGGGTTTGGGTTAATAAAATCAAAAGCGGCGTCGCGGTTGGCGCGCATATCGCCTGACTGCTTTGCACCACCAGCGGTTGGCCGTTGGACGTGACCCGCGTGGTACCCATCAACCATTGCCCGGTAACGCAAGGTCCGTTGGCAGCGGGCGGCGGCGGCAACGCACAGCCGGCCACGATATAGGGCGCCGTCATCAGCACGGTCGGCTGGCCGCTGACCATGACGCGCGGGTTTGGCACGGTCGGCGTCGCCTGACCGCCGTGGGCGCATAACACCTGCGCGCCGACATGTACTAAGAAGCCGGCCATCTCAAGTCACCACCAGCGCCAGTTTGTTGATCATCACCGCCGGCCCCAGCATTTCCAGGCTGGCGCCCTTGCCGTTACTGATGAAGATACCGGCGTCGTTGACCACAATGTAAGCGCCGGTGGTGCTGCGTAAAATCACCCCGCCGGTGGTCGGGATCGGCGGCATCACCGGCGGCGGCGGAGCCGGCGGCAGGTCGCTGACGATAATGCCTTGCTGCAGCAAGGACTGAATCACGATATTGGGATCGGCCGGGTTGCCGGCCAGCGCCGCCAGCGGAATATCGGTTTGCAAACCCCAGCGGCAGCCGACCCAGATCGGTTTGTCCAGATCGCCGTGCTCGAACTCTATCCATACCCCGGCGCCGATCGGCGGCACCATGTACACGCCCATTGGCGGCCCGGTCGGTCCGGCCAGCGGCACGCAGGGTTCGGCGAAGGTGGTCGGAATCAACGAATTGACGTCCGGCACCAGCGCCTGAATCCGGCCGCGCTGTTCCGGATCGACGTTGTTGATCACGGTGCCGCGATACTTGCCCCAATATTTGTTCTCTTCGTTCATACCGGCAGCCTCGGCGTGTTGGAAATCAGCCCGTCGCGCGACAGCGTGAAGTTTTGTTTGTATTCGCCGTGTTTCAGGTTATGCGTGACGCTATCGACGTAATACAAACCGTCGTAAGCCAGACCGGCGCCGCGCACGCCGACCACCATCCGCGCCCGCAAGGCTCTACCGTAACGCAACACATCCAGCGAGCCGCTGCCGGTAATTGCGTTCGCCGAGCCTTTCAACATTTGCCCGACCATCAGATTGACCACCCCCGGCGGATCTTCACCGGCGACTTCCTTGGCGAACCTGACCTTGGCCGGCGGCGTCGGCCGTGCACCCAATGGCGGTTGAAAAATGCTGATATTGGGGATGGGCACCGGAATCGGAATTTTGTGAGTGATCGGGTCCATTACCGTGACGATCAGTACTTCCTTGGCCAGACCGTTCAAGGAAAAACTCAGGCTATCGACATTGCTGTGCGCGTCCATGTTGATGGTCAGCGCCGGCTGCGGAATCGGCAAGCGGATATTGGGGCCGAAGTAAGCCAGATTCTGGCCCGGCAACGGCCCGGATTCGACGTAAAACACGTAGCCGTTGCGCGCCGCCAATTTTTTGATATGCGCCAGATCGGTGGAGTCCTGGGATTTGTAGCCCTTGGTGGGTGACATGAAATTCAAAAACAGCGGCGGCGTCACCAGCGGAATCACCCCGAAGGCGGCGTACGGCGCCAGTATCGTCAGCATTTGCAAGGTATCGTCCATGCCCGGAAATGGCCGTTTCAGTTCGACGATGTCCATCAGCACGCTCAAGTCCTCGCCGGTGATGGTCAGCTTGGCCTGGCCCGGCTCGCTGCTCGGCGACATCTCCTGGCGGGTGACGATGCCGTCTATCAACACGTTGGGGATGCCGTTCAGCGTGACGATGATCATCACCCGCGTCGTGATCGGATCGAAATAACCCGCCGGCAACAGCGTGTTGGTCAGCAACGACTGGGAACTGACCGCAAACACCAACTGAAATCCGCTGCGCTCGCCGCCACTATTGACCTGGACGCTGATCAAGGCTTCGATCACCGCGGTCGGCGCCGGTATCGGCAGCGCCGGGCCAATCAGCAAGGTCAGGTTGATGCCGTTAAGCATTGCTGGGCCCTGGGATGCCTTCCGGCAAGGTGATGCGCAGTTTGCGGCCAACCTGCTCCAGCTCGCGCGGTTGCAAGGCGCGGTTGGCGTCGCACAGCCGCCAGAACTGTTCCGGGTCGCCGAGGTAGCGGGCGGTGGTGTTATCCAGCCGCTCGTTCTGACTGACCGTATGTTCCTGCAGCAGCTCGAAGCGCTCCGGCGCCGGCACGAAGCGGCGCCGCAGATAGGCGGTCTTGCGACCGTCGGCGCTTTCCAGAATCGCGGTCGGAATGCCGTAGTAACGGCTGCCGGGCGGAAACGGGCCGGCAGTGCCGCCGGGTTGCAGGAGTTGTTGCAAAGCCAGATTCGGATCGGTCATCGTCGTCTCCTAAATACCGCTGATGCCCAGCGCCGCGAACGCGCCGCCGGCAAATTTTTGCGCCAACTGCTCCTTGTTTTGCAGATAGCTGATAAACAGACTGCCGCCCTTGTGATCGAAGCCGATGTCGTTGACGCTCAACACCCGCAGGCCCAGACTGAGTTTGGCGCGGATCGGATTCAAGGCCGCGTCGAAGGCTTCCTCGGTGATGCTGAACTCGGTCAGCCGTACCGGCACGATGCGCTGCTTGCTCCAGATAAACAGCATCAACGCCGCTTCGGAGGGGGCGATTTCCAGGGTGCCGGCGTGGGCCAGACTATTGGCGGCCTGGAGCTGAGCACTGCTCGGATAGACGATCAACTCCAGCGCGGCCAATTGCGGATGCAAACCCACTTGAGTCGCCAGGCCGTCGGCGATTTCCAACTGCTCGGCGGCATCGATTTCTGCGTCCAGCTTGATGGTTTCCACCGGCGGACCTTTCAGGCGCAGCGCTTCGGAACGGTCGCCGCTATCGGCGCCGATACCTTGCACTTGCAAGGAGCGGGTGATGGTGTCCGGGTTGTACTGCAAGGCGATGATGCGCCGCACCGCGCCGCTGCCGGGATCGATCAGCACCACGCCACCCTTGATCAGTTTCGGAGAACCTGGGAAACCGCTCATGAGAAAGCTCCTGGCGGTGGCGTCGCGCCAATCGGTATGACCGACGCATCAGCTGTTTTCAGGAAGTTAGGATTAAGTGCTTCGACAGGTTCGGGATTAACGGCATTAGCTTGATTCGGTTCGCGGAGAGTTTGTCGAACCATGAGCGGAATCAGCTTGTTCAGAACATCCTTAAGATCATCGCCGAAATCTTTTAACTTGGAGGTGGCTGAGCGCATCGTTATTTCTCGTTAAATGTTGCGTTACTCAATAGTGGGGCGGCTAGTCGCTAGCCTTTCGCCGCAGTTCGTGGTCATCGCGGAAAGTTGCTCTGGAGGAAAGCGAATACGTGCGGACGCAAGCGTTGCAAGCCATCCGGGTCAACCATGTATAAAGCGTAGGATTCGGCAAAGTGTTCCTGCCAACTGGTATCCGAATAGTGCGTGATTCCTGGGCCGCCATCCTGCTGTGCGGCTTGCCGGAAAGCCACGTTGTCCGCGCCTTCCACAATCGTCAAGTCGTTGCTGCCGGGTTGCGCTTGCCATTGCGAACCCGACAAGGAGCGAGCCGCGTCGCGCGTTCGTTGAGCTGCGGTTATTTGCGCATGTATTTGATTCCAGCGTGCTTGCATCGAGGCGGGAATTGAGTAGCGATTGGAACCCGGCTGAGTTTCGTAACGGCGAAAGGCGTTGCGTTGCGCGTTAACCGCTTGATTCACGGGATCGATGACTTGCGACAATATCCTTAAATCGAGTGCGTGCCCCAACTCGTGCAATACGTCTTGCCGCGCGACGTTCGCCAACCCTTGTCCGGGAACGCCGGTCCGAGTCAGCGACGCGGTAAAGGCACAGTCGAACAAAGTGATGACGCGGGTCCCGGATTGATGTTCGCCACACCATTCGGGATGGGTCTGGTGTACGGTGCCGCGATTGAAGGTATAACCGGCAACCAGATTTAAGGTGGTGTCTGGCACTTGCTCCAATGCCGCCAATACTTCCTGAAATTGCGGGTCGCTCCAACCTGCACCACGGCGAAAATTGTAGCGGTCGAAACGTTGTTGCGCTCTCTTGGCCTGATCCGGATGCAGGGTTTCCATGCCTATGCCGCCTAAATGTTCGACCAATATTTCACCGTTGGCCGCGCCGCCTTGTACTTGACGTCTGACATAGGTAAAGCGAAAGGCCGAATACCCGCCCCCGACGTTCTCCAAGTGCAAAGCTAGCGTCAACGTCGAATTCGGTTCGAGCGGCGGCGGACCGCTGGTCCAGCTGGCGGGATTTGTCAACGTGCCGGCGATATTTTCCAAGCCCCTACGCAACACTTGCATAACGCCGCTGGAGAAGCGCACGACTACGTTCGCCGGTAACGGGATCATCGTCGCCCGTGGCTGAAAATAGGCGTCCAGATTAGCCAAAGTGACTCTCAGCGTAATCACGCGCAGTTGTTGACGCTCCGCTTCCGGAAGCGCGTTAGTGAGTTCCGCGCCCGTGGGGTCGGCTCTGCCGCGCGGCCAAGCCACCTCGTCTATCGCGCCGACGAGCTGCTGGTACAAATCCTGTTCGGTTCTGCGTAGCAAGGAAGCGGCTTTCGTAATCAACGACGCGACGGCCGCCTGATAGGCTCCGACAAGAAGGCTTGCTAACGCGGCATCGTTATTCAGCATCTGCTGAATAATCCTCAGATTACTGGTATATGCCGTTCGCCAACCTTGTAAAATCGTTGCCAGCCACGTCTGATCGATTCGCGTCACATCTCGATAAAAATCCGCAGCCTCCCGCAAAAAGCGTATGGCACCCTCGACGAACTCGCGCTGTTCCGCCGGAGTAGCTGGCCGCGCCGCAGGTATCAATAAACCGCCGTATTTGATTTGGGCGTCCGACGGACCTACTTGATGTCCGTATTCGTCCTCACCGCTCGGAGGAAATCCGTTTTCGCGGCGGAATCGCTCTATCAGCGGTCTATGTATCGGATCATCATCACCCATGACCTTTTTATGCAACCCTCTCGATTCACCGCGTTGCTGAACCACGTGAGCCAGTTCGTGAGCCAGCAAATGCCGACCTTCACGCGTCTCGGGCTGGAACTGGTTGTCGCCGAACACGACATCGTGACCGACCGTATAGGCTTTGGCTTGAACCTCGCGCGCCGATTGTTCGGCCGCGCCGCCGATATGGATGCGCACCCGAGAAAAATCCTGTCCGAAACGCGCCTCCATATCCTGCTGCAATGGAGCATCCAACGGCCTACCCGAACTCGCCAGCACCTGATCGACGCTGTCCGGCACCGCTTCCGCGGCGGCCGAACCGTTGCCGCTTACGCGTTGAATGCTGGGCGTGGCCGACTTGAGCGGCGGGTTTGACGAATTTGTTAGCACTTGTTCGGCGACGCGATCCGCTTCCGTTTCCAGGGGATCACCGCTGGCGCCGATACGAAGTTTTTTCTGCAAGGCCGGACGTTCGTCCTGCTCTTCTTCGCTGAGAATTCTCAATTTGATTTGATCGCCAAACAACGAAGGCCTTTCCTTACCCGGCGACCAATTGGGCTGCGTCAGCTGTAAACCGTTTTTCGGTTGCGGTGCCGCCAGCCACGGATATTTTTTTAGAGTCTCTGAAATATCCGGACCGCCACGATACTTCAGCGCGGCCTGTCTGAGTGCCTCATCTTCCGCCCTTTGCCTTAAGTCTTCCGGGGAACCGGGCGTAAAACGCATATTGGCGCGGAACTTGGCCTGATCCGCCGCCATTTTGGCGGTCTCCGCCCGATACTTGTCGGCCGCGCTGAGCGGTGTTTTCCCAGCGTCGTTTTTGGCCGCTTGCTCGCGGTAGCTAAAGGTAATCATCGCATCGGTCGGCTTATCCACCGGGCCTTTGTAGGTCAGCTTCACACTCAAGCCGGGCGTGATAATGTCCAACGGGATTTCGGGTATCTGAACCGGCAAGGCCTTGTGGTTCGCCGCCAGTGTCGCCACGGTTATTACGGCGGCTTCGCCGGTGTAAATTCTGCCCGGCCAAGTCGCGAGAATATCCTTGCCAAACTGGGTAGCGCCTTTCACCAAGGCATCTTGTTTCAGCTTCTCGACCAAGGTTTTGCCGAGCGGGGTTTGTAAAAACGCTTCGCCGAGTTTTTCCAGGCCTTCCCGATATTTTTCCGCGTCGGTTTTTTCCTTGGGCGCTTCCTGGCGGCGAATGGTCTCGGCACCGGCGGCGGATAACGTCGGTAACGCGCTATGGCTAGCCAATACCTGATCGGCAACCCGATCGGCCTCGCGTTCCATCGGATCGTTGCTGGCGCCAATCGCTAATTGACGTTGTATCGGCTTATTCTTGCGCGCGCAGGCCGCGCATTCTCCACCAGCGGGCGAGTGATTGCCGCAAGCGCAACGACGCTGCAATAGGCAGACGGCGGGTCGAGTTTGCGTGGCTAACGCCACTTTATTGCCGGACGCGGCCGGCGTTTTGGTTAGGCTAGACATCGCCTGCCCTCATTTCGTCGATCACCGGTTGGTAGTCGCTGGTGACCGGGGTGATGCCGCCGGCGGTAGTTTGGCTGTATAGCGAGTAGTAGTAATCGGCGGCAATATCGGCCTGTTGCTCGCGATTGAATTCGCGGAAGTGTTTGCCGAGCATATTCGGCGACGGGTTGGTGGCCGGTCGCCACAACGCGTCCGGACCTTTGTAATCGTAGCCGGCAGTGGCCTGGGCATGGATCGCTTCGCCCAGATATTGCGAACCCACGCGTTCGTATTGGAAGACATGGGTCAGCTCGTGCGTCAGCCAGTGCATATCGTTGCTGCCCGGACTGGCGCTGATCTTTTGATTGAAATTGATGGTGTGGAAAGTCGTCACGCCCATCCCGCCGCCGCCCTTGAACAAGGCGCCGATGGCGGAAATCAGCGAATATTCGTCTATGCGTACTTGCCAGTACGCGATGTTGTCCTGAAAAGTTTTTTGCGCTTCGCTTTTTTCGGTCGAATTCAGCGTGCGGGTGTTGAATTTGATGATTTGAAACAGCAAGTCCCAGACCTCGCCGATGCCGGCGATGTCCACCAATTTGCCGATCAAGCGGCCGATCCAGGCCGCACCGGACAGGATGCCGTCCAGAAACCAATTGCCAAGGCCTTTGAAATCCAGATGCCAGGCCAGTTTCAAGCCGTCCCACAACCAACCGGCCGCGCCGGCGATGCCGCTGCCCAAATGCTTGATCAAGCGCCAGATACGGCTCGGGAAATTGACGACTTGCCGCCAGGCCAAGGCCGCGCCGGCTTTCAACACATTCCACCCCCAACCGGCGAAGGCTTTGATGCCGCCCCAAACCTTGCCCGCCACCCACTTGGTACCGTCCCACACCTTGCCGGCGGCTTTTTTGACGCCTCGCCACGCCGCGCTGGCGCCTTTTTTGATCCCACCCCAAACCGCGCCGGCGCCCTTTTTGATACCGCCCCAGACCGCTCTCGCGCCTTTTTTAATGCCGTTCCACAATTTGCCGAAAAAACCGCCCTGCACCCGCGGTTCGCTGGTTTCGCGCACTCGAATCGGCGCCAGCGGCATACGCGCCAAACCGCTTTGCTGCTGCAAGACGTGAGTCAGTTCGTGCGCCAACAACCAGCGCCCGCCTGCGCTAGCGGGTTGATACTGACCGGCCCCGAACACTACATCGCGACCGACGGTAAACGCACGGGCCCTGACCGAATCGGCCAATTTGCCGGCGTCGACGCCGGTGTGAACCCGGACCTGACTAAGGTCGCGACCCAGGCGCGGCTCGAAAAAACGTCTGACCGGGCTTGCCAACGGTTGACCGCCGCCGCGTAAGGCCTGGATACGCGATTCCTGACGCGGCGACACGCTGGGCGTCTGGCCGGCTTGCGGACTGGTCCGCATTGGCTCCGTTTCACCGGCTTGATCCGCGTCGTCAGACTCGGCTTGCTCGCCGCCGCTGGGCTGCTGATCGCCCTCCAAATCGTCGCTTTCCAGCAATAGCAACGCCACTTGGGCCGGATCGCCCTCCTCGGCCTGCTTATCCACACTTTCCGGCTTGGCGGTTTCGGCTTGCGGCGCCATTTCAGATTCGGCGGCGTGCGCGTCCATGTTATCGCTGGCCGGTTGTGGAGCCCGTCTCAAGGTATTGCCATCCTGACCGACCGACGTCAGCGCTCGATCACGACCGCCGCCAGTCACCTTATCGGCAACCGCATCGGCCTCGCGCTCAAACACATCGCCGGGCTGGCCTAACACCAGCTTGGCCTGCCAGCTGCCCGGCCGGGCCGGGCTGAGCGGAATCGCGCCAAATTCATGTGCGCCGCGTTCGCTATTGGCCGGCAAACTGGCCGGCTGCTCGGAAAATTTGCCGCGCTCGGGTTTAATGGATCCGACCAATGGCGTTGCGGAAAGCGGCGGACGTTCTACCGACCGGGATTTATTCATGGCCTAGGCCTCGGTAAACCGTTTGCGCGATCTGCTCGCCCAAGCGGGTCGGCTGCTGTCCAACCAATTGCAAGCCGGACAACTGCAAGCGCGGCACCGCCACGCCGTTACTCCATTGGCCGGCCAAACCGCCCTCGCTCAGCAAGCGGGTCAATTCCGTCGTCAAACCGGCTTGCAGTTCGCCGCGACTATCTCCGGCCAAATCGACACCGTCCAGCACCAGCCGTTCGATGTGCAATTGAATGTTCACGGCGCGCTCCCGACCAGGCCCAACAGCCGAAACTCGGCTTCGTTGACCGGTTTATCCAGCTTGCGGAATTCGGCGCGTAGCGCTTCGAAAATCAACGCCATCGTCACCTGCCGGGCATCGCTGGCGGCTGCCAGAAATGCCGCGTTCAAGGCTACGTTGTGGATGCTGCCGCCGGTCAGATTGAAGCGGGCCAGATGCTGATAATCCAGCTCGGCCAACGGCGTTTGCGGCGGAAATACCTTGCGCCACATGTCGGCGCGCTCGGCGGCGCCGGGAAACGGAAAATTGACGATAAAACGCAAACGCCGCATGAAGGCCTGATCCAACGCACTTTTCATGTTGGTCGCCAGAATCGCCAGACCGCGATAGGCTTCCATGCGTTGCAGCAAGTAATTGATTTCGATGTTGGCGTAGCGGTCGTGGCTGTCCTTGACTTCGCTGCGCTTGCCGAACAGCGCGTCGGCTTCGTCGAAAAACAAAATCGCGCCGCCGTCTTCGGCGGCATCGAACAAGCGCCGCAGGTTTTTTTCGGTTTCACCGATGTATTTGCTGACCACCGCCGACAAGTCGGTCCGGTACAGATTCAGTTGCAAGGCGTTGGCGATCACTTCCGCCGCCATGGTTTTGCCGGTGCCGCTTTCGCCGGCGAACAGCACGCTCAGCCCCAGACCGCGATTCATTTTATCGACGAAGCCCCAGTCGTTATAAACCAGGCCGCGCCGCTCGATCTGGCCGGCGATATGCTTGAGCAATACCTGCGGCTCCTTGGGCAACACGATGTCGGGCCAAGTGGCCTTGACGTCGATACGCCGCGCCAATTGATCCAGCTTGGGGCTGGTTTTACGCAAGCAGGCTTGCCAGAGCCGGTCGCGGCGTTCGCCAGCCGCCGGCTCGCCGGCCACCGAATCGGCAATTTCGCGGATCGCGGGCAATTCCAGGCTGAACTGGCCGGCCAGTTGCGCGGCCAACACAGTGGCATCGTCGCCGAGCGCCTCCCGCCAGACGTTTTGTTGTTCTTCGGCATCGGGCTTGGCGATTTCGACGATCAAGCCGTCGAATTCCGGTTGCGGGTCGCGGACACCCAAAATCAATACGCCGTTGCAGGCGCCAAGCAAACGTCTCAGTAACGTGGCATGGGTGTGCTCGTCGGCATGGCCAGCGTCCAGATACAAAGCCACCGGCAGCAACAAGCGCTCGCGCTCCCACAACCGCAACAAGTTTTCCAGGTCGGCGGTCTGAGTCGGCAGACTCTCTAAACTCGTCGCCATACCGCCGAGTCCCAGTTCCGCCAAGGCCAGCCTGACCACTTCCGCTTTTACACGGGCCGACGGGCCGGCCAATTGCACCAACACGTGCTGACTAAGCCCGCTGGCCCGGCTTTGCAAATAAGCGGCAATCTCCCCGACGACCCGCCGTTGCGACGGCGCCAGCGCGGCGGCATCGCTGGCACCGAGCAGCGGGGCCATGAACGGCAATAAACGGTCGTCGATATTGTGTCTGGGTTCGACCAGAAAATTGACGATGCGCTCGTCGGCCCGCAACGCGCTGGTGGTCAGCGCTTCGGCGCCGGGCTGGTTGATCTCCAGCAGGCGCCAGTAGCGCAAGGGCCGGTCGGCGGACAAGGCTTGCCAGTTGGGTTGCTCGAACAAACGCAGCGCCAACGCGAAGGTCGGATAAGGTTTATAAGCATTGTCTTGGGCTTTGGCGCACAAGGCGGCGGTTTTGCCGTCCAGCTCGATGGCCGCGCACAACAGCAAAATTTGTTGCTCGAAGCGATCCAGGCCAAGCTGGCGGCTCAGGATAATCAAAGCCGGCGGCGGATCGGCGCTTTCGGCGGCCGCCAGTTTTTTACCGAGCGCGCGGATCGCGGTTTCGGCGTCGTCGGAGCCTTGCTCCGTTTCAGGCTCCCGGCATTTGAACCAGCCACGTTTGGCCGGTGGCGCGGCATGAGTCAGTTCCGCGATTTGCCGCTCCAGCAAGCGGTGCAGCCAGGCGATCGCATCGCCGAGATAATCGTTATTGGCTTGCAGCCAGCGTTGATGCTCGTTCATACGATGGTCACCCGTTGGCTGTCGGCGAAGGCATAGCGCGGCGGATGATCCAAAAACGCGAACGGCAAACTGTCGACACCGTCGACGCGGATATACACCGGTTGCAAACTGAGCGGCGCGGCGTTTTCGATGACGAACACCAGCGGATCGCTGGGATTGATGCGCGCTTGCGCGGCGACTTCGCGATCGCCCAACAGCAGCAGCGGCGCTTGCTCGGTTAATACTTGCGGCGTCGCGGCCATCGTCAGCGTGGCGTCGCCGGCCGCGCGGGCCACCGGATTGGCCGGCAAGATGCTGTCGACGCGGATCGCCAGCGGCAGACTCAAGCGGTTGGTGGTGCGTTCCGTGCCGTCGCGGCTGACGATGGCGGCGACTTCGTAAAGGCCTGCCGCCCAGTCGGTTTGCGCCGCCGCATCGTCGGGCAAGGTAAAGCGTAGACTGGTGGCATCGCGGTCCGCTTCCGGGATCGCCACGTCGCGGCTGCCCAGACGCGGATGCTGAAAGCGCAGCGTTACGCTGTCGCCTTGCAAGTCCTGCCCGCCGAAGGTCAAAACCAGGCCAGGCCAGGCATTAGGCAAGGACGGCAGCGGCACATCGCGGTTGTCGGCGAAGCCAATCCGGATTGTTTCCAGGCGGGGAAACCGGCCCAGCAGCGTCTCGACACCACGGTCGTCCTGGCCACGTTGCAACACCGGCGGCGCCGGATTTACCGCGTCGTCCGATTCGATCAGCACGACGCTGGCGCGGTAGGCAATAGACAAGGCGTAGGGCGTTTGGAAGAACACCGACCATAACTTGGACAATTCGTCGAGGTTCAACGGCAGCGGCATCAATCTGACCAATTCCGGCGCCTGGTCCAGGTTGGAGTCGTTCAGCGGGGCATGACTGAGCGCGGCATTGTGGACGGCTTGGCGGGTCAAGATCGGATGCGCATGCAGGTCGCGGGCCACCGCGCCCAGCATGCGCTGCGCTTCGAAGGCGGTTTCGTCGCCGTAAAACGCCAATAAATAATGTAAATCCAGGGCGATTTGCGGGCGCTGGCTAATCCGTCCGCTAGGATCGCGGGTCGGTAGATCGGCGTTACGCAAAGCCGGATTCGGCGTGACCTGATACAAACACAGTTGCACCCAGCGCAAGGCATTGGCCGGCGGCGCGGTTTGCGGCCTGCCAAGCACCACTTCGGCGCCGCTGACGGCCTGTTGCGCGGCATTTTGAATCAGCGTCGCCAACGCAGCCGTTACCGTGGCGACAGCCAGTGAATTGCTCATCGCCGGCCTCCGTCGCGCTGCTTCAGATAATCGTCCAGACTCATCGTCGCCTGAGCCGGGCGCGGCTTGGCGGCGGATTTTTCGCTGGTTTGGGTAGCGCGGATTTCGATGCGGCCTATCGTAACCTGTATCGTCGGCATTGGCGTGGGCTCCGGCCGGACATCGGCGGGTTGCCGCGCAGCGGCGTCCTTGAAACCGGTCAATGCCGGGACGATGGGTTTAAGCTCGGCCACGAGCGGATTCATCGGCTTAAGCGGTTCGGATTCTGGTTGGTGTTGCCGGCTGGCGGCCGCGATGACCGGTGTTGCATCCGGATCGAGCACACGCTCGCGCTCGGTCAGCATCGTGACGCGCTCCTCGATTCGAGTCATCTCCCGCTCGACCGCCGGCGCGGCCGCGTTGGTGCCGCTATTGGTCGGTGTCCGAGGCTCGACCGGTATTTCGCGGCGGCTGGACAAGGGCGGGATTGCCGGCGGAACGGGCGTCAACAACGGTTGCGCCGCTGGCTGTTCGGCAGGCGTTTGCGCCTGCCAGGAGAAGGGTGGATCGAGATTTGGCGCCCCTTGTCCGACTGCGTCATCCCGCCCGACTGCGGTGTTTGGGATCGTGGGTATAGGTTCGCGGATAGCCGGCCCCAGGGTCGGGCTGGGCGGCAACGGTTCGGTCGACGGATCGAACGGGTCCGCCGCGAACGGTTCGCTTGAATCGGGCTCGAAACGCCCCGGCAAACGCGGCGGCAAGGCTTCTATTCGATGCAGCGTCAGCGCCGCGAGTTGTCCCAGAAAGCCGTTCATTGCCGCACCCGTTCTAGGTAGCATTGCCTGCGCAACGGACTCATCGCCAGGATGTCCGCTTCGCTCCAGCCGTAAGCGCGGGCCAGCAAATGCACGTCGTTGAATAAGCGTTGCGCCCAGGCCTGAATTTCCCGCCACAAATAACCGGCAATATCGAAAGCCGCCAGCCACGCATGCCGGCAACTCGGGCAATTTAAATCCAGGCTGATGTCGGCTTGCGGATCGGCGGCTGCCAGTAAAGCTTCAGCCGAAGCAATCAAGACTTCCGGGACGGTTTCCGGGATAACCGGCTCGCCACTGGCTAACACTTCAACGCAGCAGCGGGCGAACAAAGTCCGCCGTGCGGCATCGACGTCAGCCAATGTTTGAATATGCAATAAATCGCGGCTATCCGGTAAACGCAATTGGATGCGGAAACCGTCTTGCACCAGTACCAACGGCGCCTCGGCCGGCGGCGGCAATTGCAGATCGGCGACATTCAAATTCAGTTCCAGCGTCTCCGCGCAGTTAGGGCAGGCCGCCAAGCTGGCCATTCGCGCGCCGAACAAGCGTTCGCGTAGCGCCAACAGCCGGCCGTTGCGTTGCCCGAGCGGCAGGCTTCTCAACGTGGTTTCGCTGAGTTCGGTATCCAACATGACCAGCAATGTCAGTGCGCGTTCGGTATCGGTCTGCAGCAGACAGCGTTCCCAGGCGGCCAGCAAGGTCGAGGCGATGCCCGCGCTCATGGCTATTGCGGCTCGGTAAAGGTTTCCTCGGCCGGCTCGGCGACTTCGTAATCGCGTTCCCAGCCTTCGTTTTCCAGCTTGATGTGCTGGATCGCCACGGCGTTGGCGTTGGCATCCAAATCCGGCAGGGCTTGGAATTCGGACACCCAGCAGCGAAACAATTTGTAAGCCACCGCGAGCTGGCCCGACTCGTTGTAGAGTTCGATGATGATGTCCTTACGAAAATCCTTGAGCGACACTTCCGCGCCCAGTCCGGAACCGAAATTCCACACCTTGTTGGCCCATTGCTCGAATTCCTTGTCGTGGGTGACGCCCCTCTCCAGGCTGATGGCCTCGTATTCGGTGCGGCCCGGCGACTTGCGACTGCTGCTCGGATCGCCGCCCTCGCGGTGCTTGACGACTTCGGTGGTGCGTTTGAGCGCACCGACCTTGCTGACGCCGGCGACGTATTTGCCGTCCCATTTGACCCGGAATTTGAAATTTTTATAGGGATCGAACCGTTGTGCGTTGACGCTGAACTGAGCCATGGCGGATTCTCCTTAGACTTCGATTTGTCCAGCCATTTGCTGGAGTTTGATGACCACAAATTCGGCGGGTTTTAGCGGCGCGAAGCCGACCACGATATTGACGATGCCGGAATTGATGTCGGTTTGCGTCGTGGTTTCCCGGTCGCACTTGACGAAGTAGGCCTCCCTGGGCGTACTGCCCTGAAAAGCGCCCTGGCGAAACAGGTTGTGCATGAAGGCGCCGACGTTCAAACGGATTTGTGCCCACAGCGGTTCGTCGTTCGGCTCGAACACCACCCACTGCGTGCCGCGATACAGGCTTTCCTCGATGAACAACGCGGTGCGGCGCACCGGCAGGTATTTCCATTCGTCGGCCAACTGGTCGGCACCGCGCAAGGTACGCGCGCCCCAGACCACCCGGCCGTTGACCGGAAACGCCCTCAAACAATTGATGCCCAACGGGTTGAGCATGCCGTTTTCGGCGTCATTCAAATTTACTTGCAAACCTTGAATCCCGCTCAGCGAGGCATCCAGCCCGGCCGGCGCCTTCCAAACGCCGCGGGCGGTATCGGTGCGCGCCATGATGCCGGCAATCATGCCACTGGGCGCGAACACGTCGAGCTGGCCTTCGCGCAAGGGATCGCTTTGAATCACACGCGGAAAGTACAGCGCTGCGTTACGAGCTTCGACACCGGACAGACCCAAGCCGCTCAATCCGTCGCGAGCCGTTGCAGCGGCGGTATCCTTATTCGCGCCCCACGCCGCCGGCGGATCGACGATCAGCACGGCGCGCCGGTCGGCGCAGTATTTCATCCCCTTTTGATAGACTTCCTTCAAGGTATCGCCCTCGCGGGTGTCGGGCGGTATGCACAGCAAATTGAACAAATCGGCCTTATCCAGCGCGTAAAGGCCGGTTTTGTTGTTTTTGTCGCCGACCACGTCGGCTTCGGCGGTCAACAACGCACTATCGCCGCCGCCGGTAAATTTTTTAAAGCTGGCCGGCGTGGCCGCCGGATCGGCCGGATCTTCGGCGGCGGTCGAGTCGGTGGGCCGGCCGGCCACCAGATCGGCGCTGCCGTCGGCTTTCTTCTGCACGCGGATCAAATTGGATTCCGCGGCTAACACTCGATCCAGGCGGCGGGCGCCAGCGCCGACAGTGACAGCCAAATTCAGGAAGCGTTCGACGCGGCCCTTGCCGGGTTCTTCGTACACCGTCATATTGAATAAATCGGCCTGCGCAATGCCGTAACGGCCGGCGACTTCGGCGGTAATGCCCTTGGCGTCTATCGTGTAAGTGAGCTTGTCGCCGCGCAAACCAACGCTGGCGGCTTCCAGTTTCAGATCGGCGTTTTTCGAGGCCGTGGCGTTTTTCGCCAGCCTGACGATCAAGGCCTGTTGGCCGCCGTTCAGATAAAAGTCGCGTACCGCATAGGACAGCGGAAAATCCGGCGACAAATCGCCAAACACCCGGATGAAATCGCCGAAGCTGTTGACGGTGATCGGCTCATCGGTCGGTCCGCGCGAGGCCCGGCCAAGAAACGCGGTAATCGAGGTGGCGACGCCGGTAATCGTGCGAACGCCGCTGGGGACCTCTTCGATGTAAACGCCGGGATAAGAAAGTGCTACAGGCATGACGTGCTCCTTTAAAACGCTACTGGAACCGGATTACCACCCCGTGGATGCTTAATCTAGTGCGACGATGCGGCGCGGGCGGACTAGGCGGCCGCGGACCGAAAAAGGCTGCGAAGCCGCCCTAAGCTGGCGGCTTTCGTTGAACATCATGTTGAGCGTATTTCCGGCAACAAACAATGACGCATTTGTGCCAGTACAAATGTACTGCATCGCTTCTATTGTCGTCTCCGCCTGTAAAGGCGATTGCCAAAAATAGCCTACTAGCAGCAGCGCTTGACGCCGCTCCATTTACGGCGCGTTTCGGCGGCGAAGAAAGCCTTGCGGCTCAGCGGCGCGGATTCGCTATCGGCATGGTGGGTTTGCCAGTGTTGCAAGTAACGGCGGTAGGCGGTTTCGCCGTTCAGCGCGTCCCAGATTCGCCGGAGCATGCCGGCCGAGGTGGTCCGCGCCATCCTCAATCTTCGTCGGCCGGCGGCGCGAATTTCACGCACTCGAACATCAAGTCGTCCAGATCGTGTTCGGCATGCCGCTCGCAGTCGTATTGCAAGCCGCAGTCGTATTGCAAGCCGCATTCCTGACGCTCGTCGCGTAAATGCTTGATCATGCCGTGTATCGACACCGGCACTTTCGATTCGGGCAGCACGATGGAAATCCGCAGCTCGGCTTCCTCGACAGTTTGAGCCAACGGTTCTTTCAAACGGATTTTGATGCCGCTGTAACTCATGTCCACGACCAAGCCGTCGATGACGATTTCACCGCCGGGCGGCGGCGGGTCGATGATGATGTGCGCCGCCAATCCCTCGGGGCAAAACCGCCGATGACTGCGTTTTTCAATTTCCATGCATAAGCTCCCGCGAATAATTTCGAGAGTATAGGCAGAAATTCCGGCGCCGTTAAGTGTTATCGGCCGGCTTCCGCCGCCGGACAGGCGTCGTCCGCCATCCAATAGCGACGATGCCGGCAACGTTCGCCGTGGATAGCGACCGGTATCTCGGCGGTGTCGACGATGATCGCGCCTTGTTCGGCGGTATTCGCCCAGTTTGCGCCCATCCGGCGATAGCGTTCCAGTACTTGCGGATGCGGAAAGCCGAAGCGGTTCGAATACCCGGCCGGAATCAGCACCCAAGCGGGCGCGACTTGTTCCAGAAACGTCAGCGTCGAAGAGGTCTTGCTACCATGATGCGGCGCGACCAAAAAGGTGTTGGCCAGTTGATCGCCGTATAGCTCCACCAAGCGGCGTTCGCCGGCCTGCTCGATGTCGGCGGTCAATAGCAGGCTAGCGCTGGCGGTGCGGACTTGCAGCACGCAGGAATTGTCGTTGTCGCCCGGCAGGCGCGGGTCGGACGGCGCCAACATCCGGAATTCGACGCCGTCCCAATTCCAAGTCTGGCCGGCCCGGCAATATCGGCCTTCCAGCCGCTCGGCCCAGGCCGGCACGCTGCTGAATACTTGGTCCGCCGCGACCTCGGCCAGCACCGATTCCGCGCCGCCACTGTGGTCGATATCGTCGTGACTGACGATCAAGCCGTCCAGCCGGCGTATACCCCGCGAACGCAAATAAGGCAAAATCACCGAGTCGCCCATGTCGGAGTCTTCGGAATAACGCGCGCCGGTGTCGAACAGCAAGCGATGCTCGGCGGTTTCGACGACCGCCGCCAACCCTTGGCCGACATCCAACAGCGCCAGCCGGACCTCGCCGGGCGGCGGTCTGGCCACGTCCGCGACCAACACCGGCAACAACAGCCAAGCGCCCAAATAACGACCGGGAAATCCGCGCGGTGCCAGCAACAGGACGCTGCCGATGCCGGCCGCCAATAAGGCCGGCCAAGCCGGTTCCGGTAAAGTCGCGTTAGACAGCGGCAATTCCGCCAGAGCTTGCAAGGTCCACCATAGGCTTTGCAGTATCCAATCCGCCAGTTGCAACAAAAATTGCGCGAACATTGGCCAAACGAACAGCAAGGCCACAGCAGCCAAGGCCAACGGCACCACGACGATGCCGATCGCCGGCACCGCCAGCCAGTTGGCCAGCGGCGAAATCAGCGATACTTGCTGAAAAAACAGGATCAGCAGCGGCGCCAACCCGGCCGCGGTCGCCCATTGCGCCAACGCCGCCTCGCGCCAATAGCCCGGCCGGCCGAGCCGGCCGGCGGAAACGTAAATCAACAGTCCGACCGCCGCGAACGACAACCAAAAGCCGACCGCTTGCACCGCCAGCGGATCGACGATCAACACCGCCAGCAAGGCCAGCAACAGGATGCGCCAGGCCCCGACGTGACGCTGCCAACTCAAGGCCGCGAA
This sequence comes from Methylomonas koyamae, assembly GCF_001644025.1. Taxonomy (GTDB): domain Bacteria; phylum Pseudomonadota; class Gammaproteobacteria; order Methylococcales; family Methylomonadaceae; genus Methylomonas; species Methylomonas koyamae_A. The sequence continues at coordinate 30,037 of NZ_LUUK01000155.1, forward strand.
CGCCACGGCCAGCATCACGACCGCACGCAGCGTCGGAACCGAATAGCCGGCCAATCCGGCATAAAAAGCCGCCGCCAGCCAGGCTGTCAGCGCGGCCAACCGTTGCGGCGACCAACGCGGATTGCCGGTCCAGGCCCAGGCTCGCCGTACGACGAGAAATACCAAGCCCGCCACCAAACTGATGTGCGAACCGGAAATCACGATCAAATGCACGGTGCCGGTTTTACGAAACACCTGCCATTGCGCTTGACTGATGCCATCCTGGCTACCTATCGTTAGCGCCTTGATCAAACCGAGGTTGGAGCCGCCGGGCAAGGCCTGATCCAACCTTGCCGAAATACTTTGTCTGGCGCGCGCCAAGACTGCTCCCACGCGCCCATCGTCGGCCAAGCGCGACGGCGCCTGCTCGTCGCGCACATAACCGGTGGCGCCGATGCGATTGGCAAACAACCAAGCTTCGTAATCGAAACCGCCCGGATTCAAGCGGCCGTGCGGCTGTCGCAACTTGACGGTCAAACGCCAGCTCTGCCCCGCCGCCACATCCGCCGTGGTTCGATACCAGTTCAATCGCAGTTTGCTTGGAAAATCGCCGGCCGGACGGGTGACCGCGAAGTCGAAGCCGATACGGTTGTCCATGTGCTTGGGCATGCCGGCGATGTAACCTTCGACGTCGACCGCTTGATTCTGCAACTCATCGGGCAATTGCTGCGCCAACCGCCAGGCCCCGAAACCGGCCGCCCACAGCGCGCCGGCCAATAGCGCGGCCAAGCCGATCTGACGGCGACACGCGCACAGCAATAATAAAGCCGTCAGCGCCGGCCATTCCCAGCCCTGCGGCAGCCGCTGCCATTGTTGCACCCAAACGATGCCGGCCAGCGCCGCCAATACCGCAACCGCCATCGGCTACGCCCACGCGTTCGCGGTAGCGGTGCGAGGTCTTGTCACGCTAGGCCTGATCGTCCGCCGGAAGCCCCGGCAACTCGATCAAGGGTCTGACTTCGACCGTGCCCTTGCGCGCCATCGGGATACGCGCGGCGATGGCGATCGCCTGATCCAGATCGGCGGTCTCCACCAAGTAGTAGCCGCCCAGTTGCTCGCGGGTTTCGGCAAACGGGCCGTCGGTCACCAAACACTGCCCGTCGCGCACCCGCACGCTGGTCGCCAACACGGTGGGTTGCAGCGGACTGGCCGCCAGATATTGGCCGCGCTCGGCCAAATCGCGCGCCAATTGCAAGGATTCCCGGTAACAGGCCTGACGATCGTCCTCGGCCAGCGTCTGCTCGGCAAAATAGATCAATAGCAAATATTTCATCTTGTCTCCCAATAAAAGCGCTCGGCGGATCCGGGATGCGGACCGCGAAGCCCTGGATTCGAAAGTTAGCGGACTGGGCATTGCCGGATGATCGCTCCGTCGCGCCGGCGCGGTCAGACATATTCGCCAAACCGTAACAGTCGTCGAATACCGCAGATTTAACGCAAACCCAACGCGGCTAACGTTTGACTGTCCTCGGCGACCGGCCGGACTTCGACGCAACCGAAGCGCGCGCCGGGAATTCCGGCGGCGATCCTGATCGCCTCGTTGAAATCGGTGGCCTCGATTAAATAATAGCCACCCAGTTGCTCCTTGGTTTCGGCAAACGGTCCATCCGTCGTGGTCACTTTGGCGTCGCGGACCCGCACCGTTACCGCCGCGCTGGCCGGCAACAATCGGTTGCAAGCCAAGTAATGGCCGCTGGCGCGAATGGCTTCGGTAAACTCGGCATACTCTTCAAAATGGCGGTCGGCGGCGGTCGGCTCCATGTCCTCCATGACCTTTTCGGCACAAATCAGGCAAAGGTATTTCATCGGTTTCTCCCTACATTGGGTTTCGGATGTTGGCTAGTCGATTGGCGACAGCCCGATTCGACATCGCCGCCAAAAATTTTCAGCCCGCCAATTCGGCTAACCGCCGCTGTAAAAACCGGCGCTCGGGCTCCTGTTTGGCCAGATCAAGCGCGCGCCGGTAGGCGGCAACCGCGTCGGCGGCGTCCCCCAGGCGCCGGTATAAGTCGCCGCGGGCGGCGTGGATTAAATGGTAGTCCGCCAATTCGCCGCGCGCCAAGATGGCGTCGATCACGGCCAGACCGGCGGCCGGACCGTCGCGCATCGCCAGCGCGACGGCGAAATTCAATTCGACCACCGGCGACGGCTGCACCCGCAGCAACAGCACGTACAACGCGACGATTTGCGGCCAATCGGTGGCTTCCGCGTGCTCGGCTTCGGCGTGCAACGCGGCGATCGCCGCTTGCAGAGCGTAGGCGCCGGGCCGTCCACCGCGCAAGGCAGCCTCCACCCAACGTCGGCCTTCGGCAATTTGCTCCCGATGCCACAACGAGCGGTCCTGATCGGCCAGTAATATCAGCTCCCCGTCGGCCGAGGTTCTGGACATGCACCGCGCCTCGTGCAACAGCATCAGCGCCAACAGGCCGAACACTTCCGGCTCCGGCAACAGCTCAGCCAGTAGCCGACCCAAGCGCAAGGCTTCGCCGGCCAAGTCTGGCCGGGTCAGGCTGGCACCCGACGACGCCGAATAACCTTCGTTGAAGACCAAATAGACCACCCGCAACACCGAGGCCAAACGATCCGGCAACTCTTCGGTGGGCGGCACCCGATACGGAATCTTGGCCTCGCGAATCTTGGCCTTGGCGCGAACGATCCGTTGCGCCAATGTCGGCACCGGCGTCAAGAATGCCGCCGCGATCGCTTCGGTCGTCAAACCGCAAACTTCCCGCAAAGTCAGGGCCAGATGCGCTTCCGGCGCCAGCGCCGGATGGCAGCAGGTAAAAATCAGCTTCAAACTGTCGTCCGGCCAATCTTCGGTATCGTCCGGCGCGGCATCCCCCAGCGGATCGGCCAACGCTTCGATATCCTCGCGTTGCTCGAAGCGGGATTGCCTGCGCAACCGGTCTATGGCCTTGAATCGACCGGCCGACACCAACCAGGCCTTGGGATTGGCCGGAACGCCATCGCCGGGCCATTGTTCCAACGCGGCGCGAAACGCATCGTGCAAGGCTTCCTCGGCAAGGTCGAAGTCGCCGAGCAGCCGGATCAAGGTCGCCAAAATTCGGCGCGATTCGTCGCGGTATAAGGCCTGTACCGCCCTGTGTACGGCAGTGTCGTTCATCGTGAGTCCGTTAAAAGCCCATTCGAAGGCGGAATTCGCGTCATGCGTTCAAAACCGGGCCTAAGCGCCAAGGCTTCCGCGGCGCGGCTGATATCCAACACAAGCGACCGCGCTTGAAATGAGCGCATGCCCGGAACGCGGTCTTGGTCTCGCCTGCATATTACCTCTGGCGCCCGAGTCTAGCTAAAAATTCGCGGCAAGGGTCGGACTGGCCCCGGTCCGGCGATTCCGGCAAAATAGCAGGTTAACTTTTTTGCTCTCGTCGCCATGTCCGAATTGCAATACCCGATCATCGTTCGCCCCCGTTTCCGATTCGCCGCGCGCCGGATTTGGGTCAACTGCCACGTCTGGCTGGCGCTGACGGCCGGACTACTGTTCGCGCTGCTGGGCCTGACCGGCAGTCTCAGCGTATATCGAGAGGAACTCGAAGGCCTACTGAACCCGCAACTGCGCGTCACGGTAGCCGAAGGCGCGGAAGTACTGCCTATCGATAAACTGTACGCCATGCTACGTGCCGCGGAACCCAATCGCCACGGCGCCTGGACCCTGGAAATGCCGCGCGCGGCCGATGGTCCGATCACCGCTTGGTTCGAAAAACCTAAGGAAAGTTACGAGCAATTCTACGCTCCGCTGATGGTCTCGCTGGACCCTTACACCGGTCAAGTTCTGGACCGACGCTTCTGGGGGCAAACCCTGACCACCTGGATCATGGACTTGCACACCCATCTGCGCTTGGCCGCCGCCGGTCGCACTGTCGTCGCGTGGCTGGGCGGCCTGCTGATGTTGTCGGTCATCAGTGGCTTGGGTTTATGGTGGCCGGGCCGCGACCGACTCGGCGAGGTATTCCGATTGCGCCACGCCAGTCTGGTCAAGCTGGCCTTCGATTTACACCGCTGGCTGGGACTGATCAGTGCCTGCGGCTTGCTGATACTGGCGTTTACCGGTTTTCACCTCGCCTACCCTCGTCTGCTGGAAACCATTACCGCCGCCGACGGCATGGGCCACGGCGACGACGGTCCGGCGGTACGCAGCACCGGCGTACCGAACAACAGGCCGGTTAACTTAGCCGAAGCCGTGCTGGTGGCGCGCGGACCGTTTCCAAAATCCGAAGTGCGGCGGGTGACGACCCCGGTCGGCGAACTAGGCACCTACCGGATCAATCTGCGCCAGCGCGACGAAATCAACCAACATCATCCGTTCACGACGGTCTGGGTAGACCGTTGGAGCGGGCAGATCCGCGACGTGCGCAACCCGCACCGGTTCTCGGCGGGCCAGCGTTTCACGACTTGGCTGTGGCCGCTGCATACCGGGGAAGCTTTCGGCGCGACCGGCCGGTTTCTATGGTTCCTGACCGGCCTGACGCCCGCCCTGCTCTACATCAGCGGTCTATTGCATTGGTCGTACCGGCGCGGCTGGTTGGCGGACCGCGCGATCGATTGGCCGGGTTTGGCCGAACGCTACGGAAACGCCTGCCGCGCCGGCGCCAGCCGTATGCGCGGCTGGCTGGCGAACCGCTTACTACCGATGTTACGCGACTTCAGCGCCAAATGGCGACGCTGACCGGGGGGTGTCGGGCCGCGCCATGGAACCCAATGCCGCCGCCATCCGGAACGCCTCGATGGCGGTTAATGAAACAAGGTTGCCGCCAACTCCCGAACCGCCGGCGCCTGCTCGCCCAAGCGCCGATACACATCGGCCTGCCGTTCGGCACTAATACCGATCTCGCACAAGCCGCTCAGCGTCTGCCATTCCTCGTCCTTGCCGGCCCGGCAAGCCATGCGGGCGGCGGCGTGTACCGTTTGGGCCAACTGCCAGTGACAGCCACGATATTCGGGCTCGCCGTGTTGGGCGATAGTCGCGACCAATTCCGGAGCCAATCCCCAATGCTCGGCCAAATAGCCGCCTACTTCGCAATAATCGCAATCCAAGGCTTGCCGCAGCAATCGACTCAATGCGATTTCCGGATGGCGCCGCTTATATTCCAACACGGCTTGGGTTTGCTCGGGCATCGTATCGGCCAGGCATAAGATACCGATGTTGTGCAAAATCCCCGCTGTTCTGACGGTTTGCGCCAGCCGGCCGCCGAGCGGTTCGGCCAATTGCGCGGCCGCCTGGCCGGTCAACATGCCGCTCACCCAATAGCGGCGCAGATCGAATTCCCGACATTTGCCGGGATAAAACGGCTTCATTACCGCCAGGCCGATACCAACCGCCCTGACCACATTCATGCCCAATTTCAGACAACAGCGCTCTATCGAGGTCACCGCTTCGCCGTGACCGTTGGCCCAAGCGGAGTTCGCCAAGGCCAGCAGACGGGCACAGATCGTCGGATGGTATGCCAATACCTTGGCCAGCGCCGGGTAGTCCAAATCGTCGTCGACCAATGCCCTCAACAAATGATGAACATCATGCGGCAACACCAACACCCTTTCCAAGCCGCTCCGCCACAGCGGCGGCGCATCAGTGACCATCGCCGGGCACTCCCGAAGCCAGCCGGTTTTCCGCCTGTTCCAGCCGAAAGTCCTTCTCGAACAACGCCGGCAAGTCGTTGGCCGGCAACGGCTGGCTGAAATAAAACCCCTGGATGATCTGGCAACCCAAACCGCTCATGACCATGGCTTGTTCGATGGTTTCGACACCTTCCGCGACCATTTTGAACGCCATCGCGTTGGCCATGCCGATGATGGTGCCCAACAAAATTGGGGTTTGCGGATTGCTCAGTACATCCTGAACGAACACTCTATCGATCTTCAAACAATCGACCGGCATATGCTTGAGCGACGCCAGCGACGAGTAGCCGGTGCCGAAATCGTCGATGGCAATCTTGCAGTTCATCGCCTTCAATTGACGGAAAATCGCCATATCCGCTTCGGTTTGCATCACGCTTTCGGTGACTTCCAGCGTCAGCGCTTCGGCCGGCAAATCCGAGGCTTTCAACGCGGCATTCAGAATCTCCAGCAATTGCGGATCGCGAAACTGGCTGGCCGAGACGTTGACCGCGACGGTGAGCGGTGTCAAGCCCAGATCGTGCCAAGCCTTGAGCTGGCGGCACGCCGCGCCGATCACCCAACCGCCGAGCTTATGAATCAAACCCAGCGTTTCCGATAGCCCGATAAATTCGGCCGGCCCGAGCAAGCCGCGGTGCGGATGTCGCCAGCGCAACAAGGCTTCGACCCCGATCATCCGGCCGGTCACCATACTAACCTGAGGTTGGTAATACAATTCAAACTCCTCGTTTTCCAGCGCTTCCCGCAGCATTTGTTCGTCTTGCAGGCGTTTGATCGCCAACCCGGTCATTTCCGGCCGGTAATAGGCGTAGCGCTGTTTGCCGGCGCTTTTCGCGGAATACATCGCGGTGTCGGCGGCCTTCATCAAATCGTGTTCGTTGTCGCCGTCCTTCGGATAGATGGCTATACCGATACTGACGCGCGGATTTAAGTGATGGCTACCCAGGATCAGCGGCAAATTGATTTCCTCCAGGCAGCGTTCGGCAATCTCCATCGCTTGAAACTCCTCGGTAATATGGTTGGCGATCACGCAAAATTCGTCGCCCCCAAGGCGAGCGACAAAATCCTCATCGCGCATCACCCGCTGGATACGCTGCGCGATCGCCGTCAAAAACTGGTCGCCGACGTTGTGACCGAAGCTGTCGTTAACGTATTTAAATTCGTCCAAATCCAGAAACAGAAACGCAAACTGTTGTTGGCTGCGCTGGGCGGCCTTGATGGTTTGCTGGATGCGTTTTTGATAATGCACGCGGCTCGCCAAACCGGTCAAGGCGTCGAAATACGCCAATTGGTGAATCAGTTGCTCGGAAGCTTTCTGCTTACTGATGTCCTGCACGGTGCCTGTAACGTAGGCATTCGGTCCGCCCTCGACCAACGCGGTATGCTGGCGCACCGTGATCGGCTCATCCAAATCGACGCGTAAGCGGTATTCGATATCGTCGACCACTTCGCCAACCGCCGCCGCATCGATCAGCGCCCTCACCGTCGGCCGTTTATCGGTCTCGATCAAATCGATGTAGCGATCGAGATTGCCCTGAAAATAGTCGGGCTCCAATCGGCACAACTCGGCGAGATAAGAGGAGGTCCCGAACCGCCGCAGCCTGGGTTCCCAAGTCCAGTAACCCAAGCCTGCGACGCGTTGCGCGGCGGACAATTGCTGTTTGTTATGTCTCAGCTCGGCTGTCGTCCGGCTGGCGCGCAACAAAAATTTGATGTGATGTATCAGCACCACGTGATTGATCGGTTTAACGATGAAATCGGCGGCGCCGGCTCTGAACGCACGATTGATCGATTCGATGTCGTCCAAGCCGGTGGACATAATGATCGGGACGCCGGCCATCGCCGGCACGGCATGCATGGCCAGACAAGTTCCGAAACCGTCGATGCCCGGCATGATGGCATCCAGTATCACCAAATCGGGCGTTTCCCGGTCCAACCATGCCAAAGCCGCCTCGCCGCTATCGGCCTCGGCCACTCGATAGCCGGCGGTCCGCAGTTTGGCGCCGGTCACCATCCGAAAACCCGGATCGTCGTCCACCAACAAGATGCGAGCGACCTCGCCGTCCGTCGCTACGTCGGCAAAATCCGACTCCGACGACCGAGCTTCGCCGACCGATTCCGCTCCCAGCGCCAGCCTTAAACTGTCAATCGCCGCAGTCCAACACTCGGTAACCGTCGCCGCCAACGCCTGCAGATCGGCGGCATCCGACTGCCGGGCCGCGCGCTCCAATGCGGCGCAAGCGGCCACCAGCTCGGCCGCGCCGATGTTGGCGCTCGCCGACTTCAAGCTGTGCACGGTATCGGCGAGTGCGTCGAAATCCCGAGTCTCGGCAAGCGGCGTAAGCCGTTCGGCTAATTTGGGCGTGGTGTCCAAATAAACTCGCGCCACTTTGCTCGATAAATCGTTACCGTCGGGGTCGGTCAAGCCTTGCAGCGCGCTCAAATCGATAATCGCCGGCGAATTTACCGGCCTAGTCGCGGTGGCGGTCTCTGGCGGCATCCGCGCCTCGCCAAGCCAAGCGGCCAACGCGGCGCGCAATTGATCGCGGCGGAACGGTTTGCTGAGATAGGCGTCCATGCCGGCGGCCTGACATTGTTCGGGCACGCCTTTTTGGACGTCGGCGGTTAACGCAACGATCGGCGTACGCGAGCGTCCCGCCGCGCATTCTTCGGCGCGAATCGCGACAGCCGCCGCAAAACCGTCCATCACCGGCATATGGCAATCCATCAAAATCAGGTCGTAACGTTTGTCGCGCGCGGCCTCGACAGCCGCCGCGCCGTCGGCGACGACATCGGCAGCGCAGCCCATGCCCACCAAGAAACTTTTGACGACTTCCTGATTGACCGGATTATCTTCCGCCACCAGCACCGTGCCGGACAGTTTTTCGGCCTCCGCTTTAGCAGACGGCATGGCCGCGACAGGTTTGTTGGCCAGAATTTCCAACAGACACTGGTGCAACTTGCGTTGAAATACCGGCTTGTTCAAATAAAAGCTAATGCCGTAATCCTGAAGTTTGTCGGCTTGCAACGATATGCTTTCCGAGCTGAGCATCACCAACGCGGGTTTGACAATTCGAGTGTCGTTTTGAATCGTTTTCGCCAAACTTAAACCATCCATGATCGGCAAATGCCAATCCAGCAACACAATCCGGAAAGCCTGATGGGGATTGGCCGAGACATCGGTCAACAGCTTCAAGGCCCTGGGTCCGCTATCGACGGTCGTGACGTTGGCGCCCCACAGCGTCAATTGGTCCAACAAAATCTCCCGATTGGTCGGATTGTCGTCGACCACCAAAATGTTGACGCCGGACAGTTCATGGCTTTCGGCGCGATCGATGCCGGACTGTATCCCCAAACCCAAGCGCAACGAAAAATAAAATCGGGACCCGCGCTCGACCCTGCTGTCCACGGCCAACTTGCCGCCCATTAATTCCACCAGTTGCTTGGATATCGTCAAGCCCAAGCCCGTACCGCCGTAGCGACGGGTGATGCTGCCGTCGGATTGGGTAAAGCTGTCGAAGATTTTGGCTTGGCGGTCGTCCGGGATACCGATCCCGGTATCGACAACCTCGAACAACAATTCGATCGTATCGGTTCCGGCGACCTCCGCCAGCGTCGAGACTTTCAGTTGCACCTCGCCGCGCTCGGTAAATTTGATCGCATTGCCCAGCAAGTTGATCAGGACTTGGCGCAAGCGCTCGGCATCGGCCTGAATCACGTAGTTAAAATCGTGCGGAATGTTAAGGATCAACTCGATGCCCTTGCGATGCGCCGGTTCGGCCAACAATTCCAGGGTATCTTCCAACAAGCGCCGCAAATCGAACTCCTGAACGATCAATTGCATCTTACCGGCTTCGATTTTGGAAAAATCCAATATGTTATTGATGATACCGAGTAGCGAGTTGGCCGAACGGTAAGCGGTTTCCGCGAATCGGACTTGCCTGGCGTCCAGTCCGGAAGACTGCAACAGTTCCATCATCCCCAACACGCCGTTCATCGGCGTCCGGATCTCGTGACTCATCGTCGCCAGAAATTGCGACTTGGCTAGACTCGCCTGCTCCGCCAGTTCCTTGGCGGCGACGGTTTCAACCACGGTTCGTTCCAGTTCCTCGTTTTTTTCGGCGAGCTGGGCAGTGCGCTCGGCGACCTGTCGTTCCAATTCATTCCGGTGCCGTTCCAGACGCTGGTCGCGTACCTGAATTTCGCTCAGCATCGCGTTGTACACCTCGGCTAAATCGCCGAATTCATCGGTACTGGTTTTTTCTATGCGATGGTAAAAGGCTTTTTCGCTGCCCACCGATTTCATCGCTTGCATCAAATTCAATAACGGCGCCAAGAAAATATGTTGCAGCTTGGACGTCAGCATGGCGATCCACAACATCGTGAACACCACGATCAGCCCGATAATCAAATAAAAACTTTTCAATATGGCGTAAAACCCGCTCTGATCGTCCACCAGATGCAATACGCCTATCATGTCGCCGTCCAAATAAATTGGCCTGACAAAATGCAGATTATTCTCCGCGTCATATTCGACGACATATTTTCCGCCGACATCGGCGACACTAAAATAATGAAACAGACTGTCGTACCACTCGGAAAAAAGCGTCATCAAGATTTTGAACGGATGAACGGATTTATCGGCGGGTCCGGCTTCTCGCAAAACCGCGTAAGCCTGGTCGAAATTCCAATGGCTGGCTGGATTTTTCTCGGAGTGATAATCGGCAAATAATTTGCCGCTTCGATTATATAACTCGGCATTTAGAATACTGTCGCGGGTTTTCAAGCTCTTGAGCATTTCGTTGGCGGTCACGGGATCGTCGAACACCAAGGACGCGGAAATATTCGAAGCGACAATATTGGCGATTAATACCAATTGCTGTTCCGTTTCAATTTTTCTGGCAAAATATTCGTTAATTACGATGACCGATGTCGCTAAAAATAAGGTCATCATAGCGATCGCCGTCAAGATCGACACTAATTTCAGTTTGATCGGCGCATTGTTAAACCATTTGAACATGCTGTCGCCCTGTTTAATTTTCGCCGACTATCTTCGCCAAGCGCAGCAGATTGGAGCTGATCGCCAGTCCGGCGGCCTTGACGGCGTGATTATTGACGTACAATTGTATTTTACCGTCGACGTTCAGCATCGCCACCATTCCGCCGGCATTGACGAAATCCAGGCTTTCTCCAATCGTCAGAATCCGCCTGTTTTGAATATCCAAAAATACTTGAGAAAGTAGACTGTTGGAAATCTCGCTAATAAACAAAATATGACACTGGTTTAGATTCCTCAATTTCTCGGAGTTTAACGTCTTAATCGCTTTATTCCCGACCGCTTTACCGTTTATGGAATCGAAAGATTGCAATAACACATTATCGCCAACCAGGCAGACTTTCAATTGATTGTCGGAATCCGTGAAGGCCTGATCGGGCCATTGCGTAAAACGAGCGAAATTCAATGTCAATGCCGCCAACACCGCATATTGTTCGAACGCAACCGGCTCCCCGGACGCGATACGCAGATAGCCCAGCATCACGGCGATTGCACAAGTTCTAGTGATATTCGACATATCGCGCTTAAAATCGGCGTCCAAAAATCGGTTTAAAATATTCAAACGCGGGGATATTGGCCACGTGACGCATTTTAAAAACTCCAACTGATTTTGCCGTACATACCGCGATCGATCAGCGTCGGGACCACCAAATTCTCCTGTACATATTCCAAATGACTGCTCGTTAACAAGTTTTGTCCGACCAGCGAGACTTCCAATCCGGCCGCCGGCCGCCAAGCCAACCGGGCGTCCATGGTCACGTAGTCGCGAATATAGCGGTCGCCGCCGGACGTCGCGGAGGCATTGGTATCGACGTAGCGAAACCAGACATCGAAGTCCAGCTCCGGGATAACGTTGATTGCGCTGCGCAGATTGACCCGCTGTTGCGGACTCACACCGATCACCGCCGTTGCCGCCGACGGCAATTCGGTTTTCAACACACTGTAATTGGCGTCCCAGCGCCACCAATCCAACATTTGCCAGACCATCGCTAGCTCGACGCCGTAAGTCTTGGCTTTTATATTGTTGCTGAACAGCAAGGGTTGGACTACGACGCCGCGCAACGGATCGAAATAAGGCGTGCCCTGCACGGCGTCGCGTAAATGGGCGTAGTCGTTATAAAACGCCGTCACATCCACCGACAACGACTTAATCATCGTCGTTCGGTAGCCAATCTCGTAGGCGAGTACATCCTCGCTAAGCTGATTTCGGTTACCTTGCAGCGTCAAGTCCACCGGCACGAAGAAAGGTGCGGTCGGCGGTGCCACGGTAGTCGTCAAGCGCATATTCGCTTCACCGCGAGAGGGCGTACGCACCGCTCGCGACATGGCCGCCCAAAACCGATGATTCAAGTCGGGCGCCCACATCAGGCGCGCGGTCGGCTGACCTTCGAAGCCGGTGAAATCATTGTGCTCGAATTTGCAACCCAGCGTAAACCATAGGGTTTGATCGATCAGCTCCATCTCGTCCTGGACGAAAGCGCTATAGAGTTGATTTTTTCGGTGGGCCGGCGACATATTGAAAATTACGCTGGAACCGAGCCTGTCGGCGGTGAGTTGATAACCCAAGCCCCAAATCAACTCATGCTTGTCGAAGACGTTGAGGCGGTGCTCGAAATCCAAATCCAGCGTATCGCGGCCTTCGGACATCCAACTTTCGTTACGCCGGTAGTAATCGTAAAACAACTGCAACGACAGATCGGACTGGGTGGAAAACGTGTGCTGCCAGCGGCCCAAAACGTTACCGCCGTAGGCTTCGGCCTTGTCGCGACCCAGGTCGCCATAGGGAGGAACGACACTGGGCACCAGCAGGGTTTGATTCAGATGGCTGTGATAGAGATCGCCCTGCAATTTAAAATCGTCGGCCAGCGTCAGCCGGGAATCGATACGAAACCCGCCCTGGACTCGGTCCCAATCGTCGCCGGCGCCATTGCCGCGCGCATCGGTGTTTTGGTCGCGCTTGAAGCCCTTGACGAAGACTCGACCGGTGGTGTTCTCGCCCAACGCCGCGCCGTAACGAAACGCACCGAAACCCTGCTCCTCGGTACCGCCGCCCGCCGCAACCAAACCGCCCTGGGTTTTAGAACTGTGCTTGGTGATGACGTTGATCACGCCGTTGACCGCGTTCGCCCCCCACAGAGTCGCGCCGGGTCCGCGTATCACTTCGATACGCTCGACATCCTCCATCATGACGTCTTGATTTTCCCAGTAGGTACCTGAAAACAGCCTGCTGTAGGTGTTGCGCCCGTCGATCAATACCAACAGCTTATTGGCGAAGCGGGCGTTGAAGCCACGCGCGCTGACCGCCCATTTGTTGCCATCGATCCGCGCCACGTCCAGACCCGGCGCCATCCGCAAAGCCTCCGGTATGCTGGTGGCGCCGGACCGTTTAATGTCTTCGTTGCTGATCACGAAAATCGCGGCGGCGGCATCGTTCAGCGCTTGAGCTTTTTTCGACACCGATGTCACTTCGACATTGAGCAGATCCTCGACATTCAATTCCAGCGCATCTTTACCTTCTGTTGCGGCTTCAACCGCCAGCCCCCCTGCCAACAGAAAACCGGCGATTATTTTTCTCATAGCCATTACTTTACCAGCGAGATTGACAAATGCTTGGTCCGTCCACGTCCGCAAAAACTTAGAAAATCCCTAACAACATAGCAAGCATAGTGAAAAAAATGCGAATTAGTTAGCGCTTACAGGCCGGTTTGAGACTGGATGCCTTGATCCGCAGCGATGCGGTGTGCGTCGGTTGGGGGGTACCTTGTTGCGGATCAATTCAAACGACGTACAGCGACGCATTGGAGAACAGTGCGAGAAAGAATGCGGCCTCTTCGACGGCCGCTCGGTCGGAAAACCGTAGACCTAGGAAAACCTCTTAGACCAACCTTTTGTCCGTTGGCGAGAAGTTCTGTTGTGTCGATAAGCCGGTTGGAAGCCTCTTCAAGCGGTTGTTTTACCCGAATCGGCGTGAATCGCTCCCGACGGCGGCCGGGAGCGACAGCCCGTCAAACTAGGAAATTCAATTGTTGCACGCTACCCGCTTGGCCCTGCTCGGTTAAATAGAAACCGCTGCTGGCAACTTCGGCGCGCGACTGATTGTTGTCGTCTTTCAGTTGGAACGGCGTGGTCAGATGCCCCAGGTAGATCGCCCCGACATTCTTCGCCCCCAAGGCCAGCAATTGCTGACTGCCGTCGGCGTTGCGCTGCCAGATTCTGAGCTTTTGATAGATAGCATCGGCGGCATCGATAAACTGGTTACCGTCCTGATCGTAATTAGCCAATTCGGCGAAGCCGTTGCCGGTCAACGCGCCGAACAATTCGGAACCGTCGTTGACGCTGCCGTCGTTGTTTTTGTCAAGCGCCAACAATCCGCTGCCGGATTTAAGCCCGGCAATCTGATCCGGCGTGCCATCGGCGTCGATATCGAATTGGAACGACGTGTTGCTCAGCTCAGCGGCCGTGCCGTCGAAGTTAATGACCAAGGGGTCTTTTTTTTGCGCGTCGCCGACCTGTATCGTGTTGCTGACTTCCGCGTAAAAGCTCCGACTCATGTTTAGGGACAGCGAAAAACTAAGGGATCGGCCATCCTGGGTGTTAATCGTGCCCTCGGCACTGAACGAAGTGGTTTCGCTTTCGAAATAACTCAGCGTCTGTTGATAGGTCAGACCGCCGTTATCCGCTTGCGCGGCCGGCGCGGGTTGTTGATCTTGGTAGGTCGGCTGGTCGGTGCCGGCGGTCAATTGGTCGGGACTAAAGGTTTTCAGATCGCGGCCGGTGATTTCCTTGACCATGCGCCGGATGATTTGCATCATCAAACTGTCTTTCGACTCGACCGGTGTCTCGGTATCCAGCGCCTTGGTCGCGCTAGCCTGTTTGGCTTGTTTAGCTTGACCGGCTCGGCTGAGACTCAAGCGATCGTCGACCGGGCGGCGCGCTTCGTCCGAGCGTCGGTCCGGATGGCGGATGTTCAACACTTCCCGGCGATTGCTGACTTGCTGCTGCTGATGCCGGCCTTGCATTTTGATGGTGGAGTTGTCAATGATCATAAAGCCCCCTACTTCAAAAATGGTGTGATCCAGTTATCGGCGGGCCGACCTATATGTTTAATTTATCCTCGATTTTTTGTTTGAAGTTCAGAAAGTGCACGGTTTGCAATCGATCCGGCGTTTCGGCGCCCATCGCTTGACAGGGCACCTCGATCTCGGTGATGTGGAAGGGATAATTCTCGCTGGCCTTCCGGTAGCCGAGTATGTGCTGACGAACCGCGCCATAGCCGCTCGGATCGTCGAGCGGAAACCAGCGCTCGTTGCAATACACCCCCAACCGGCTAGGCGTCTCGCCGGCGATGCGCACGCTCAGTTCCATCGCGCTGGCTTTTAATTTGGGCTGGGCCGGATGGCACGAAATCACGCCGGCCGAGTTACGGTATATCTCGTAGTATTTCAGGAGTGGGACCTGGGGTAAGCGATCCTGGGCAATCAAGGTCGAGAAAAATACCGAATAATGGGCCAGCACGTGCTCCGCGCCGGCGTTGGCATGCTGACGCAAATACAGCGCCCCGTGCTCGTCGACGATATAAACGCCAACATGCTTGCTGGTGACGTGGTAGAACAATTGGACCGTATCCGGCTGATTATATTGATAGAGGAACGGGATATAGGTCTGCTCCAGTACGTAATCGTCGAAAAACACCGGCGCGTAGCCGCCGTGCGGCTTGGCCAACTCTTGTAACAGCTGCGGCTGAGTGTCCAGCAAGTAATAACTCAAACGCTCGCCGCTCATAGCAAACATCGCGTACCCACCCCCGGCCGCCGTGACGTAACGCTGGTAGGGCGCGACCGGCCGATCGGCGATGGCC
The DNA here is from genome assembly GCF_001644025.1 of Methylomonas koyamae. Taxonomy (GTDB): domain Bacteria; phylum Pseudomonadota; class Gammaproteobacteria; order Methylococcales; family Methylomonadaceae; genus Methylomonas; species Methylomonas koyamae_A. Next base: position 45,621 of record NZ_LUUK01000155.1, read on the forward strand.
GTCAGTCTGGCGAAAAGCGCTTCGAGGCGGCCGACGATACTGCGGCCGCGCACCGGGGTATAGCACAATACCTGCAGTTGATCGGCCGCTGGCGGTTTGACGCCGTCGTTGAATAACTCGGTCAAGCAGGTGAAGACGCCCTCCAAGCCGCTGTAACGGTGTAAGGTTGCCTCGCCCCACACGCTGATCGATAGGCGTTGCATCCCCAGCACGAAGCACAAACGGTTGTCGCCGTAACTGAGCGGATCGGCGCGTTCGCTCATCACCAGCTGTTTGGCATGACTGCTGTCGACCGGCAATTTTTCCCGCCAATTGACCAGCAGCAAGGTGGCTTGCACGCGGTTCGGGCGGTTATAGATCGCCAGATCGGCTTCCCGGCTCAACAAGTGCCGGGTCAGAAACTGGTTTAACTCATTGAGCAACTGTTGAGCTTCGCCGCCGGCTTGCGCACTACCGCTCTCCAATACGTGCAGGTTGATGCTCTTTTTATACAGCCCGTTGATCACGGCCCAGCACAGCAATTCAAGCAGACTGTCGCCCTGTTTGATCGCCCGACCCAGCGCTAATTGCTTGGCGGACGGCCGTTCGGTAAACAAATACCAGACGGGCGCGTCGGAACCCGCCGTGACTTCCGCCGCAACCAGCAAATCCGGTTTGTTCTGCACCGCCTGGCGGGTGGACAGCACTTCGATCTTGTCGGGACGCAAATCCAACTCGACTTTCAACTTACGGCCGACCAATTTCAAATCTTGATTTTCGCGCTGCGCTTGATCCAAGGGCATACCGACGAATTGCAGAATCATTTTTAGGCATTGCTGCAGCTGCTGACGGATCACCGCGTGCTCGGCGCCGGCCTTGGCGATATCCCAAAAACGCACGGTCGCCAAATTGTCCAGCAAATCGTCGGGCCACTGCCATTGCTCGGCCACCTCCCGCAAGAAGTCCTGCTGCATCTGGCGCGCTCGGTTTTCGATCGGCGCAGCGCCGGTGCCGACGATTTTCAGGTAAAAACATTCGCGGGCCAATTCCAGGCGCCGTCCGCCGTCGATGCCGCGCAGATAGGCGTCGACCTTGCTATAGATCATCAGATAGGGATCGAGGCTATCGACGCTAAACTCGCCTTGATAAATCGCGCGCTTCATAGCCAGACACAACCACTGCGGCGTCGGAAATTCGCTGGCGTAACTTTCCATCAAAAACAGTTTCAACAGCGATTTGTGCGGGGAAGTCAGGGACTTGAAGATATGCCACAGCGTCGCGCTGGCGAACTCCGCAACCGGCACTTGATGCATGCCGCCGAAATCGATCACTTCAGGCTCGGAGACGAAACGGTTTTCGAGCAAATGCTTTACATATTGCGGATATTGATGATCCTGTTCCGGCGGCACCAGCCACCACAGCGGAATTCGGCCGGCAATATAAATAGATGTACGATAGAACTCTTCCAGCAGCAGATAGTGTTGAGTTTCCCCGCTGCTTTCCTTCGAAATCGGGGTATTTTCGCCGCGCGCGAATTGGCCGGCGTCCATCAGAAAAAAGTGGGTTTCCAGCTTTAGCGAAGCTGCCCACTTTTCGATGTCGCGGGCCTTTTGTTCCAGTTCGGCCAGTTGGTCGGCCGCCAAACCCGGCGCGTGGCACAACCAGATATCGATGTCGCTGTCCCTGGAAAAGGCCATGCTGCCAACGCTGCCCATCAGATAGATCGCATCGATCGGATGTTGGCGCAAGGCCTTGCGCTTGAACGCAAAGCCCTTGCTGAACTGCTTCGCCGCGTCCAGCGTTTGTTTGGACGGCGCGTAGTCGGGAATCCCGGCCGGCGTATCCAGCGCGATGAAACCGGGCAACAAGGGGTGATTTTGATGAAACAACAACGGCAACAATTTCAAAAACTCTTGTTGCCGCGGCTGCAGCAAACTCTGCACCCGTTGCAAGCGCTGCTGATTGAAATGCTTGAAACGTTGGACGACGGCTTGCAAATCCTTGCGGCTGATGTCTTCGCCGGGAGCGCCCAATTGAATAGCGGGAAGTCGATTGATCACGGATGCCGAACTCGCTGAGTTTGCCGTCTAGTATAGAGTCTTCAGGCCAGATGCGCTTCCAGTCTAACGAATTCGCCGCCGCCGTCCCGGTAACAAGTAAAACGGGTCAATCCGGCGTGCGGTACCGAAATCGCGAAGCCGCGCTCCACCGGCAAACCCAGCAAAACGCTGAACAAGCAGCGAATCACGCCGGCATGGCAAACCGCCAACACCCGCTGACCGGCGTGGTCGTCGATCACGCGCCGCCATCCCGCGCCGACCCGCGCCGCGAAATCGGCATAGGCTTCGCCGCCGGGTGGCGGGCAGGCGTGCGGGCGTTCGCAAAATGCCGCCCAGCGCGCGGGGTCGGACGCTTGAATTTCGGTGGCGGACCGTCCCTCCCATGCCCCGAAATCGATCTCCCGCCACTCCTGCAAAGTATGAAACGGCAAGGCTCGACGGGCGGCATAGACTTCGCCGAACCCCCGACACCGTAGTAACGGCGAACTGACCACGCTTTCCCAATCGCCGCTAGCGCAGCGCGCTTCCATGGCTTGCCAACCAAGCGCGGTCAATTCGTCGTCGCGACTACCCCGGTAGACCGCGCCGCCGCAAGCCTCGCCGTGCCGGAGTAAATCGACGGTGGTGATCTCGACGGTCAACGCTCGCTTCCTCGCAAAAATTCGAGATTCTACCCTAAGCGGTCAACCTTAACTTCGCCAGCCAGCTTGTCGTATACACATCATTAAGCGCTGTCGATTGTCGATTTTGTCGTAATCTCGACAAGCTCATCGGTATTTCCCACGGGAACTTCAAGGTAATCTCGCCAAAAATCGACCGGCATGGATGTTGCGTAAGCTCTGCGGGCTTCAACCGGCCGGCCGCAGCGCCGCCGGAAAAAACAATAACCGCGAATTCGAGCCGGGACGGCCGAATCCGCCGATCCGCGCGCGGATCGCGTATGGCAACGCCAGGAGTGTCCATGATCGAAACCTTTTACGATGTGATGCGCCGGCAGGGCATCACCCGCCGCAGCTTCTTGAAGTTTTGCAGCCTGACCGCCGCCTCGCTGGGTTTGAGTCCGGCGTTCGCGCCGAAAATCGCCCATGCGATGGAAACCAAACCGCGGATTCCGGTGTTGTGGCTGCACGGTCTGGAATGCACCTGTTGTTCGGAATCCTTCATCCGTTCCGGCCACCCGCTGGCGAAAGACGTGATCCTGTCCATGCTATCGCTGGACTATGACGACACCATCATGGCGGCCGCCGGTCATAACGCCGAAGCCATCATTGATGAAATCGTCGAAAAATACAAAGGCAATTACATCCTGGCCGTGGAAGGCAATCCGCCGCTGGCCGAGGACGGCATGTATTGCATCATCGGCGGCAAACCGTTTGTTGAGCAACTCAAATACGCCGCCGAGAGTTGCAAGGCCATTATTTCCTGGGGCTCCTGCGCTTCGTGGGGTTGCGTGCAGGCCGCCAAACCCAATCCGACCCGCGCCACGCCGGTGCATAAAGTACCGGGTCTGGCCAACAAACCGATTATCAAAGTGCCCGGCTGCCCGCCGATCGCCGAAGTGATGACCGCCGTGGTGGCCTACCTGCTGACCTTCGATAAGCTGCCCACCTTGGACAAACAAGGCCGGCCGCAAATGTTTTATAGCCAGCGCATCCACGACAAATGCTACCGCCGGCCGCATTTCGACGCCGGCCAGTTCGTCGAGCAATGGGACGACGAAGCCGCCCGCCAAGGCCATTGTCTATACAAAATGGGCTGCAAGGGGCCGACTACTTACAACGCCTGCTCGACCGTAAAATGGAACGAAGGTACCTCATTCCCGATCCAGTCCGGCCACGGCTGTATCGGCTGCTCGGAAGACGGTTTCTGGGATAAAGGCAGTTTCTACGACCGCCTGACCGGCATCAACCAGTTCGGCATCGAAGCCAATGCCGACGTGGTCGGCGGTACCGCCGCCGGCATCGTCACCGCCGGCGTCGCCGCTCATGCCGGTCTGACTGCCTTGAACCGCGCCAAACAAGCCGATAAACAACCCGGAGCCGAATAATCATGACCGTCACTGCTACCCCCAACGGTTTTCATCTGAACGACGCCGGCCGCCGCGTGGTGGTCGATCCAGTCACACGGATCGAAGGCCACATGCGTTGCGAAGTCAATATCGACGAGGAAAACATTATTCGCAACGCGGTGTCCAGCGGCACGATGTGGCGCGGCCTGGAAGTGATTTTAAAAGGCCGCGATCCGCGCGACGCCTGGGCCTTCGTGCAACGCATCTGCGGCGTCTGCACCGGCACCCACGCCTTGACCTCGGTGCGCGCGGTCGAGGACGCGTTGAAAATCAAGATTCCGGAAAACGCCAACTCAATCCGCAACATCATGCAACTGAGTTTGCAGGCGCACGACCACTTGGTGCATTTCTATCATTTGCACGCGCTGGATTGGGTCAACCCGGTCAACGCGCTGAAAGCCGATCCGGTCGCGACGTCCGCGTTGCAACAACAAATTTCGCCGAGCAATCCCAAGTCCTCGCCCGGCTATTTCCGTGACACCCAAAACCGTCTGAAAAAATTCGTCGAATCCGGCCAGCTCGGTCCGTTCAAAAACGGTTACTGGAGCAATCCGGCCTATTTGCTGCCGCCGGAAGCCGATTTGTTGGCGGTCACCCATTATCTGGAAGCGCTGGATTTTCAAAAAGACATCATGAAAATCCGCACGATATTCGGCGGCAAGGACCCGCATCCGAACTGGCTGGTCGGCGGCGTACCGTGCGCGATCAATATCGACGGCGTCGGCGCGGTCGGTGCGGTCAACATGGAACGTTTGAACCTGATTTCGTCGATCATCGACCGTACCATCACCTTCATCGACCAAATCTACATCCCGGATTTACTGGCGATCGCCCAGTTTTACAAAGGCTGGTTGTACGGTGGCGGCATTTCCGGCCAAAGCCTACTGTCCTACGGCGATATCCCGGATAAAGCCAACGACTATTCGGCGGCTAATCTGCTGATGCCGCGCGGCGCGATCATCAACGGCGATCTGAGCAAGGTCCACGAAGTCGATCTGACCGACCCGAAACAGATTCAGGAGTTCGTACCACACTCCTGGTACAAATACCCGGACGAAGCCGCCGGCCTGCACCCCTGGGACGGCATCACCGATCCCAATTACAAGCTCGGCTCGAATACCAAGGGCGATCGCACCCATATTAAAGAATTGGACGAATCGGCCAAATACTCGTGGATCAAAGCGCCGCGCTGGCGCGGCCACGCGATGGAAGTCGGCCCGCTGGCCCGCTACGTGATCGGCTACGCCCAGGGCAATAAGGAAATCACCGAACAAATCAATTTCGTATTGAAAACGCTGGACGTGCCGGTCAGCGCGTTGTTCTCGACGCTGGGCCGCACCGCCGCGCGCGGCCTGGAAGCCCAGTGGGCGGCCGGCAAGATGCGTTACTTCATGGACAAACTGATCGCCAACGTCAAGGCTGGCGATTTGGCGACCGCCAACGTCGAGCGCTGGGATCCGGACACCTGGCCAAGCAGCGTCAAGGGCGTGGGTTTCACCGAAGCCCCGCGCGGCGCGCTGGGCCATTGGCTGAAAATCGAAGACACCAAGATCGCCAACTACCAATGCGTGGTGCCGACCACCTGGAACGGTTCGCCGCGCGACGAGCACGGCAATATCGGCGCCTTCGAGGCTTCGTTGATGAACACCAAGGTCGAGCGCCCGGAAGAGCCGGTCGAGATCTTGCGGACGCTGCACAGCTTCGATCCTTGCTTGGCTTGTTCGACTCATGTGATGAGTCCGGATGGACAGGAACTAACCCAAGTGAAGGTGCGTTGATTAAACAATGTAGGGCGGATCAGCGCAGCGTCATCCGCCGTCATCAAATGCCGCAGTTCAGGAGAACACAATGAACAAATTTTTGGCCTCCGCCGCCTTATTATTGACTTTCAGCCAGGCCGAAGCTCACAGCCATCCCGGCATCGACAACCTGAGCCACAGCCTCGAACACTTAATTCTGTCCTATCAACACTGGCTGCCCTATTTGGCGGCCGCTGGCTCGTTGAGCTTGGTCGCGATCGCGGCCGTCAAACGCTGGACCAACAGCCGTCGGAGCTCGAAATGAGCACGCCGACGGCTCCGGTTTACGTTTACGAATTGCCGGTTCGCCTGTGGCATTCAGTGAATGCCTTGGCCATCGTGGTGTTGGCGATTAGCGGATATCTCATCGCCTCGCCGCTGGCATCGCCATCCGGCGAAGCGTCCGAGCATTTTCTGATGGGCTATATCCGTTTCGCGCATTTCGCCGCCGGCTACGTGCTGGCGATAGGCATTGCCGGCCGGGCTTACTGGGCCTATGCCGGCAACGAGCATGCTCGGCAAATCTTTCTGCCGCCGCTGCTGAAAGCGCATTTTTGGGACGGCGTGTGGTGTGAAATCCGTTGGTATTGCTTTCTGGAAAAGCAGCCGCGCCATTATGTTGGTCACAATCCGCTGGCTATCCTGGCGATGCATTTTGCCTTCGTTTGGGGCGCCTTGTTCATGATCGTCACCGGATTCGCGTTGTACGGCGAAGGCGAAGGTCAAGGCAGTTGGCAATACGCGCTGTTCAGCAGTTGGCTGCTGCCCTTGTTCGGCGACAGTCAGACCGTGCATACCTGGCATCATTTGGTGATGTGGCTCATCGTTTGTTTCGTGGTCATTCACGTATACGTGGCGGTACGCGAGGAAAAATTGTCCGGCCAAAGCATGCTTTCGACGATAGTCACCGGCTGGCGCGTTTTCAAGGACGACAAACCCATCGACGACGCCCATTGAGCATGACCTCTACGCCGCGAATTCTGTTGCTGGGCATCGGCAACCTACTGTGGGCCGACGAAGGTTTCGGCGTTCGCGTCGTCGAACATCTGCAGAAATACTATCGATTCTCCGAGCAGGTCACGGTGCTGGACGGCGGCACTCAGGGCGTGTATTTGGTGGACCACGTGCAAAACGCCGACGTGCTGGTGGTGTTCGACGCGGTCGACTACGGCCTGCCGCCTGCGACCTTGAAAATTGTCGAGGACGCGGACGTCCCCAACTTTCTCGGCGCCAAGAAAATGAGCCTACACCAGACCGGCTTTCAAGAAGTATTAGCCATGGCCCAGATGTTGGGCGACTATCCGGAACGTCTGCTGCTGATCGGCGTGCAGCCGGAAGAGCTGGAAGACTACGGCGGCAGTTTGCGGCCGAGTGTGAAGGCGCGAATCCAGCCGGTGATCGACATTGCCCTTGCCTACCTGGCCGAGTTCGGCGTGGTCGCCGATCGCGTCGACGCGCCCAGGGATTTGGCCGACCCCATCCTCGACATCCAGCGCTACGAACAAGAGCGCCCGGCACCCGAACAAGCCTGCCGACTCGGCGACGAACGCGTCGTGTTGTCGAATGCCTTCGAAGTGCGGCCGCCGCAAGCGTCCGAGCAACCGAGTTTACAAGTCGATGTCGACTATCGGGGGAAATACGGATGTGTATAGGCATTCCGATGCAGATCGTCGAATCGCGCGGCGAGACGGCGATCTGCGCTTATCGCGGTCAGCATAGTCAAATCGATATGATGCTGGTCGGCGAACAAGCGGCCGGCACTTGGCTGCTGGTGTTTCTGGACACCGCCCGCGAAGTGCTCAGTGCCGAGCGCGCCGCGCAAATCAACGACGCGCTGGAAGCGATGCGGCTGGCGATGGCCGGCCAAACCGATTTCGACCATTTATTCGCCGACCTGGTCGACCGCGAACCCGAACTGCCGGAGTTTTTACGAACATGAGTACGCCCTTGCTGGAACAGCTGCAAACCCGCCACGGCCTGCCGCTGTTGGATGCGGAGAGTTACGACTTATTCGTACACGGTCATGACACGGTTGTGTTGTTCTTTGCCAACGATCCGCTGATGTTTCCGGAAAGTCATGACGTGGCAGTGATTTTGCCGGAACTGTTAAAAGCCTTTGCCGATCGTTTGCACGGCGCGCTGATCGACAAATCCATCGAGCGCGAATTGCAAGCCAGATTTCGGTTTACCAGTTGGCCTTCCCTGGTATTTTTGCGCGGTGGCGAATATTTGGGCGTCATTACCGGGATTAAGGATTGGGCGGAATACGGGCAGGAATTTTCCAGGATTTTGACGAGTGAAGCGGGGCAACCGCCGCAGTTTGATTTTGGGACGGTTTGCGGTGTCGGACACGCTTAGTTCTCGATAGCGCCGGGGTTGGAAATCGCATCCTTTGTTTGAACAGGATATCCGGAATTTAAAGTGAAATCCCAGCCGGGATCAAGGCGACCAACTTGAGGATTGGCAAGCCATCGTGATACGCCTGATGCGTCGTTGCAAACCGGAATGCGCTCGGTGAAGATTGTCCGAATCAAAATAAGGCACGGACCTCGCGGACGAGATCGTTAGCTTGCCGGTAAACCGGCTCCTATCCGACTCTCGTGCCTGTTACCGATCACTAGTTCCGGCCACTTTCCTAACCACCATCCCTTTACCGCCGGTGAAGCCGTCAGGGCCTCCGGAACCGCCGCGATACTGTCCCAAATCAGTTCCACGAGTTGAATACGTTCCTGGATCGGTAGTTCGAGAATATCGGAAATGGAAATGTTGTTTATACGAACTTAGTCCCTAATAGGTTGTTGAAAAAAGAAACTCAGTGGAAAAAGTCTTCCAAAATTCTCCAATTTGTCGCTAAGGAACCTCTGATTAATTCAGTTTTTCAAAACATTTAAAAACATAAGCCGTTGATTTAATTAGTTATATAATTCTAGGTTGCGAATTAATCAGAGGTTCCCTAAATGCTATTTGGCTGCAACTAAAAATCAATGACTTACAAAACTTTATTTTGCGGAAAATGAGTTTTTGGGTACAAAAGTGGAGTAGATTTTTAAATTTCAATAGCCTGTTAATATGAGATTGTCGATCTCTAGTACGCCCGTTATTGTCAGGCAATACTATATCTAAATTTTATTCAATTATCACATTTAGTTGTTATTAACAACCCAGATATAATTTCAACTGTTTTATTTATGGCCTCATCGGGATCCTCTTCCAAACACAATTCGGACAAAAACCTGACCCCTTCCAAATAATTACTAGCCGTTGAATTTAAATTCAAACGAACTATCGGTATTAAGTTAGAGCATCTCCTAAGGGACTCTAAGTATTCACGCTCAATCAGTTTACCATCCATTAATACTACAGCCGCACTAAACGGAAAAACACCATACTTCAACACTGCTATCTGTGGTTGAATATTTTTCTGTATAAAACGATCCTGGAGCTGCATAGCTAAACTAACGTGGTTTTGATCGGACAATTGATAACTCGCGATCAAAACATGATGCCCTGAAAATCTTTTCCTATTTATCGATTCTGGCGTTAAAGATTCACTTGGAAATAAAACCAATCCAAACTTTTTACCTAACGGAGTCATTTCATTAAGCTGATTATTAACGAATCCCAACGAAATCAATCTTTCAATGGTAATCCGACGAAACGGATCATTTGTCGTGAGAATCTGCTTCACTTGATGAGCTGTACCAGTTACGCAACCTGAATGAGGCATCATGACATATTCGCTATTAATATAAATCTCTCTTAAAAAACTTAATTCCGCAAAAGTCAACTCCTTACATGACTTGATAAAATACCTTCTGATTTCCGGACTGAAGTCACCTTCGATTAACCCCTTCATTAACTCCGAATATATTAATACCTTCTCATTCTCTATATCTTGCATACAAGACGACAAGACGGCATAGTAGTCATCCATATCAAACTTCTTTTCCAAAAAAACTTTTAACTCTTCATCACTTGCTCGACCACTGATTAAGTGCTCACAAAAATCTTCCATCCGATCATTAGTCCGATCAGAAATATAATTTCGGGTATGCAATATTAGCGCTTTACTTGCGTCATAAAGCAAGCCACCGAACGGAATAACCGAACTCAGCCCTTCTTTCGCTAAAAGCTCAGCAATTGTTGTGGCGGTTTTTTTTGATCTATCAAGACTTTTATCGGGCATCAATATACTTTATTGTTATTTACGAAAAACTACATTCTTCGTGTCGAAAACGATGAAAGCTCATTCTCCGCCACCCTTCCTAACCATCATCCCCTTACTCGGGTTATAGCCCAAGATCGCTGCACCGATAAACAACAAAAACGCGGCGGTGGTAAAGACCAGCGCTAATTGGTTGAACTGCTCATACAGCGCGAAGCGGATCAGTTCGACGGCTTGCGAGAACGGGTTGTACTCGGCCAGGGTCGCCAGTAACGGACTGGATTCCTTGATCTTCCACAACGGATACAACGCGGTGGACATGAAGAACAGCGGGAAAATCACGAAATTCATCACCCCGGCGAAGTTTTCCAGTTGCTTGATGAACGACGACAGCAGCAAGCCCAACGCGCCCAGCATCATGCCGCCCAACACCAGCGCCGGCAGTATCCACAAATAGCCCGGCAGCGGCGCCTGAATGTCGTACAGCCAGGCGATGCCGAGGAAGGCATAGCACTGCAACACGCCGACCGCGGTGCCGGCGATCAATTTGCTGCACAGCAAGAACCAGCGCGGCAGCGGGCAGACCATCAACATGCGCATACTGCCCATCTCGCGGTCGTAGACCATCGACAGCGAGCTTTGCATGCCGTTGAACAGCAAGATCATGCCCAGCAGGCCGGGGGTAATGTAGACCTCATACAAAATATAGGTTTCGTAAGGCGGACTGATCGCGATGCCCAACGCGGCGCGGAAGCCGGCGGCGAACACGAACAGCCACACCAAGGGTCGTACCAGCGCCGAGACGAAACGCTCGCGCTGATGCAGAAAACGCAGCAGTTCGCGGCCGACGATGCCGGCGGTGGCCCGCCAGTAATGCACTATTCTCATGCCGTCCCTCCTTTATCGGATTGGGTAAGCTTCTGAAACACCTGACCGGGATCGGCCCAGCCGGTGTTTTTCAATATCTCGGCAAGCCTGCCATTGGCCTTGATCTGGCCTTTGTGCAAGACCACCAAGCTGTCGTCGGCATCGATTTCGTCGATCAAGTGCGTCGCCCACAACACCGCCAGATTTTGCTGTTTGACCAAGTCGTGCACATGTTTGACGATGGCCTGCCGGCTGGGCACGTCCAGACCGACGGTCGGTTCGTCCAGCAACAGCAAGCTGGGTTTGTGCAACAAGGCTCGGGCGATCTCGACCCGGCGCTTGTGGCCGCCGTTCAGTTGCCTAACCTTTTCGCCGCGCCGTTCATACATAGCCAAACGCTCCAGCTCTTCCTGGATCCGTTTGTCGGCCTGCTTTTTACCGATGCCGTGCAGCGCGGCGTGGTAGCGCAGGTTTTGGGTCACCGATAAATCCGGGTCCAGCGTGGTCTGTTGAAACACCACGCCCAGTTTGGCCAAGGCTTGCAGGCTTTGCTGCTTGACGTCGAAACCGCACAGCGCGATACGTCCCTCCCTGGCGTCGTAAAGCCGAGTGATCAACGCGAACAGCGTGCTTTTACCGGCGCCGTTGGGTCCGAGCAAAATCGTGCATTCGCCCGGCTCAACCTGAAACGCCACATTATCCAGCGCCTTCTTGGCGCCGTAGGCAAAGCTCAGGCCGTCGATTTGCAGCGCGGCGCTCATGGCTTGACCGCCACACCCCAGGGATAACGGCCGACCGCGATCGACTTAGTCACCTTATGGTTTTCCAAATCGATGATCGAGATGTCGTTGCTGACGCCGTTGGTGGTGTACAAGCGCTTTTGATCCGGCGAGAAGGCCAGATTCCAAACCCGCTGACCGACCAGCAGATATTTCTCCACTTTGTAATTTTGAGCATCGATGACCGCGACCCGGTTGGCCGGCCCCATCGCCACATAGCCGTAGCGGCGCTGCTTGTCGATGGCGATGCCGACCGGTTGCACCAAATCGCTACTCAAGCCCGGCACCTCCAATTTAATGTTCTGGGCAATCTGCTTGGTCGCGGTATCGATGATGGTCAGCGTGCCGGCCATTTCCGAGGTCGCCCACAGTTGCTGGCTGTCGTCGGTGAACGTTACCGCGCGCGGCCTGGCATCCACCAAGGTGTTGTCCTGGATTTGCCGGTTGGCGGTATCGATCCAGTGCAGCATGTTGGTGGTTTCCGAGGCGCTGATCGTCCATTGGTTGTTCGGACTGACCGCGATACCCTCCGGCTCGACGCCGACCTTGATCTTGGCTACCGCCTTCTTGCTGGCGATGTCGATGACGGTGACTTCGGCGTCGTCCTCGTTGGACACATACATCAGCTTATCGTCCGGACTCAGCGCGAAGGTTTCCGGGTCTTCGCCGGACGGCAATTTGCCGATTTCCTTCAAGGTAGTGCTGTCCAGCATCCGGATCGTGTTGTCGTCGCTGGTAGCGACGAACAAGGTCTTGGCGTCGTGGCTGATCGCGATGCCCCGCGGCCGTTGGCCGACCTTGACGGTTTTCAACAATTTGCCTTCGGCCGGATCGACGACGGCGATGGCATTGTCCTTTTCCAGCGTGACGAACACGGTTTCCGCCTGGACGTTGGCGACGAACAGCACGGCAAATGCCGCGCCGGCGAATTTAATCGATGGCATCGGTAATTCCTTGAAATGAGCTTGAAGAATCGGGCTCAGTGGCGGTATTGGGCATCGGGCGCGCAACGTCGAACCAACGCCGGCCAGCCACCTCGCGGCTGGGAAGTTTAACCCGAAGCCGTCGGGATTACATCCCGAGAACAACAAAGCGCCTTGGCATGTAAGCGAGTCAACGGTGGACAACTTGATGACGCGACCCACGGCTGTTCCGGCTTAGCGATTTCGGTTGACCGGGCGGCGGGCACAAAAAACCGGCGAGCCGACGACGCTAGCAAGTACAATATTCGCAAGCCGCCGCTCGCCGCCGCTTTATCCTAACCGACCGGCGCCTGCCGGCATCAGCCACTGTCCCGACGCTCCCGTGAAACGCTTCCTGCTCCAACTTCTGTATATCTGGAAACAAAAACTGAAAATCTATTTCCTGGCCGGCTGGATCGGCGCGGGCATGGGCATCTTTTTGTTGGCGCCCAGTTACGATTACATCAGTTCGCGCGAGCGCAACGCCGATCCGCTGTCGTCGATCGAATTCGTGCTGGGCCAATTCGGCGAAGTAATGACCGGCCAGATCAATCAAAACAATCTGATTCTGTTCTACGCCGAAATCGGCGCGATCCTGGGTCTGTTATCGTTGGGCTTTTATCAAATGCTGCATAGACGGCTGGTGGACCTGGACGCGCTGAAAGCCGAGTTGGAGAAAGACTTGCCGACCATCATCCGCCAGGGCGAAGGGCCGTTGCTGGAGTTTAAGTCGTCGCTGCGCTGGGACTTGCAGGAACAGCGGGTCAATAAAGCGTTGGAAGGCGTGATTCTGAAAACCCTGGCGGGTTTCTTCAACAGCGCGGTCGGCGGTACCTTGCTGATCGGCGTGGCCGACAATGGCGAGATTCTCGGTTTGGCCGAGGACTTCCAGACCTTGAAAAAGCCGGATCAAGACGGATTTGAGCAAACCCTGATGACGGCGGTCTCGACCAACCTGGGCGCAGACCTGTGTCCGTTGATCCATGTGCTGTTTCATAAACTGGCCGACCGCGACGTGTGCCGGGTCATCGTCTCGCCGGCCAGCCGCCCGGTGTTTTTAACCCAAGCCGGTACGCCGAAATTGTTCGTCCGCACCGGCGGCGCCACCCGCGACCTTAACATACAGGAAGCCTTGGAATACGTTGCCGGACGCTGGAAAAGTCAGCGCTGACACTGTGTCGAATCGCGGCTAAAGCCGCTCCCACAAAGCTAGGACCGTCGCGTGCGCCATTTCCGCGCCGGCCGAGTTACACTATCCGACCAAATACGTTCTAAGATCCAGCCATGCCACAACCGCCCGCTTTCGTTTCCTGGTTCCGCCAATCGTCGCCCTACATTCACGCCCACCGGCGCCGCACCTTCGTGATTTTCTTCGGCGGCAACGCGGTCGGCGAACCGGAATTCGACAATCTGATCCACGATTTTGCGTTGCTGCGCAGCTTGGGCGTGCGGCTGGTGTTGGTGCATGGCATCCGCCAGCAGATCGACGAGCGGCTGGCCGAACGCGGCGATACGCCGAAGTTTCATCACCATCTGCGCATCACCGACGCGACTACCTTGCAATACGTCAAGCAAGCCGCCGGTCTGGTGCGGGTCGAAATCGAAGCCTTGCTGTCGATGGGTGTGTCCGGTTCGCCGATGGCCGGCGCCAAGATTCGGGTCGCGTCGGGCAATTTCGTCACCGCCCGGCCGCTGGGCGTGCTGGACGGCATCGATTATTGCTATACCGGCAAGGTGCGGCGCATCGACAACGAGGCGATTCACCAGCAGCTCGATCAACACAATGTCGTGCTGATTTCGCCGATCGGTTATTCGCCGAGCGGCGAGGTGTTCAATTTGGCGGCCGAGGAAGTCGCCACCGAGGTCGCCATCGCCTTGCAAGCCGATAAATTGATTCTGTTGACCGAACAAGACTGCTTATCGCCGGACGAACAGCGACCGCTGCCGCAACTGACGACGACTCAGGCCGAGGAATTATTGGAAACCCATCCGGATTTCCCTGCCACGTTGGCCCGCTCGCTACGCGCGGCGGTGCAAAGCTGCCGGCAAGGCGTGCAACGGGCGCATTTGATCAACCGCCACGTGGACGGTGCCTTGTTGCTGGAGTTGTTTACCCGCGACGGCGTCGGTACGCTGGTCAGTTCGACCGCTTTCGAAACCATCCGGCCGGCGGCGCTGGACGACATCGCCGGCATCATGGAATTGATCAAACCGTTGGAGGCCGAGGGCGTGCTGGTCAAGCGTTCGCGGGAGAAACTGGAAATGCGGATCGGCGATTACATCGTCATCGAGCGCGACGGCCTGATCATCGGTTGTACCGCCTTCCACGCAATGGACGACGGCAACAGCGCCGAAATCGCCTGTCTGGCGGTACATCCGGACTACCGGCGCGGCGCACGCGGCAACAGCTTGCTGGAGTATTTGTCCGCCAAGGCCAAGACCGAAGCGGTCAAGCGCTTGTTCGTGCGCAGCACCCAAACCGTGCATTGGTTCGTCGAACGCGGTTTTAGCCCGTGCGAACTCGGCGATCTGCCGGACGCGATGCGCGACGGCTACAACTACCGGCGCAATTCCAAGTTGCTGGTCAAGGACATCGTATAATCGGGGCTTTATCCGGATTGAGATTTAGGGAAACCGCATGCTGGACAAACAAGCGTTCTTGAATGTCGTCGATCTGACACCGCTGGTGTCGATCGATTTGGTGATTCGTTCGGAAACGAACGCGATCTTGATGGGCGAACGCCTCAACGAACCGGCGGCCGGCTATTGGTTCGTGCCCGGCGGCCGAATTTTCAAAAACGAAACCTTGGAACAGGCCTTCCGACGGATTACGCGGGCCGAACTCGGTATCGAGCTGGAGATTGAGCAAGGTCAATTGCTCGGCGGCTTCACGCATCTGTACGACACCAACTTCGCCAAGACCCCCGGCATCGGTACGCATTACGTGGTATTAGCCTACCAATTAAGGCTACCGCTATCGCTGGACCAGTTGCCCAGCGCGCAACACTCGGGCTACCGCTGGCTGGGCGAACACGACGACTTGAGCCGGGTTCACGCCAACAGCCTCGCCTATTTCCCTTACTTGCGCTAAATGAGCACCGCCAAAGTCCTGCAACTGACCGACCTGCATCTGCGCGCCGCGGCCGGCGGGACAATGTTGGGCGTCGATACCGAATTTTATTTCCGGGAAACCTTGAAGCGGGCGATGACCGCGCACGGACCGTTCGACTTGATCCTGCTGACCGGCGATCTGACCCAAGACCCCTGCCCCGACAGCTACCAACGGCTGGCCGGCATCCTGGCCGCCAGCGACACGCCTTGCCTGTGCTTGCCCGGCAACCATGACGACCCGGATTTGATGCGGCTATGGCTGGCGGGCGGCAGTGTCGATTGCGGGAGGAGGATAGCCTTGCCGGGCTGGCAGATCATCGCGCTGAATAGTCGAAAACCCGGCAGTCCGGCCGGCTTGCTGACGGAGCCGGAACTGGCCGAAGCGGCCGCGCTGTTGGCGGCGAACCCGGAACCGGCGTTATTGGCGGTCCACCACCACACATTGCCCTGCGGCAGTCCATGGATGGACCGAATGAAAATCGAGAACGGCGACGCGTTGATCGAATTGACCGCCCGTTTCCGGCAAATCAAGGCGGTGACCTGCGGTCACGTACACCAGCTATTCGAAGCGGATCGCGCGGGGGTGAGATGGTTGGGGATGCCGGCGACTTGTTTTCAATTCAAACCGGGCGCCGATAAGTTGGAACTGGACCCGCTGCCGCCGGGTTATCGGATGTTCGAGCTGAGCGACAACGGCGAATTTTCGTCAGATTGCCATCGGCTGGACATCGAGCAACCGGGACTGGAATTGCAGGCCGATTATTAGCCTGCCAGCAAACGGCCGGATAAATAGCCTTCGGCATTGATGCCGACATCGTTGGCCACCAGCAACGCGCCCAACTCGTCCAAGGCCCGCCGATAGACGCGACGCTTGAAATACACGACGTCCTTCATTGGATACCAGTACTCGACCCATTTCCAGTTGTCGAATTCTTGCTTGTGGCCGCAATCGAAACGCACCAAGGACTCGTCGCTCATCAACTTCAGGATGAACCAAATCTGCTTTTGTCCTATGCACAAGGGTGTCGAGTTTTTGCGGACATAGCGATCCGGCAGCCTGTAACGCAACCAGTAGCGGGTTCGCCCCAACAAATGCACATGTTCGGCGCGCAAGCCGGTTTCCTCCCACAACTCCCGATACATCGCGGTTTCCGGATCTTCGTTGCCGTCGATGCCTCCTTGCGGAAACTGCCAGGAATTGGCTCCCTTGCGCTTAGCCCAGAACACGCGACCCTCGTCATTGCAAAGGATAATCCCGACATTCGGCCGGTATCCTTTCGAGTCTATCATGTCAAAAAACCTGTATGATTTGCCGCCCGGTTACCGATGGTGAAATGCTAAAATCGGCAACCGGCGATCATGAATTAATGACGCAATTGTTCCATAAATAGGCAGCCGACGCTACCGGCGGCCGTTTTTTTCTTTATCAAGACGGGAAGGCCGTGAGCTTAGCGATATTCGATCTGGACAACACGCTGATCGCCGACGACAGCGATTTCTTGTGGGGACAATTTTTGGTGGACGCCGGCATCGTCGACAAGGACCACTACGAACAAGCCAACCAGAAATTCTACGAAGACTACAAGCACGGCACGCTGGACATCGTCGAGTTTTTGCATTTCTCGCTGGCGCCGCTGGCCTGCCACGAACCGGCCCAGCTCTACCGCTGGCGGGAAGAATTCGTCGAAACGCTGATCAAGCCGATTATGTTGGATGCCGCCCACGAGCTGGTGGAACGGCACCGCGCCGCAGGCGATACCTTGCTGGTGATTACCGCGACCAACCGTTTCGTGACCGAACCTATCGTCAAGCTCTACGGCATCGACAACCTGCTGGCGACGACGCCGGAAATGAAGGACGGCCGCTATACCGGCCGCTTTAACGGTACGCCGTGTTTTCAACAAGGCAAGGTCACGCTACTACAACAGTGGCTGGCCGAATCGGGCGAATCCATGCTCGGCAGCCACTTTTACAGCGACTCACACAACGATTTGCCGCTGTTGAATCTGGTGGAGCGGCCGGTGGCCGTCGACCCAGACCCAAAATTGCGCCTGGCCGCCGAGCAAGCCCATTGGCCCGTCATCAGCTTGCGATAGGCGCCGCACGCCACCGACAAGTTAATATTGAATCGCTCTTATTTTTTCTGTATAAAGAACACCTGTTTATCAACTTCCCTGATGATTTTCAGCGGGATATGCCCGGCTTGATCGATATAGACACCGAAATCCAGATGAGCAGCCGGATCGGTGGCAATCACCTTGACGACCGCGCCACTGTCGATTTCCATAATCGCTTTCTTGAGCCTCAACAGCGGTAACGGACATTGTAATCCGCTGGCATCGACTTCCAGATCAAATTTAATCATAACTCACGCGACTCGCTCGCCGTTTAATTAATAATTACCATAATATCCCACACCACACCGCGAAAATCGAGCCATGGAGTACTTCCCGCTGTTTTTAAACCTGAAGAATCAACCTTGTCTGGTGGTCGGCGCAGGCGGCGTCGCGGCCCGAAAAATCGAGCTGCTGCGCAAGGCTGGTGCTCGAATCACGGTGGTTGCCGTCGAAATTAGCGCGGATGTCATTGGCATCGGCGACCTCGAATTACACCACAAACCCTTTGCCGCCGCCGACGTGGACGGTGCGCGTCTGGTGATTTCGGCAACCAACGACCGCGCCACCAACGAAGTGGTCGCCAAGGCAGCCAACGCACGCGGAATTCCGGTCAACGTGGTCGACAATCCGGATTTGTGCAGCTTCATTTTCCCGGCCATCGTCGACCGCTCGCCGCTAACGATAGCGATCTCGTCCGGCGGCGTTTCGCCGGTGTTGGCGCGCTTGCTTCGCGCCAAGGTCGAAACCGCCATTCCCGCTGCCTACGGCCGGCTGGCGACCTTCGCCGAACGTTTTCGACAAACGGTCAAACAACATTTGCCGGACACCAACCGCCGTCGGATGTTTTGGGAAAGTGTCTTGCAAGGCCCCATCGCCGAATTAGTGTTTGCCGACCGGATCGACGAAGCCGAATCCCGCCTCAACGAAAGCTTGGCCGCCGATTCTACCCAGTCTCCGCGCGGCGAAGTCTATTTGATCGGCGCCGGCCCCGGCGACCCGGACTTATTGACCTTCCGCGCTCTGCGGTTGATGCAACAGGCCGACGTGGTCGTTTACGACCGACTGGTCTCGGCCGAGATTCTGGAAATGGCCCGCCGCGACGCCGACAAAATCTATGTCGGCAAACAGCGTAACAATCACAGTTTGCCACAGGAAGACATCAACGCCTTGCTCGCGCAACTGGCGTTACAAGGCAAGCGGGTGGCCCGCTTGAAAGGCGGCGATCCGTTTATCTTCGGGCGCGGCGGCGAGGAAATCGAAACGCTGATGCAGCAAGGCATCCAGTTCCAAGTAGTTCCGGGCATCACCGCCGCCGCTGGCTGTGCCAGTTATGCCGGCATTCCGCTGACCCACCGCGATCACGCCCAGTCGTGCACCTTCGTCACCGGCCACCTTAAGGACGGTAACATCAATCTGAACTGGCGCCAGCTTGCCACACCAAATCAAACCATCGTCATCTACATGGGTTTGGTCGGCTTGGATGTGATTTGCCGTTCGCTGATAGAACACGGCTGCCCGCCGGATCATCCGATCGCCATCGTCCAACAAGGCACCACCCGTCATCAACGGGTATTGACCGGCACGTTGAGCAATATGCCCGCGCGAGTAGAAGCCGCCGAATTCAAAGCTCCGACGCTGATTATCGTCGGCAGCGTCGTCACATTGCGGGAAAAATTGCAATGGTTCCACCCCGCAGCGACGCGGGATGCGTGAAAAAATCCCGAATTCAGCGGAAATTAAGTTTTCGTTGGAAGAATCGCCGCGCAAGCCGACTCGGAGCGGCTTTCGCGGTGAAAATTGATTGAATTTTCCGGCGAAACTCCCTATCCTTTACCGGCTTGATTTCCCAGGAGCTGTATTGCCAATGCAGTTCTTTTTTTAATCACAACGAGAGAACACAATGAAAAAATCATTCGTTTTTACCGTAGGTGCGGCATTAATCGCTCTGAGCGGTCAAGTAGCGGCTAACGAACAAGAAGAAATCGGTGCAAAAATCTACGAGCGCGCTTTTGGCCGTGGTTGCGGCGCTTGCCACGACATCTCATCCAACCCACAACTGAAAGAACTGATCAAAGCCGGCAAACTGCCTAAAGATCAATTCACGAAAGTGGTAAAAGAAGGCAAAAACGGCATGCCCAAAGCAACTGCGGCGATTATGGAAGTTGGTCCAGTCAAAAAAGCAGGTTACACCGAAGATCAAGCCATCGACGCGATCTACGCCTATCTGAGCAAATAAGTTCAAGCTCCAAGGCGAAAAAAAGCCGCCTCTCCGTTAGGAAGGCGGCTTTTTTGTGTGCCGAGTTTATTACCTAGTCTGTTTTAGGCGCGCGTTCAGTCCCGACTCAAATAATGACGAGCACTCTGCCGATACGACGGCAAACGCCGACGGCCGCGCAGCCAGACACCAGCCACCGCCGCGATCATCAAGCCACAGGATACGAAGGTTAGATAGATCAAATCCTTGATGTCTTCCAGCTCTTGAACCAATACCTGATTGACGACAAGCGCTTCGCCGGGCTTGGCCGAAGCCGCGTCGCCCGAGCCGGAATACGAGGCCAGAATTTTTACGTCACCCTTCAGATCGCGTATCGTATCCAAGGAATCGGCGACGCTCCCGCGCTTGATGTTGTCTTCCAACGAGCGCAGTTTGCTCTCGATCGAACCACTGACCAAGCCGAAAAGTTGGCCTTTCAACGCGCTGATTTCGGCCGATAACGCCGGGTTTTGGGTGGCATAGGCCATCGAAACGGCCTGGTTTTTCTGAATCTCGTTCAGCAGATTTTGTCTAGGCAACAAAACCAAACCCAATAAAAAAACCGCTGCCGTCAACGCCGTCACCAGCATTAACAGAAAGCGGTTTGCCTTGATTAGCGCCTGATCCCGGTGAGCACCAGGCAAGTAGACAATAGCGTGCTTGTCGGTATTGGCATCATCCGGATTAATCTCAGGCATATCGCTCATTATTGTTCTAGTGTGCTAATCGGGAAGCTTAGTACCGACCTGGCAAACTTCGCCGTCAGCCTATCCCGGCATTATACAAGCTTCGCCAAAAATGTCCCGCATTTAACCGGTTGCACTCAACGCGCCTTTTTCGCCGCGATTCGCATCCGCAACGCATTCAATTTGATAAAGCCTTCGGCATCTTTTTGGTTGTAAGCGCCGCCGTCTTCTTCGAAGGTGGCAATGTTTTCGTCGAACAGACTGTCGGTGTCCGACGCACGGCCGACCACGATGACATTGCCCTTATACAGCTTCACGCGCACCTTGCCGTTGACGCGGACTTGCGAGGCGTCGATCATCGTTTGCAGCATCGCCCGCTCGGGACTCCACCAATAGCCGTTGTAAATCAACGACGCATAACGCGGCATCAGTTCATCCTTTAAATGCGCCACTTCTCGGTCCAAGGTCAGCGATTCGATCGCCCGGTGAGCTTTTAACATCACGGTGCCGGCCGGGGTCTCGTAACAGCCGCGCGACTTCATGCCGACGTAACGGTTCTCGACGATGTCCAAGCGGCCGATACCATTAGCGCCGCCGATTTGATTCAACTTTTCCATCACCTGATGCGGGGTGTGCGGAACGTCGTCAATGGCGACGATATCGCCCTGTTTATAGGTCAGCTCGATATAGGTCGCTTGGTCTGGAGCATTTTCAGGCGACACGGTCCAACGCCACATATCTTCTTCCGGCTCGGTCCACGGATTTTCCAAAATGCGGCCTTCATAGGAAATATGCAGCGAGTTGGCATCCATCGAGTAAGGCGAGGTTTTACCTTTTTTCATTTCAACCGAAATACCGTGACTCTCGGCATAGGCCAACAGTTTTTGACGGGAATTCAAATCCCATTCCCGCCACGGCGCGATGATTTTAATGTCCGGGCGTAGCGCGTAGGCACCCAACTCGAAACGAACTTGATCGTTGCCCTTGCCGGTCGCGCCGTGAGAAATCGTATCCGCGCCGGTTTCGTTGGCGATTTCGATCAAACGCTTGGCAATCAGCGGCCGGGCAATCGAGGTGCCGAGCAAATACTCGCCCTCGTAAATCGTGTTGGCGCGGAACATTGGAAACACGAAGTCGCGCGCGAATTCCTCGCGCAAATCGTCGATGTAGATTTCCTTAATGCCGGCCGCTTGCGCTTTCGCCCGCGCCGGCTCCAACTCCTCGCCTTGGCCGATGTCGGCGGTGAACGTGACGACCTCGCATTGATAAACGTCTTGCAACCATCTCAGGATGACCGAGGTATCCAAGCCGCCCGAATAGGCCAATACCACTTTTTTAACTTCCGACATTGCGTTCTTACCTGTACCCATTGAAAAATGGCCGGATTATACCAAAAATCGGCCAGCCGCCGATTCGGCCAGCCCGGCGGCCAACAACTCGACCAGCCGTTCGGTCGCCCCCTGATTGGCTTGCACAAAGTCTCGAGCCCGCTCGGCCATCGCGCGACCGGAAGCCGTGTCGCGATATAAGGCCAACACCGCAGCTCCAAGCGCCTCGGCCTCGGCGCATTGGCGTGCGGCGCCTACCGCCAACATTCGGTCGGCGATTTCCTGAAAATTGAACATCCAAGGGCCGAACACTACCGGCGTGCCGATCGCGGCGGGCTCCAACACGTTATGACCGCCAACCTCGACTAGACTGCCGCCGACGAACGCCGCATCGGCGGCCGCATACAATAATTTCAATTCGCCCATGCTGTCGCCAATGTAAACGTCGGTGTCCGTCCCGCACGCCAGTCCGGAACTGCGCATCAAGACTTTCAGGCCTTGAGTTTCGCACAGTTTTTGGACCACGCCGAAGCGCTCCGGATGGCGCGGCACGATCATTAACAGTAGCGCCGGCATCGCAGCTTTCAGGCGCCGATACTGCGCCAACAGCATATCTTCCTCGCCGGCATGCGTGCTGGCGGCTATCCATACCCAACGTCCGGCGAATGCCGACGCTTTCAAGGCGTTACCCGCCGCCAGGGTGTTGGGATCGACGGTGACGTCGAATTTCACGTTGCCGACCACCCGAACTTGGCTGGATCGGGCTCCGATTTCGACGAAGCGTTCGCCATCCTCGGCGGTTTGCACCGCGATCGTGTCGATACAGGCCAGGGCCGGCCAGATCAGGCTGGGAATTTTCAGATAGGCGCGCGACGATCTTGCCGACAAACGGGCATTGACGAGAAACAGCGGCACCTCGCGAGCACGGCACTCGGCAAACAGATTGGGCCACAGCTCCTTCTCCATGAATACCGCCAGACTCGGCCGGAACCGCTGGAAGAACCGCGCGACGACCCAGGGTAAGTCGTAGGGCAAATACACGTGCTCGACGCGATCGCCTAATACCGCGATCACTCTAGCGGAGCCGGTCGGCGTCGTCGTCGTTACCAAGACCGGCAATTGAGGGAACTTGGTCAGCAAACACTGGATCAGCGGAAACGCCGCTTCGGCCTCGCCGACCGAGACGGCATGAAACCAGATTCCGCCGCCACGGACCGGCCCACAATAAATTCCCAAGCGTTCCCGCCAGCGCAAGCGATAGGCCGGCGCCTTGATTCCCCGCCAATACAGTCGCAGCAAAATCACTGGCAACAATAAACCGAATAAACACGTATAGATGCGACGCATATTTAGGACTGGGGTTGGCTAAGGGTTGCCACGAAAGTCACCGGAGCAGTCACACAATCCGATGTCGGAACGCGGCCAATCGCGGCTAAAGCCGCTCCCACGCCACTGACTTTCATTTGCCGGGGCGATGCAGCGGTTTCATGATCGTCAGGTAAACCACTCGTTTCCCGACTTTTGCGGCGAGGTGCGGTCCGGTTCGCCGAAAAGTTGCGCGGGCTTGCGCCGAACACGTGGGACGCAAGCCGTCGCCGAATCGGCGTGAACGGCAAAGCGAGGGTTAACTCGTCAGCCAGCGTCATTCGGCAAACTCGTACACCTTGTATTTGTCGACCAGGGGGCGCAATTGCTGTTGCGCGACACTCTGGTAGTCAGGGTTTTTCAAGAAGGCTTCCAATGCATTGGGATCGGCGAAAGTCGCCGAAACCGCCACGTCGTACCCCTTATCCAGCGCTGTACTGGCCCGCTCGCGGCGAACTTCCAGTGGCGTTCCGAGCCGATAACTCAATACGCCGGGGAGATTCGCCAACGGCCGGCTCAGCTCGATATATTGACGGCGCGCCGCCGGATCGCCCGCCTGCTTCAACCACACCAGCGCGACGTGATGAACCGAACCGCCGCTCGGGGCAATTGGGTCCGGCGTCAACACGTGACAAGCACCGAGCACCAGCGGCAATAAGCAATACACTCTAGTCATCGATTTCTCAAAGTTCGGGGCGATCCGCCCAAGGTTTGTCATAACCTGCGGTCTTGAACACCGTTGTTTTAACAATCGCCGAAAAATATCGGGCAAGCGCGCGGACGGCGACGTAAGGCCTCTGCCGCAACGCATAGCGCGCTACTGCATTGACTTGAAATCCCCGTCGCAACGAAATCGGTACGGTCGTCTGGATCTACCCGACGATGGTAGCGGGCCGAACACCGTAGCGTCAAGCCATGCCGCCCCGGCCTCGCCAACGGCCCGCTCAAACGTGACGCGGAGCGCCGACGCATCCAGTTTGCGCGAGTTTTCCGCTGTATCGGCGCCCGAGAATTTTTCCGGCACCTCCGGCGACAAGTCTCGAACGAGGGTTATACTAACTCGCGGCATAAGCACCGCTTGTTCGCCGCTTCCACCATAAAAAATAACGATCAGGGATAACGATGAAAAAAAATCTTCCGATTACCCAACGAGAGATCGAGTACAGCACCCAACTCACCATCACCTCGGCCACCGACACCGCCGGACGAATCGGTTACATCAATCACGATTTTATTAAAATCAGCGGTTTTAGCGAAAGCGAACTACTCGGAGAAAGCCACAACATCGTCCGCCACCCGGACATGCCGCCGGCGGCGTTCGCCGATTTATGGCAAACCATCAAAAGCGGTAAGCCGTGGATGGGCATCGTCAAGAATCGCTGTAAAAACGGCGACCACTACTGGGTGGACGCCTTCGTGACGCCGCGTTTCGACCAAGGTAAAATCATCGGCTACGAATCGGTGCGTGTTAAACCCGATCCATCGACCGTAGCCCGCGCCAGGGAAATCTACGAAAACATGAACGCCGGCAAGGCGGACTCGGTGGGCCTCGGCCGACTCACTCTGACAGCGAAGCTGACGATGAGCTACGGCCTGCCCCAGACCGCGCTAGCCGGCATCCTGTACCTTAACGGCCTGGTTAGCCCCGGCGTCGCGGCCGGTCTGGCGGCATCCGCGCTGGCCGTCGGCTACGCCGCCGCCGCTTTGCTTTTGCAACCGTTGAGCGCCGCCGCCGCCGAAGCGCGCAAAGTCATCGACAACCCGCTAACCCAACGCATCTACACCGCCGACGATGGCGAAATCGGTCAACTGCTGTTAGCGATCAAATTGCTGAAAGCCAAATCCCGAACCATCATCCGCCGTTTGATTCAAGCCACGGAACCCTTGGCCGGCAAGGCCGACTCCACCCATCGCGCGGTTAGGCAAGTCAGCTCCGCGATGGACCAGCAACTGCGGGAAATCGAACAAATTGCCTCGGCGATCCATCAAATGAGTGCCACGGTTAGCGAAGTAGCCCGTAGCGCCGCCAATGCCGCCGATGCCGCCAACAATGTCAGCCAAAAATCCCAGGCTTCGGTTGCGCGGGTCAACGACACGATAGGCATGATGGAAAGTCTGGCCGGCGCGGTCAATCAAGCCGAAGCGGTGATTCAGGTGCTCTCGACCCATAGCCAGAATATCGGCGGCGTGCTGGACGTGATTCAAGGCATCGCCGAACAAACCAATTTGTTGGCGCTGAACGCCGCGATCGAAGCCGCCCGAGCCGGCGATCAGGGCCGCGGTTTCGCGGTGGTCGCCGACGAAGTACGCACCTTGGCCGGCCGCACTCAAAAATCGACCGAACAAATTCATCGAATGATCAACGATCTGCGCGGCGGCACCGAAAACGCCGTCGCCGAAATGGCCAGGGTTCGGGAAATGGCGGCCGCCGGCTCCGAGCATGGCAAGAACTCCACTAGCCTGCTCCACGAAACGCTGCAATCGGTCGGCTACATCAACGAAATGATCGTGCAGATCGCCAGCGCGGCCGAGCAACAGCACGTGGTCTCCGAGGGCATCGCTCGAACCGTCGAAGCCATCGGCAATTTGTCCCGGCAAACCAGCGAACATGCGACTCAAGCCAGCGAAGCGGCCGGTAGCGTTTCGGAATCCAGCCGCGAACTGGATTTGATGGTCGAACAATTCGACGACCAGCAACACTAAGCCAGCCGCGCTTGCCGGATGAAAATCTCGCGTTCAGTGGTCCTGCTTCCATTTGATGTTGCAGCCGACACTGGGAATTTGCCGGGCCTCGACCGGAAGGCCATTCAACATCGCGTCCAGCGCGGCCCGCAAATCCGCGCCGGTCACCGGCTCGCCATTTTTCGGCGTCGCCGCGTCCAGCCGGCCGCGATAAACGCAGGCCAAATCGGCGTCGAACAGATAAATGTCCGGCGTGCAAGCCGCTTGATACGCCTTGGCGACTTGCTGGGTCTCGTCGTACAAATAGGCCGCGAACGGGTAGCCCCAGGCCGCCATCAGCTCGCGCATCTTGTCGGGCGCATCGTCCGGATAGGCGACAACGTCGTTGGCGCTGATCGCCAGCGTCGCGACGCCCCGGCTCGCGTAGTCGCCGGCAATCGCGATCAATTGGGCTTTGACGTGCAGCACGTAGGGGCAATGATTGCAGATAAACAGAATCAACGTGCCTTGATTACCGCGCAGGTCTTGCAAGCGATACGTCTTGCCGGTCACGGTATCCGGCAATTCGAAATCGGGCGCTATCGTGCCCAGCGGCATCATCGTGGATTGGGTGGCGGCCATCGCATCTCCTCTCGGTTACAAAATCCGAGACATTATAAGTTAAGCGCCGCGACTCGCTGCCGAAACGCATGATCGGATAGGCCATGAATGTCCACTCGAACCACCTTCCGCAACCGGACGCCTACGTACTGACAGAGAAACTCGGCGAAAGCTTGCAAGCTTCGGTCTACAAGGGTTACCACAAACACGTGCCCGAGTATCCGCTGGTCATCAAGTACCTGAAGTTACTGTCTAGTTGGGAAGATCAATCCCGGCATTTGCGGCAAAAAATCGAACGTCTGAAGGTGTTGCACGACCCGCGCGTCAGCACGCCGCTGGCGCTGGAATCCGACGAGGGCGAACAATTCATCGTCCAACCGTGGTTCGCCGGCCAAACCTTGAGCGACTGGGTGCAATCCCAAGGATCGCCGGGTCTCGACAGTTTTTTCGCGCTGGCCTGTCCACTCGCCGACATCCTGCAAACCGTTCACGACTGCGGCATTACTCACGGCGGCGTCAAGCCGCACAACATTCTGGTGCATGCGGGTACGCTGGGCTTGCGGCTGACCGATTTCATCACGCCGCTGGATATCCGCGATGTCAGTCATTTCATCTACGATCCGCAATTCGTTCGCCATACCTTGGCCTACACGTCGCCGGAACAAACCGGCCGCATCAACTACCGGGTCGATTTCGCCACCGATTTGTATTCGCTGGGCATCGTATTCTACGAATTGCTCGGCGGCCGGCCGCCGTTCGTCTCCGAAGACCCGTTGGAACTGATCCATTCCCACCTGGCGGAGGAAGCCGAGTATCTGCACGAACTCGACCCGAGCATACCGGAAACGCTGAGCGAGATCGTCGCCAAACTGACGGTCAAGCAACCGGAAAAACGTTACCAAAGCGCCGCCGGACTGCTGGCGGACCTCAGGCGTTGTCAGAGCGAATACGGCCGCGACGGCGCGGTGTCTAATTTCGCGATCGGCCGCCACGACCGTAGCCGCCGGGTGATATTCATCTCGAAAATGGTCGGACGGCAAACCGAATCCGAAACCATTCAACGCGAATACGACGAGGTGATGCGCGGTCGATTTCGATCGGTACTGATTTCCGGCCTGTCGGGCATCGGCAAAACCCGGCTGATTCAGGAACTGCAAAAACCCTTGGTAAAGAATCGCGGCTACTTCACGTCCGGAAAGTTCGATCAATACCAGAAAAACATTCCCTACAGTTCGCTGATCCAGGCCTTGCGCAACCTGATCCGCACCTTCCTGACCGAGAGCGACGCTCAGGTACGACAGTGGCGGGCCAGGATTTTAGAAGCGGTCGAACACCAAGGCGGCGTCATCGCCGAGGTGGTGCCGGAACTGAACTTCATCATCGGACCGCAACCCGAGCCGCCAGCGTTACCGCCGGTCGAGGCGCGCCAACGCTTTAACAATCTGTTCGACCGATTTTTAGCCTGTCTGGCCAGCGAGGACAATCCGCTGGTGCTTTTCATTGACGACCTGCAATGGTGCGACAGCGCGACTTTCGATTTTTTACAAAACCTGTTTGCCAACCATCGCGATCACCCGTTTCTATTGTTGCTCGGCGCCTATCGGCACAACGAAGTCGACGCCGGCCACCCATTGACGAAATTGATCCGCCGGGTCGGCGAAGCCGAGGGCCCGCTGACCGAAATTCGCCTCGGCGCGTTGAGCGAGCCGGACTGCCACGATATGGTGGCCTACATTCTGGATTCGTCTCTGGAAGCCACCGCCCTTCTCGCTCGATTCATCGCCGGACTGACCGAGGGCAACCCGCTGTTCGTCAGTGAAAGTCTGGCCTGGCTATACAACGAAGGCCTACTCGGCATCGACGCCGATCGGCATTGGCTGTGGGACATGCAACGCATCCGCGACACGCGGATGCCTGCCAACGTGGTCGAGCTATTCAGCGCCAAGGTCCGCAAGCTGCCCGAGCGGACCTTGCGTATCCTCGATTATTGCGCCTGCCTGGGCAATCGTTTCAGTGCCGACGAAATCGCCAAGGTATTGGAATTGCGCATCGAACCGTTGTTCGAGGACCTGAAGCCGGTACTGAGTCTTGGATTAATGCTGGAAAACAAATCCGATCTGCAATTCGTCCACGACCGAGTACAAGAAGCGGTACTGCGTCAGGTCGATCCGGCCGCGCGCCGGGCGATTCATTGGCGCATCGGTCAGCGCCTGCTCGGTACAAACACGGTCGGCACCGAACTGACGCACATGGATCATTTGTTCACCATCGCCGCGCACTTAAACCAGGGCAAACCCAGCTCGCCCGACGACCGCACCCGCTATTGGCTGGCGGAAATCAATTTTCACGCCGGCAATAAAGCGCTGGATGCGCTGGCTGGCGAAGCCGCCAACGAATTCTTCGAAATGGCCCATCGTTATTTGCCGGGCGACTGCTGGACGCAGACCTACGAGCTGACCTTCCGAATTTACCAACGGCTGGCCAAAACCGACTTGATGCGGGGTCGTTACGATAGTTCGGAAGCCTTGCTCAACCAATTGATCGAACACGCGGTCAGCGATTTGGATAAGGCGGAAGCCCTGGCCGAACAGACTACCTCGCTATCCTCGTTCGGCAATTTTCAACAGGCGATTGCGACCGCCAACCGCGGCCTGGCGTATTTCGGCAAATCGCTGCCCGCCGATGCCGACGACGCTCGCCGTCAAATGGAAAGTTTGACGGCCGACATCGAAGCTCAAGGCGACGTCTGGCGCAAAATCGCCGCGATGCCGTTTACCCGGGAGCGCCGCAATAAAATCGAACTGGCCTTTTACGCCGAATTGATTCCGGATTTGTATATGTGCGGACTGGTGCCGCAACTCTACCTATCGGCCGCGCTGTCCACCCAGCATTGTTTGGGCGGCGGCATGGACGAGTCGGTGATCTACTCGTTTTCGATCATGGGTTTGAATCTGGGCGAGCAAGGTCGCTTCGAGCAAGCCTTCCGTTACGAAGATCTGGCGCGCGACCTGTGCGCCAAATATCCGAATACCTTCGGCGCCACCCGCGGCATGAACGGCATCGTCTGGTGCAATATGCACAGCCGTTCGCACCCGGCCGACATCGTCGACTACGCTCATCAAGCCATACAATGCGGTCGCAATTGCGGAGACTTGTACAACGCCGGGCTATCCTACGGTCCGCTGATGTGGAACTTGCAGGCCCAAGGCAAGAATCTGCGCTGGATAGAGGAAGCCGCCGACGAATGCCTGCAATTCTCCCGCAAGAATCAACTGGCGTTCTCGGTCGGCTTGGCGGAAGCCGTTCTGGCGGGGTGGATCGCGCCGATGAAAGGCGGCAAGCCGATTGATATGACCGCCACGCTGGCGGATTGGGACACCCATCGTTACGTCGCGGCCTCCGGCAGCTATTATGCGTTGCTCGGCTTCGCCCGTTATTTTCTCGGGGATTATGCCGGCGCGGCCCAGGCCTTGGACCAAGTGGAGCGCCACTTACACGGCTTGACCGATAACGTGCTGAAACGCTTGTGGTATGTCTACCGACTGTTGAACCGTTTACGGCAAGCCGACGCGCCGCCCTGGTTGGAACTGGAAACCGAAATCGCGCCGGTATTGGAACAGTTGGAAACTTGGGCCGGTCTGGGGCCGCTGTTGCAACCCTATCTGAGTTTTGCCAAGGCCGAAATTGCCCGGTTTCGCGGCGATGTCCGCGAGGCACGCAATCGGTATCTGGATGCTGCCGCCGACTGCTTCCGCCAGCAATACGGGCTGTTGGCCGGCCATGTCTACGAAGCATTGGCCGATTTGATCGCCGAACACGACTTAGGCGATGCCGAACTCTATTACGGCGAGGCTCGCCGTCACTACCGGCTGTGCCGGGCCGATCTTAAAAACCAACAACTACAGGAGCGGCACCGCTACGTTCCCCCGGAAACGGGCGCCAGGATTGTCAAATCCGAATCGCCGAATTCAAAACTCCCTAACCTGGATATCGGCTACTTGATGAAATCCGCGCTGGCGCTGTCCGCCGAGATCGATTTACCGCTATTAATGCGCAAAATCATGACCGTCGTGCTCGAAAGCTCCGGCGCGCAGCACGGTTATCTGTTGATTCGCCAGCAGGACGAATGGGTAGTCGCCGCGGAGCAACATGTCGGTAAGAAGCGCGCGCCGCGCCAGGAGTACGCGCCCTTACACAAAGTGCGCGGCATCTGCCGGGCCGTCGTCAATTACGTGACTCGCACTCACGAAAAAGTCGTGTTGCGCGACGCCGGCAGCGAAGGCGAGTTTCAAACCGCGCCGGAGGTCGTCGCGCTGGGCTTGCGCTCCGTGTTGTGCTTGCCGGTCGTCAAACAAAACGAACTCGGCGCGGTGCTGTATCTGGAGAACCGCTTGGCCGACGGTGTGTTCACGTCGGAAAAAATCGCGATGACCGAATTACTGACCGCGCAAGCCGCCATCTCGCTGGAAAACGCCCGACTGGTCGAGCAAACTCGCCATGCCTACCACCAATTGCAAGATAATCAGGACCATATGCTGCAAATGGAAAAACTGTCCGCGCTCGGCACCCTGGTCGGCGGCGTGGCCCACGAAATCAATAATCCGTTGATGGGCGTGATGAACTTCGTCGAATACGTGGCGGAACGTTGCGAAGACGCCAAGTCCCGCGAAGTGCTCGGCCAAGCTTTGCAACAAATTCAGCGGATCAAGGCCATCGTTTCCAACATGCTGATTTTCTTGCACAACCGTTCGGCGCAAACCGGGAGTTGCTCGCTTGCTGAAGTGTTGCAGCAAACGCTAATGCTGCTCGAAGGCGAACTGCGCAAATTCGCGATCGCGGTGCATGTCGACTCGCCGGCCGACCTTCCGCCGATCGCTTGCACCGCCGAAACGCTACAGCAAATTTTGGTGAATTTGTTGATCAATGCGCGCGACGCACTCGCCGGCAGCGAGCATCCGCGCATCGATATCCAAGCGCGTAGCGCGGAAAAGATGTTAGAGTTGACGATAACCGATAACGGCTCCGGTATCGCCGACGAAGTGCAAATCCGAATGTTCGACCCCTTTTTTACGACCAAGCCGCCGGGCCAGGGCACCGGCCTCGGCTTGTCGGTAACGCGGCGGCTGATCCAGGACATCGGAGGCACTATCAGCGTCGAGAGCCGCTCTGGTGACGGCTGTTGCATGCGGTTAAAATTTCCTCACTTTTAACGCGGGACTAGCGATGGTGAACAATATTTTAGTAATAGACGACGACCCTGCGGTACGGGGCGCCTTCAAATTGATCCTGGAAGACGAAGGCTACAACGTACGCGAGGCCGAATGCGGAGAAGACGGTATCGCGATGGCGCAAAGCCTGCGCCCGGACTTAATCTTTCTGGACTTGCGGATGCCCGGCATCGACGGCGTGGAAACGCTACGGCGCCTGAAGGGTATGGACGACAGTTTGAACGTCTATCTGGTGACCGCTTTCGCCACCGAATTCATGGATCAGCTCAAGGCCGCCCACGACGAGGGTCTGCAGTTCGAACTGGCCAGCAAACCGCTGTCGGCCTCGCAAATCAAGAACATCGCCCAGGTGGTCCGGATCGCCAAGGATCACGAAGCCCGCCGAGCCAACCACCATAAGCTGGTATTGACGCTGTACGTCGTGTCGCTGAATGCGGAAACCCGCCGCTTGGTCGAACAAATCAGCGCGGTGCTGACCGGTATCTACGAACCCGGCCATTGGGTGTTCGATGTCGTCGAAGTGCTAGGAATGCCGGAAAAAGCGCTGGAACAGGAGGTCTTCGCGACGCCGATGCTGGTCCGCGATTTACCGAAACCGGTGTTGAAGTTGCTCGGCGACCTGTCGCGCATGTCATCGGTGATGGCCGCGATTACTACCCAGACTCAAAGTACCGGCGCGCAAACCGTCATCGTCTAAAACCGCTTTTACCGGACCCCATGCCGCAAACCCTTAGCCAGCTCAACCTGATCCTGGACACCATCACCGACGGCGTGCTGGTCGTCGATCCGTCGGGCAAGGTCATCTACGCCAATCAAGCCGCCGAATTGTTGTTGGAACGGGGCGAGTTGGCCGGCCAGATGCTGGCGATTCCGGTCGCCGACAGTCATTTACATTTTCAGGACATTAATTTGATTAGGCCCAGCGGCCTGGCTTGGGCGGAAATGCGCTCTACGCCGCTAACCTGGGAAGGCAAACCCGGCTTCGTCATCGGCTTGCGCGACATTACCGCTCGCAAACAAGCCGAAATTGCGCTGCAAGAGAGCGAGTTGCTGTTCCACACTTTGGCCAAGGTCGCGCCGGTCGGGATTTTCCGTACCGATCGGACCGGCGCCTTCGACTATGTGAATACTCGCTGGTGCGAAATTTCCGGCCTGTCCTTCAGCCATTCCCACGGCGACGCCTGGATCGACGGCCTACACGACGAAGACCGCGCCGAGGTCGCCGCCGCGTGGCGAGCATGCGTCAGCCTGGCCGAACCGTTCTACCGACAATTCCGCTTCCAACTCGGCGACGGCGAGTCGCGTTGGGTGGTTTGCCGAGCCGAGCCGGAGCTTACCGATTCCGGCGACTTGTGCGGCTACGTCGGAACCGTCACCGATATTTCCGAAATCAAGGCTAACGAAGACCGGCTAAGCCAAGCCGCCGCCGTGTTCGAAAGTACTCGGGAAGGCGTGATGATAACCAACGCCGACAAGCAGATTCAGCTGGTCAACAAGGCTTTCAGCGACATTACCGGTTTCTCGCCGGAGCAGGTGATCGGCAAGACCCCGAAAATCATCGCCTCCGGCCACCACAACGTCGATTTTTATCGCGACATGTGGGCAACGCTGGCCAACACCGATCATTGGCAAGGCGAAATCTGGAATCGCCGTAAGAACGGCGAAGTGTTTCCCGAGTTGTTGAGCATCAGCGCGGTGCGCGACGGCCAAGGCGATGTCACCAATTACGTAGGCGTGTTCGCGGATATTTCCAAACTGAAAGCATCCGAAAAGGAACTGGAATTTCTGGCCCACCACGATCCGCTGACCCAACTGCCTAACAGGATGCTATTCCTATCCCGGTTGCGTCACAGTATCGACCAAACCCGCCGCCGGCGCGGCGTGATGGCGGTATTGATGCTGGATCTTGACCGCTTCAAGGACGTCAACGACAGTTTCGGCCACCTGGCGGGCGACGATCTGTTGCAGTTGGTCGCGCAAAGGCTCACCGCCCGTTTGCGCAACAGCGATACGATATGCCGGCTGGGCGGCGATGAGTTCGTCGTGTTGCTCGAGGAAATCCCCCAACCGGAAGCGGCCGCCCAAGTAGCCTCGCAAATTATCGCGGCGCTAAGCCAAATCTGGCGCCTGAGCAGCGGTCACGAAGTCAGAATCGGCGTCAGTGTCGGCATCGCCCTGTTTCCCGAACACGGTCAGACCCCGGACGAACTGATTCAACAGGCCGATACGGCTTTGTATCAAGCCAAAAACGACGGTCGCAACTGTTTCAAATATTTCTCGGAAGATCTGACTCGCGCGGCCCGCGAACGGATGGACCTGGAAATCCGCCTACGCCTCGCCATCGAGCGCCGCGAGTTGCGCGTGTATTTTCAACCGCAAATCGACATCGCCAGCGGCCATTTGGTCGGCGCGGAAGCCCTGCTGCGTTGGGAAACCGATACCGGAGAAATTATCTCGCCGTCGCGTTTCATACCGATCGCCGAGGAAACCGGATTGATCGTGCCCATCGGCAACTGGGTGTTGCAAGAGGTTTGCCGACAAGGCCGGCGCTGGCTGAACCGGGGGCTGGCGCCGATAAAGTTGGCGGTGAATTTATCGTCTCAACAATTTCTGCATAGCGACATCGGCGAAGCGATAGGCAACATTCTGCGGGAGACCGGATTTCCGCCGGAACATCTAGAGTTGGAGCTGACCGAGAGTGTGCTGATGAAACGGGAAAGGGAAGCGATCGAGATCCTACAACAGTTGCACGAACTAGGGCTGGGCTTGTCCATCGACGATTTCGGCACCGGCTATTCGTCGCTGGCCTATCTGAAACTATTTCCGCTGGACGTCATTAAGATCGACAAGAGTTTTATCGAGGACATTCCGGACCACGCCGACGATATGGAAATTACGGCAACCATCATCGCGATGGCAAAGACGCTAAAAATGCGGGTCATCGCGGAAGGCGTCGAAACTGCGGAGCAATTGAATTTTTTGCGCAGCCGCGATTGCGATCAGTATCAGGGCTATCTGACCAGCCGACCGCTACCTATCGCCGAATTCGAAAAATTCAGACGCGACTATCGCCCCCGTCCGGTCGAGCCCACCTGTATCGATTAGAACCGCTATTCCCCGGTCCGACTTGCTTATATCTAACCGCAAAACCGCCGCGAGATCATCGGCGGCGGTTTTGCGGGACACTTCAATACCGCTTAAACGCGCCGACGCAGATACGTCGCAAGACCGGCGATGGCGCTGCCGAACATCCAAACCGCGCCGGGTACGGGTACCGGCGAAGTACCGCATTCCTCGTCGACGCTACTCACGCACACGTTCAACGAACCGGTATTGTCACCGAAAATATCGTCGTTCAGCCCAAATTGCACATAGGTCGCGCCAACCGGCAATTCGAAGCTGATGCCGTATACAAAGCCCTGACCGCTATCCAATTTAATCACGCTGCCCACGCTCAACAATTGCACGATATTGCCGCCGTCGTCGGTCAAAGCACCGACCAGGGATTGCAAGAACAGACCGTAGGGCGCCGGATCGTCCGGATCCTGATTTTTCCCCCATTCGCTTTCGTAATAATAGCTAGGTAACACCTGGCCGCTGGAGCCCAACTCGTCGTCCTTGAATACGCTGCCTACATGGCCGTTATTATTAACGTTCGGCACATCGCCGAACGCGTTGGTTAGACCGTCAAGGTAGGTAATGTAAATTGAATCGCCCGCGCCGATGCCAATATCGGCCAGCTTCAACCGGGCCGGAGGCGTGTAATCCGGAATCGCATCGCTACCGTCCGCGCCGAGACCGTAAGCGTAATCGCCGTTCAAGCCGCCAAGTTCCCAATTCCAAGGACCGGCTGTGCCGGCAACGTTAACGATTTGATGTGCCGCATCCGCGGTCAGCGACATCAAGCCTAGCGTCGCCCCCAATATTGCTTTGTGTATTCCGCCAAACTTAAATTGCATAAAAATCTCCGAATATCCCATCAATGAAACCGTCCGCCACTGCGACCAAGTTTTGTTAAGCAGAAAATACGCCAACTATTTTTTGAAAATAATTTCAATACTTTAATATCCAAACCACATCGCCTTACCTGACACTGTAAAAACCGCCGACACTTTACGGCAACACTTGTGGTATCGTCGGCGCCCACTATCAGCCAACGACCTTTCCCGCCACCGTACAGCCGCATGAGCCAATCCGCCAGTCTTCCGCTATTGTGGACCGAGGCCTTCGCGCTTGAACTTCAGACCTTTTTCACCAATCGCTTGAAATGTCCGGAGGCGGCAGCCGATCTGACGCACGAAACCTATTTGCGCCTGCACCAGAGCATGACTCGGGCACCGGCGGACAATGCCAGGGCGCTGGCATTTAGAATAGCCGTGAATCTGGCAATCGACTACCAGCGCCGGTTGAATGTTCGAAATCAGCATCTCGCCGACTCCGACAGCGATACCTATGCCGATACCGTAGCCGACCCGGCTGGTAACGAGCCTTCGAAGATCTTGATTTCGAGAGAACGTTACGCCGCGCTGCAAGCCGCGCTGGCGGAGCTACCCGCCGATTGCCGCACCGCCTTTCTGTTAAACCGGGTCGAGGACTTGAGTTACCTGGAAATTGCTCAGCGGATGGGCATTTCGCGCAGCAAGGTCGGCCGCCTGCTGGAACAAGCCCTAGCCCACTGCACGCGGAAACTGGAACCATGACCACCGTACCGCAAGCCGCGCCTGGCCCCGATACCGACGGTTTAACCGCCGCCAAGCAACAAGCCGTCCATTGGCTGATCCGCTTGAATGCCGGCGATTTGAGCGAGCAGGAAACACAGGCTTTCGCCGACTGGTTATCTCAGGATTACCGACACTCGGAAGCGCTCGCCGCCGTCGAACAAGTCTTTCAAGATATGACGACGGTAGCCACGCTGGAAACTCGCGCCGCACCGGCACTATCGATCCCCCATGACGCCCCCGGCGCCGAGCTCGTCGCGCTTGGCCCGCGCCGGCTCGGCGGCTGGTCAAACACCATATTTGCGGTAAAACGTTTGGCGATCGCGGCGACCCTACTGCTGGCGGTATCGGCTGTCTCACCGCTAGTCAGCCGTTGGCTGGACAGCTGTCGTAGCGACTATCGCACCGCGACCGGCGAACAGCGCGAGATCGAACTGGTCGACGGCAGTCGACTGCTGATGAACACAGACACCGCTGTTTCGGTCGACGCCGACGCTACGGTCAGACGACTCAAACTGTATCGCGGTCAAGCCCGTTTCTGGGTTGCCGCCGATCGAAACCGGCCCTTCGAAGTGCAAGCCGGCGATCTTACCGTCCGCGCCTTAGGCACGATCTTCGAGGTCTACGTCAGCCAAAGCGGCGAGACGCGCATCCTCGTGCAGGAACACGCGGTGGCGGTGAGCGCTGGTGCCAGCGACCGCCGCGAAGTGGGCGAAGGCCAACAACTCGACTATCGGCCCGGCCAAGCGCTGGCCGCCGCGGAACCGGCCGATCTCGATCAAGCCACGGCCTGGCAGCAGGGGCAACTAACCATCAACGACCGGCCTTTAGCCGAGCTGATTGCGGATTTGGAACGCTACCGCTCCGGGCGCATTCTGCTCGCCGGTGCCGACTTAGCAAAATTGCGCGTAACCGGCGTATTTCCGTTACGCGAGCCGGATCGGATTTTATCCGCCGTTCGCACCATTCTTCATTTACGGCAAACCGACTTGGGACCTTGGCTGACGATCCTGCACCGCTGATGCTACCACCCGGGTTGCAATGGCGATTCCCCAGGCCAGCCGCCATCGCCAAGCGTCGCTGAATACCGGCGTAACCGCTGATCGATGCGTTCACATCCGCTCGCGCCAACTTTTTTGAGACGATTTTTTTAGTCGTGCGTTTTGTATAGGGAGATTCATACCACTACTGGAGAGAACGTGACAGCAAATCACTCGAAACGCCGCGGAAACCACAACGTCATGCTGAATTGCGCCACGGCGTTGTTGGCCGCTTTTGTCGGAGGCTCGTATAGCATCGACTCCGCACGCGCCGAAGCACTACCGCGCGCTTACCACATTCCCGCTCAATCGTTAAACAACGCGCTGATGAAATTCGCCAGCGAATCCAGCCTGACAATCCTGTTTACCGCCGACCAAGTCCGCGGCCTGAACAGCGAAGCGATCGAAGGCCAAATGACGCCACAACAGGCTTTGGAACGTCTATTGCGCGGCAGTGGCTACCGCTTCCGCTTCATCGACCAAAACACGGTGACGTTGGATAAAACCGCCGAGACACCCACCACGCCTGCCCCCGACACATTGCCGCCGGTTTCTATAGTCGGGAAAGCGATCTACGACGCGACGGCCCCATTCAACCCAGACTACAAGTTGCCGAATGCGTCGACGGCCACCAAAACCGATACGCCAATCATGGAAACGCCGTTTTCGGTACAAGTGGTGTCCAAGCAAGTATTGCAGGACCGCCAAGCCGTGCGTCTGGAGAAAGCCCTGGAATACGTCAGCGGGGTGGTTCAAGGCGGATTCAACCAGCAGACTTCGGACGGTTTCATGGTTCGCGGCTTTCA
The DNA here is from genome assembly GCF_001644025.1 of Methylomonas koyamae. Lineage (GTDB taxonomy): Bacteria > Pseudomonadota > Gammaproteobacteria > Methylococcales > Methylomonadaceae > Methylomonas > Methylomonas koyamae_A. The sequence continues at coordinate 84,235 of NZ_LUUK01000155.1, forward strand.
AACCACCAATTATTATCGGGATGGCACGTTGATGCCGATCAGCTTTGCTCTGGCCTCCACCAAACGCGAAACCGCCAATCTAGAAAGCGTCGAGGTTCTTAAAGGCCCCGGCTCGCTACTTTATGGTAGAGCGGAGCCGGGCGGCGTGATTAATATCGTCACCAAACAACCGCTATCCACCCCTTATTATTCGGTACAACAACAATTTGGCTCGTATGCGTTTTATCGGACAACGGTCGATGCCACCGGCCCGCTATCCAGCGACGATAGCTTGCTTTATCGAGCAAATTTATCGTACGAGAACTCCGGATCGAATCGGGACTTTGTCAATACCGATAAAGTCTTTTTCGCACCGGTCTTAAAATGGAATATCGGTCCGAGAACCCAAGCATCGTTCGAACTCGAATACCAACACTTCAACACGATTCAAGATATTGGCATTCCGCCTATAGGCAATCGGCCCGCGCAAGTCGCCAGGAATCGGAATCTAGCCGAACCCTTCAACAGCCAATGGAACGGCGACAGTCTATTGCTGGGCGTCAATTGGTCGCACGAATTTAACGACCGCTGGAAAATCGTCAATAAATTCCTGACACAGCGCGTCGACATCGACAACGCCTACACTAGCTTCGCGACCTTCGAGCCGGTATTGTCGGACGGCAACTTCAATCTCAAAACCATTAGTTTTCCGAAGCAGCGCAACGAAAACTATTTCACCACCGTGAATCTGCTCGGCAAAATCGAACATGCCCAGCTAACGCACGACGTATTGTTCGGTTTCGACTATATGAACGTCCGGTACATGGCCAACATCAATAATTCCTCGGCATTGTGGCCCAACAATCTGTTTAACCCGGTGTATCAAACGTCGACGCCGGGATTCGATCCGGCGGCGCAGTTTACCTATTCGCAAACTCAATCCTGGTATGGCCTATATTTTCAGGACCAGATTACGTTGCCGGGCGGCTGGCACTTGATGGGCGGCTTGCGTTACGACAACGCCAACTTGCGCGACAACGTCTCGGGTTTGGATTCGCCGGGCGAAGACCGCGTCAATCCACGCGGTGGGGTTTTATGGCAACCCATGCCCTGGCTGTCTTTGTACGGCAGCTACACCGAGAATTTCGGGGTATCCAATAGCTCGTTCAATGCCGACGGCCATAATTTGCCGCCGCAAACCGCACAACAGTGGGAGACCGGCGTAAAAACCGAATTCCTCGACGGCAAATTGCGCTCCACCCTGTCCTACTTCGACCTGAAACAGCAAAACTTGCCGACGTCCATTCCCGGAAGCTTTTACTACCGCGCGTTAGGAGGCGCGGAAACCCGCGGTATCGAATTCGACAGTACCGGTGAAATCCTGCCCGGTTGGAACCTGATCGCATCCTATACCTATATGCCGTTCGCGAAAATCACCAAGGATGTCGATAGCGACGGCAATATCGGCAATCAGGGCCACCGTTTGTTCGCGGCCCCGGAACACTTTGGCAGCGTTTGGAACACCTACGAGTTTCAACAGGGCCAATTGCAAGGATTCAAATTAGGCGCGGGCCTGGTGGCCGTGGATCAAAGACAAGGCAACCCGGAGAATACCTATCAAGTACCCGGCTACGTTACTCTGAATCTGATGACCGGCTACCAAACCAGAATTGGCGGATCAAAAGTCACCGCGCAATTGAACGCCGACAATATACTGAATAAAACGTACTTCGTCGGCACCAACAGCGCCAATCAAATCCAATTCGGTGCGCCGCTCAGCCTAATGGGCTCGGTCCGCGTCGACTTTTAAAAATTCTGACGTCGTTCGGACTCGCGTTGGCGTTTAATCGGGGAGCCGAGTTGCTCCCTAAACGGCAACCGGAAACTTCAACGACCGCTGCCGCCTAGTCGTCCGGCGGCGTTCGGCGTTTTTCCGAGACTTGGACGGATATTTTAGACATGCGGCGCCGGACGCTGCTTACAACCACGGGGTCGATACGGATCGATTTTACAGTCGGCGACAACATCCGGACTTTGAGCTATCGGACGGTGGCGCGGTAAATCATCAATGGGCGAAACGGCCCCCGCCGGAACTAGGCTCGAACGAAAAGATTTGCTGCTCGAAGCACTATCGCAACCCTAAAACACCCCCGAATATAGGCCCGCATCCGCTTTTGGCGAGGATTTTCGTAGGGGCTCCCAGCCTCTTCCGAAAACGAGCGGCATACCCGAAAAGCGGGGCAGGCTCTCCCTGCCGCTCCCCTGCGGGCTGCTCACTCGATACATCCATGTATCTCGCCTCCGGGTGCTACGCATGCAAATCGGCCATCCTGCCGATTTGTCTCACCAAAAGCTGCGATGCTCGGGGTGAAATAACGGGAACACCCCCTCGCGAGATGAAAGGCTATTAGATGATTTTGAAAGCTAGGATTGTAATTGTGTTGTAGGATGCTGCCGACAATAGGAAGCCCATCGTTCGCTACCGATGCGCTTCACTCCGTTCAGCACATCCTACGGTCCTGGAATTCATTCAAATGCCGTTAAATCCCTATCATATCGAAAATCAAGAACCTACTTTGCAGCAGTCCTTATATGTATTTATGGACATACTGGGATATGAGGAAATTGTCGGACAGTCAATCTCTTCCGAAGATCAGCAAAAAATGCTGCGAAAACTTCATCAGGCTTTGGAGTATGCACGAAGAACCTACTTAGAACATCGCCCAGAGGACGACTTGCTCGTTGAGGCAGTGGGTAAACAAGATTATGCTCTTAAAGGTTTTACCGACAATATCGTGATGGGGTGGCCAATTGGAAAAGACCCAAGATGGAGTTTTGAAATGGCTTTTGATTGTTTGAAACACTTCCAGCTTACAATGATTATAGAAGGTTTTTTTATTCGTGGGGCCATCTCTTTTGGCGATATTTATATTGATGAAACGGTGGTTTTCGGAAAACCTGTTATGGATGCATACAAAGGTGAGAATAGAGACGCCCGCGACCCTCGAATTATTTTCACTCAATCGGCAGCAGATGAGATCAAGAAACACCGTGATAAATTGGGGACCCAATTGTATCAGCGAGATATTCTGAAGGATACTGACGGTCGATTGTTCCTAAACTATCTTGATAGTGTCATGATTGCTGAAGAGGAATATTGCCCAATATCCGCTGATGTTAGAAGTCACAAAACTAGAGTAGAAGCGGAATTAGCCAAATCTAGAGGAAACCCTTCGATTTGGTCCAAATATGCTTGGGTTGCAAAATACCATAATGACTTTTGCGATCAACATTCCGATGAGTTCAATGATGAGTATAAAATTAATTTTTAGCTAATCCAGGCAATGTCCACATACCTTGATGATTAATGTGAGCTGAGCAAATTTACCCACCATCTCCCTCGTTTCCACATGCCGAGTTGGAACGAGGAAAAAAAAACCTCTAATGCATTAAAAACTCGGAATTCTCCTCGTTCCCACGCGCCGCGT